>NZ_JADEWY010000148.1 GCF_015207375.1 Coleofasciculus sp. LEGE 07092 | reverse complement strand
CTGGGGGTCAGGGGAACGGAGGAGCTGGGGAAGCAGGGGAGCAAGATAGTCCAAAATCTAAAATTCAAAATCCCAAATCGACAGAATGGAGAGTCACCCGACGACTGCGAGTTACCAAGCAAGACACCTACACTTCGACCTATTACATCAATGGCGAATCCTGCACCCTAACGGAACTGCACGAACAACTCAATCGCCTGCGGGTTTATCCAGAAGGCTACAACGTGGTGCTGCAAGGGGATGTTACCAGTATCATTTCCATGAACTCAAAGGAGCGACGGCAGATCATTGATGAGCTAGCCGGTGTTGCCTCCTTTGATCGTAAAATTAATCAGACCAGAGAAACTCTCAACCAGGTTAAAGAGCGAGAAGACCGTTGCCGGATCATCGAAAAAGAACTCGTTGCTCAACGCGATCGCCTCGCTACTGACCGACTCAAAGCTGAGAAATACCAAAAACTCAGAGCAGAACTCCAAGAAAAGCAACAATGGGAAGCCGTTCTGAAATGGCGATCGCTCCAGGCACAAGCATCTCAACTCAATGGCAAAATTGAAGCAGCCGAACGGGAAAAAACCCAGCTTACCTCCCAACTCACAACCTTAGACGCTCAAATCGCTCAAGCCACTACTCAACTCGACGAACTCAACACCCGCGTCAAAGCGTTGGGCGAAGAAGAACAAGTAGCCGTGGCATCAACCCTGGCAACCCAGGAAGCTGAACGACGGCAGTTGCAAACTCGGCAACAGGAACTAAGCGATCGCTTGCAAGAAACCAATGCAATCCTGCAAAAAACTCGCCAAGACATTCAAAACCAAGAGCAGCACCTCCAACACTTAATCGCACAAAAACACCTTGTCGAAACCCAAGAACTCGCGTCTCTACGTGCCGCACGGGATAACGCGCAAACTGCCCTCAACGAAAGCCGAGAACAGGCAAATGCGATCGCTTCTGCATCTGAAACCTGGGTGCAGCAACAAACCGCCCTCACCCGACAAATCGAAACCTTACTGCAAATCCTTAACCCCCAACGTACCGAACAAGCCCAACTCCAAGAACGCCACAACCAGCTAAGTCGCCAAACCGAAGAGCAAACCCAACTCCTGCAAAGCTTAGAGCCAGAACTTGCCACCAAACAAACTCAAGGGGCTGATTTAAACGGTCAATTAACCGCATTATCTCAACACATTCAATCCCTCGCCCAATCCCTAGCCGCCACCGAACAAGAACTGCAAATCCAACGGCAAACCCAAACCCGACTCTTATCAGAACAACGAGAAAAACAACGCCAGCTCGATAAACTCGAAGCTCAAAACCAGGCACAGCAAGAAGCCCAAGGCACCTACGCCACCAAAGTTATTCTCCAGGCAGGCATATCAGGGGTTTGTGGGTTAGTCGCCCAACTCGGTTACGTTGAACCCCGCTACCAACTTGCCCTAGAGACTGCTGCTGGCGGACGCTTAGGCAATTTGGTCGTAGAAAATGACGGCGTAGCAGCCGCTGGCATTGAGCTACTCAAACAAAAACGCGCCGGTCGCTCCACATTCTTACCCCTCAATAAAATTCAGCCGCCCCGCTTGTCTCCCATCGTTGCCCTGCGCTACGCAACAGGTTTTGTTGATTACGCCGTTAACTTGATTGACTGTGAACCTCGCTACAAGACTATCTTCGCCTACGTTTTCGGTAATACAGTAGTCTTTGAAACCCTTAATGCTGCCCGTCCTCATCTCGGTCAGTGCCGTATCGTTACCTTAGACGGGGAAATCTTAGAAAGTAGTGGTGCTATGACTGGCGGGAGTAGCAGCTACCGTTCTGGGTTGCATTTTGGCACAAGTGATGATGTAGAATCGTCGGAAATGACGGGATTGAGAAACCGTCTTCAGGAAATCGAGCAGATTTTAAATCGCTGCGATGAATTGCTCCAACAGGGAACGGTGGTGGCAAAACAAGAGACTCAAGAGCTAACCGATGCTAGGGCGAAGCGCTCGGAGACTCAGTTGCGGCTAGAACAGTTGCACAAAGACATTCAGAATCTGACGGCTCAACAGGAACAAGTGCGATCGCTTTTTGCTAAAAATACTCAAGAACTAAGCGCTGCCACTGAACGCCTGCAAATCTTAAATCGCGAGCTTCCTGCTCAAGAAGCCCAACTGCAAGAATTGCGTCAACAACTTGCCCAACTGGAGGAGTCTCAAACTCCTAGTGAGTGGCAGCACATTCAAAGTATCATCAAAACTAGAGAAGCTCAATTGAGCGATCGCGAATCTGCGCTCCGAGAGGCTGAGAAACAACTCCAAGATTTGGACAACCAGCAGCAGCGCACCACTGAGAAAATTACCGAAGCTCACCAGCGGATAGGCGACTATCAAACCCAACAGCAGTCTATCTCACAACAGCAAGCGGAAATTGCCAACCAGCTTTTGGTACTAAGTGAGCAAATTGCCCAAACCCAAGCAGCATTAACCCAACTCGAACAGCGATTGGGGCAAACCAAACAAGAACGCGATCGCGCCGAACAACACCTGCGAGAACAGCATTTAAAGCAGCAGCAACTATCTTGGCAACGACAAAAGCTTCGGGAAACCCAGTCAACCCGACGCCAGGAACTCGCTACCTTACAAACGCAGATCGAAAGCCAACAAGCCGAACTCCCCGATCCCCTACCCGAAGTTCCGCTACTAGTAGGGAAGGAAAACTTGGAAGACTCTGAACGCAACGTTTCACAAGAATCGCCCATTCCCCATTTTCCAATCGCTGCTCAACTTGAACAACTGCAAAAAGAAATACGAAACAGTCAAAAACGCCTTCAGGCAATGGAACCCGTCAATATGCTAGCCTTAGAAGAATACGACCGTACTCAAACTCGCCTACAAGAACTATCAGAGAAACTAGCAACTCTGGAAGCCGAGCGCACTGAACTTTTGCTCAGAGTCGAGAACTTTACCACCCTGAGATTCCGTGCCTTCAAAGAAGCTTTTGATGCGATTAATGAAAATTTCCAAACCATCTTTGCTGAACTTTCCGATGGAGATGGCTACCTACAGTTAGATGATCCTGAAGATCCCTTTAACGGCGGGCTAAATCTGGTAGCTCACCCCAAAGGTAAGCCCGTGCAGCGGTTAGCGTCTATGTCAGGGGGTGAAAAATCTCTGACTGCCTTGAGTTTTATCTTTGCCTTACAACGTTATCGCCCTTCGCCATTCTATGCTTTTGATGAAGTGGATATGTTCCTTGATGGGGCAAATGTCGAGCGATTAGCTAGAATGATCAAACAAGAGGCGATGCTTGCTCAATTTATTGTTGTGAGTTTGCGCCGACCCATGATTGAGTCTTCCGAACGTACTATTGGTGTTACCCAAGCCAGGGGAGCTTATACTCAAGTCCTAGGATTGAAGCTGTAATTCATAAAATAGGGTTCTTTGGAAAAAGCAACTTATTGCTCACCGTTCGCTTATTTTGCTGGGAGTTTGGGAAATACAAAGCCACAAATTTTGCCCCACCTCTCCCGTAATGCGATCGCCTACAATAAAATCAATGCTCCTCTGACCCAACGCCATGCAAATTGTCCTGCCAAGACGGTTAGGACATATATGAATTTAGTAGAGACGTTCCGGCGGAACGTCTCTACCAGAGTTTGTCCTAAGATATGTGTCCACTGCTATAAGTCCTGAAGTGCTAAGATAATGGGAATCTTTCTCAAATTTATGTCCAGGGTGAAAAATCCCTGACTGCCTTGAGCTTTATCTTTGCCCTACAACGCTATCGCCCTTCGCCATTCTACGCTTTTGATGAAGTAGATATGTTCCTCGATGGGGCAAATGTCGAGCGATTAGCTAGAATGGTCAAACAACAGGCAATGCTTGCTCAATTTATTGTTGTGAGTTTGCGCCGACCCATAATTGAGTCATCTGAACGCCCTATCGGTGTTACCCAAACCAGGGGAGCCTATACTCAAGTCCTAGGATTGAAGTTACAATCTACGAAGCGCGATTCGGTAGATTAATTTTGATTATTAGAGTTGAATATTATTAATACCTATTCCAGCAGGAGTCGAGATCAGGATTGCGAGACATAATGACAACTGAACTAATTCGTCAACGCTCCGATATTTTAAATACTCAGGTGATTACTCGCAATAACGGTAAGCGCCTTGGGGTCGTCAAGGAGCTCTTAGTAGATATAGACCGACGCGAGGTTGTCGCACTAGGTTTGCGAGACAACCTGCTCTCGATTGCTGGGTTGCCACGATATATGCTCCTGAGCAGTGTTCAACAAATTGGCGATGTCATTCTGGTTGAAGATGAAGACGTTGTTGAAGATGTTGACGTTGATGCCTACAGTAGCTTGATTAACAGCGAAGTCATCACCGAGACGGGTGAACTGTTGGGTCGGGTGCGGGGCTTTAAGTTTAATGTTGAAGACGGTACGGTGGCGTCCCTTATTATTGCCTCGATAGGGTTGCCCCAAATTCCTGACCAGGTTCTCAGTACCTATGAGCTGCCGATTGAAGAAATTGTTAGCAGTGGACCAGACCGATTGATTGTCTTTGAAGGAGCGCAAGAACGACTGGTTCAGCTAACCGTTGGTCTTTTAGAACGCCTCGGTGTTGGTAGACCCCCATGGGAACGAGAAGAAGAGGAAGGATACTACATCCCTGCCGCCCGACCGGAAAATCAATTGGGAACGGGTATTCCCATTCGTACACCCGTAGCTCAACCCATCCAAACGGCTACCCCGGTTGAAGAAACTTGGGATGACGATTGGCAAGAACCCGAACCTGAACCCCTACGGCGACAAATAGCAGAGCCTATGTACGCTGAAGCCCAACTCGAAGAGGATAACTGGGGTGATGAATGGACTGATACGTCTCAGTCCCCTCGTCGGTATCAGGAGCCTGTCTATGTTGAACCGGAGCCTTATGACAAAGATTACCGAGAAGAGTATGTCGATTATGAAGTTGAGGGGGATGCTTGGGAGGATAAGGTAGAACCCGAACCTTACAAAGCGCCACGAGTTAACATTCCAGAAAAAACAAAAACTCCTGAATATGAGGAGGAAGCGGGTTATTAATCTCTGGAGTCAGAAAAACTGTTTATTTTCTTCCTGGTAAAAGAATCTCTATGGTTTAGGTAGGGAGTAGGGAGCTACTATCTAACAGTAGCTCTTTATTCTGTTTATACTCACATCTTGCACCATTGTCAGTAAACCCGAAAACCCGCCTGGTGCAAGTTATCAGTTTATACCAAATCCGCATCGCCACAGAATTAAATAGGACTAGGGCTTGGTGCCCTACTGTTCTGCCTGTATGTGATTTACATTACAAACTCAGGCCAGAAAGATCACATTTCTTACAATCTAGCGATCGCTTAACGCTACCGCGATATCCTTCATACTAAAATTCTCGTCATTGGTCTGTCTTATAAAAGACCAATAGTCAGGCTTTTTTAGCTAAATAGAAAACTTTCTAGCTTAGTAGATACTTTGGTTATTGCCAAGAGATATGCTTACCCAACACCGTTCGATGTCGGATTTTATCCAATCCGAACTTCTTAAAGCCTTGCTACCGAGGCAAGCAACACCCAATCTGACTCTGACTACTGTCTCTATCGATCAAAGTCTATCATTGGAGCTGTGGACTCCTAGGAGGACACCTAAGATGCGGGGATTGATGCCCTCTGAAATCGAGGTGCTCTTGCGCGATCGCCCGCGTGTCGTGCGAATTATGTCAAAGTTGGTATGGTTGATGGGAGCCATTTGCATCGCTGAAGATGATTGGGAAGTCGGCGACAGGCAACCTCTTTACGACTGGGATAGTGTTATTGAGTTTGTTCGCACTGAGGGTCGATGTGTCAACCCAATCGTAACGCGGGTAATTTTCAGTCCCCAAGCCATTATTCCCATTTATGATCGTGGTCGTAAACAGGAAGGCAGAATACCGCCTCAAGCTTGGGAAATTTCGCCGCCACACTGGTCAATTATCTTTGATGACCTAGTACCAGTAGGACAAAATTTCCAACTCAAACAAGGCGGCGATTGGGTTTCTGTAGAAATCTGGACGGGTAAACCCATTCGCAGAGAAGTCCGAAGTGGCAATTTTTACGTGGAATATCACGACTTCTACGCGACTAATCGCTTGGGAAAATTTTAGGAACGATAACACCCCGTCTGTGAAGCGGGGTTTTTGGTATTGGGGACATTAGACCCATTAAATTAAAATTGGCTTTAAGATTTCCGGCTTTATCAAGTAAAACTTTCTTTACCGAAACTTTAAATAAGTGCTGTAACAAAAGAACTAAAATTTGAGAAGTCAGTAATACATCGCAGTTTCACGGGAGCATTCCTAAGAAAGCAATTCTACGCTAACAAACTAGAGCACCCACGATACACAAACCAAGTCTACAAAAACCAACTTTAAAACCTGCACAACTCAATAAAATACAACTAAATGCAGCCACCATCAAGAGTCAATCGCTCAAAAGACCTCAAAAAAGGGAGAGGAGACTGGCGATTCTGGCAAAAGAATCCAGAGCTAAAAACAGCATATCCTTTTGCTTTATGGCTGTTCCTCGGCTCGGGATTGCTTTTTTTGTCTGTTTATGACATGGAGATGAATAGCTACTTTCAGTGGATACCAACACCCGATCCAAGATGTCAACCTCCTGACCCCGATAAACCTTATGAAGTTTATGAGCAAATCGGTGCTAGATGTGAAAAGAGAGACTATTCTGAGGATTTTACAAAAACCCCAGAAGACCGTATCAGAGTTGGAGCGTCGGAGTCTGAGGAAACGCTATACCCCTCTTCTGTCACTCTGGGAAAATAAAAATCGCAGTCAACGGATGAAAGTAAAACCTCATGGGCAATAGAGCGATCGCTTGCCGAACGTCCGTGAGCATCAGCCGAACTGTGCAAGATGTCAGTTAAGGTCAGCACGATCGCAGACGAGTCAGCAGCACCACAATTTCATCCATTGCCTGACGAATCGTCGTAACTGGCTGGTTTGATTGATTTACCATAATGCTAAAAACCAACGGTTGATAACCTGGAACTTTCACATACCCAGAAAGAGTTGAAACACCACTCATCGTTCCAGTTTTCGCTTGTACGATACCTTGAGCCGATGTATTCTTAAAGCGCCGTTGGAGAGTACCACTTACACCAGAAACCGATAAAGAGGCTCTGTAGACATCTGCTACTGGTGTTTTTGCCATTGCCTGAAGCGTTTGCACGAGGGTGGTTGGACTCACCAGATTGTGACGAGATAACCCAGAACCATCTGCTAAAACGTAGCCTTCGGGGTCAACCCCTAACTCCGTTAAAATAGCTTTAACCTGTTGCAATCCTGCCTCTGCTGTAGATTCTCCAGCAACGGGTTGCGCAGCACCGAGCGATCGCAATAACGCCTCAGCATATAAATTATTACTCTGCTGATTGGTTTCCATTAAAAGAGTGGCAAGGGTTGGCGATTCCACAACTGCCAATTCCGGTTCGCCATTAGAATTAAAATCAGATACTACAGACGCCCGTACTACTACAATTTCTTCAGCAGCTAGAGCATTGCGAACGTGCTGTAAAAAATAGTCTGTGGGATCGGGAATCGCAACAGCCGTAAGCATCGGTTCAGCATCCACCCCTAATTGACCTTGAATTCGCAATAGGGGTTTTCCAAAAACGCCAGAAATCTCAACAGACTCTGACGAGCCTGTCTCAGAGGTATTAGAGGTAACTGTATTATTTTCCAACTGCCACTGCCTCCCCGCGACAGGATCTGCCCAAGTAACATTCAGAGGGCGTCCTATTTGTTGGGGCGATAAAGTCAGTAATGCCGCATTTTGATTGAGAATCGAGCTATTGACAGCCGTGCCATAGTATGCATTGATGTCTTCCCATTCCCAGGAGGGGTTAATGGTAGGTTCGCTGAAGTAACTATCGTCTACAATAAGCTGTTCAACTCGACGAATTCCATGACTTTTGAGCTGTTGTGCCAAGTCTTTCAATTGTTCGTCGCTCAAGCTAGGATCACCGCGCCCTATTACCCGCAGCGTTGTGATATCAGCACCCGTATCCGCACCGTAAACGGATGTCCGAATCCGAAAGTCAGAACCCAATCGGTATAAAGCCGCAGCAGTGGTGAGCAATTTTACATTCGATGCCGGGATAAAGTAGCGATCGGCATCGTGGCTGTAGAGAGTCGTGTTAGAAAATAAGGGTTGGATTAAGATACCCCAACGAGAGTAACGGAATTCGGCGCGATTAGCGATCGCTTCAATAGCTTGCGGCAAATTAGTAGGGCAAAGTTTCCCAGAAGCCTCTGACACTTCCTCTACTGCCGTCAGTGCAGGAACTTGCTCCGCCACCGCCTTTTGCCGGACAGCTAGCTGCACGTCTACTAACAAAAGCAACAAGCTGAGAGATTTCCCTAATCGAAATAAGTAATTGAGCATTCCCAAGTTGTGAAAGTGAAAGTAAACTACCCCGCCCCGCTTTATTCCCCACCTATACTCCCATGGATGAGGTATCTAGGGGGTTTATTAAAAGGAATGAAAATTAGTATAAGATTTTAAACCCTGTAGAGACGTAGCATACTACGTCTTCATAATTCATCGGTATGGTCAAACGTACTCGCCAACGCCAGCGCCCCAGTACCTGTTCAAAAGAACGAGATGATATTATTCGTGCCGCGTCCGGTGGCTTCTTGTTTGGAATTCCACTGTTGTATACGATGGAAGTCTGGTGGATTGGCTCTCAAACCTCTCCACGTGTAATGTTGGGCATCCTTGTCATTAGCTTTGTGGTAGTTTTCCTTCTCAATCGGGTTGAGGGTTTTCGCCAAACTCCTAGAGAAGATTTCCTCGATACATTAATGGATAGTGTTGTGACTCTGGCAATTGCGATCATCTGCGCTACCGTGATATTGGTTTTGTTGCATGAAATTCAACTGGGAACGCCGTTAAACGAAGCGTTAGGTAAGCTAATCCTGGAAAGCGTCCCCTTTTCCTTGGGGGGAGCTTTGGCTCATGCTGTTTTAAGCGGCGATCGCTGGTCGTCGTCAAATGATCAAAATTCCCATAACCATGCTGTTCCAACTTATCAGAGAAACCAACCAACAGCGGACGGTACCCTTGCCGATATCGGTGCTACGTTAATTGGTGCAATGATTATTGCCTTTAACATTGCCCCGACTGACGAAGTTCCCATGTTAACTGCCTCTGCATCACCCCCGTGGCTTTTCGCTATTATCATTGCATCACTCTTAATTTCCTATGGCATCGTCTTTGAGGCTGGCTTTACGACTCAGGAAAAACGCCGACAACAACAAGGGCTTTTCCAGCGCCCTTTAAGTGAGACTGTTATTTCCTATCTAGTCTCTCTTTTTGCGACTGTATTGATGTTGTTATTTTTCCAGAAGCTGAGTTTTAGCGACCCTTGGACAATGTGGTTGAGTTACAGTATCGTTCTGGGGCTTCCCGCAACAATCGGCGGCGCGGCAGGACGCCTTGCTATATGAACGATACCGATGAATCAGTCCCTCAAGTTGAACAAAAGCCGCAGCGATCGCCTGCTGAGTGGATCAGCTTTGGCATTGCGTTGTCCATTCTGACTGCTATTGTTGGACTAGTTATTTACCAATGGTTTACCCAAAAAGAGCGTCCCCCTGTGTTGTCGGTGACATCTGAATCTGAGATTCGCCAAGCTTCCGGGCAGTTCTACGTGCCGTTTACGGTTACGAATACGGGGGGGCAAACGGCTGAGTTAGTTCAAGTGATTGCTGAACTGCGTATCAACGGCGAGGTTGAAGAAGACGGCGAACAGCATATTGACTTTCTCGCCAGTGGCGAAACTGAGGAGGGAGCATTCATCTTCAGCCGCAATCCTAGAGAGGGGGAACTGATGATGCGGGTTGCCAGCTATAAATTACCTTGACTAAAAAGGATTACGAGGCAATTCTGAATGCCTCCAAAAAGAGGTTAAAAGTCAAGCCAAGTTTAAACGAGTTCAGGACTTCCATTAAAAAGAATATTAAAGGCTTGGGAGAACCCGAACGAACCTGGAGCTGTTGTAAGTTACGACTATAAACACTCCAGCTAACGATTTCCGCGAACAGAAACGTAGCTCCAGCACCTAATATGTCCCATTCACCAACTTGGGCAAGTGTGCCGGTAATGATTGTTGCACAAAAAAAACCCAATAGCGCACTAATGATTAAACAAGATAACCACTGCCAAGAAAGGCGCAACCACTGCCAAATCTTTTTTTGACTACTATCAATAAGAGTAGTGAAACGAGTTTTTTGCATAGAGGAAGTTGTACAGAACAAATGCTTGGCACCGGATAAGGTGTTTCTCTAGTTTTACGTTTAGTACTGCATATTTAGCATATCAGATTGGCTCTTTTGTTAGCCCCTAAGTAGGTAGGTGGGAATAAACCGAACTATGTTGCCAAATGTAAAGATGCCTTTCACCCTGACTAAGGACAAATGACGATCCTCACCCGTTAAGTTTAATTGTGCCGATCTACTTATAAAGCTTTTGACCCTAACTCCGTCCGAATAGGGAGATGAATTAAAAACGCTGTACCCAGACTCGGTGCAGAGATACACTGTAATTGACCGCCGTGTTCATCAACAATAACTTTGTAGCTAATAGACATTCCCAAACCCGTTCCAGAACCAACAGGTTTCGTGGTAAAGAACGGATCAAATAACCGACGGCATACGTCCGGTGTCATACCGATGCCATTGTCGCCGATCAGCAGAATGACTTGATTGGACTCAGGCACAATCTCTGTACAAATAAAAATAGTTCCATGATAGCTTTTAGTAGCTTCTGGAGAAATTTCTCTCCTGTACTCCTCTATGGCATCAATCGCATTCGAGAGGATATTCATGAAAACTTGATTGAGTTGTCTGCCATAGCACTCTATTTTAGGTAAATTGTCGTAATCTTTTAGAATTTGAATATCGGGAACTTCTGGATCTTTTGATTTTAGGCGGTGAGAGATAACCTGAAATGTATTCTCTATTTCTTCATGAATGTCTACCCATTTCATCTCGCCTTTGTCTACCCGCGAGAAGTTACGCAATGACAAGACAATATGGCGGATGCGCTCTACCCCAATTTTCATAGATGACAAAATTTTGGGTAAATCTTCTTGGATAAACTCTAAGTCAATTTCCTGTTCAGCTACTTGAATTTCAGGTATATTTTTAGAGTAGTAGTCTTGATAGAGTTTAATCAGGCTGAGTAAGTTAAGAGTGTATTGGTTGACGTGGGTGAGATTGCCGTAAATGAAGTTAATCGGGTTGTTAATTTCATGAGCAACCCCAGCTACGAGCTGTCCCAAACTTGACATTTTTTCGCTCTGAATCAGTTGGGTTTGAGTCTGTTGGAGTTCACGGAAAGCTTGTTCGAGTTGGGTGGCTTGCTCTCGCGCTGCTTGAGCGGCATGGCGGCTTTGATGCAATAATTGAGATTGTTCGATAGCGATCGCTAATTGATCGGCGACGGCTTGGAGTAATCCGACTTCTTCTTTCCGCCAAGGACGCGAACCGCTAGAATGACCGCAGCTAACCACACCAATTTGACCAGATGGGGTGTGAATTGGCAGTGCCAACAGAGCCGTATAACCGATACTGAAGAAAAATCGTTGCTCTGCGGGATCGGTTAATAACCTGGCACTATCTACACGAGTAATTTCCTTGTTAAAAACGCGGGTTGTAATCGGACCAAAGGCGGTAACAGGAACCGAGTAACCGATAAGGCTGGGAAAGGTTTCCGCTTTGGCTTCCTGAACCACCTCCCAAACCGGTTTTTCTGAGTCGGGTCTGTACCAAAGGAAGAAACAGCGATCAATTTGCAGGAAGTTGCGAATTTCGTGAACCGCCGTTTCTAGAATAGTATTGAGGTCGAGGGAGCGACGAATCTGACTGGCAAGTTGGTTGAGAATTGCTTCCCGTTGGGCGAGTTCTCGAAATCTGGTTTCGCTTCGCTGTAGTTCCTCAACCGTCTGCTTGCGTTCGCTAATGTCATGGGTGACGCTTAACAAAGACGCGATTGTTCCGTCAGATGCAAACTCTGGAACAATGCGAGATTGATAAGACTTTCTGCCGTTGGGTGCAGCAAAGTCAAATTCAATCGTTCGTTCACCCTTAGTCATTAATACCTCAGAGAGAGTCTCGTGCCAATAAGCAACTAGATCCTGTGGCATTCCCAACTCCTGATTGGTTTTGCCGATAAATGTTTGTTTAGGAATTCCCGTGTTTTTTTCGACGGCTGGATTGACGTAGACGTGTCGGAATTGGGTATCAAACCGCGCTATCAAGTCCGGTGAATTTTCTACTAAGGCTCTGAATTGTTGTTCGCGTAGGTAGAGAAGTTCTTCGGCTTTTTGGCGCTCGGTTATTTCCTGGTGAAGCTGCTCTAAAGTCTGTGTGAGTTCAGCCGTGCGCTCTGTTACTAATTCTTCTAAGTGTTCTTGATAGTGAGCTTGGGCTAGGGCAATGCTAAGTTGATCAGCCAGTTGTTGCAAAAGTTTAATCTCAAAACTCGACCACTGTCGTGGGCTGGCGCACTGATGAGCAACTAGCAAACCCCAGAGGTTTTCCTTGTGAAGAATTGGCACCACGACTTTCGCCTTCACCCCAAACTGTTGCAGAAATTCAACCAGGCAAGGGGCAATGTCAGCGTTTTTGACATCATCAATCGCCCGAATTCGTCCCCTAGCATACAATTGATGATACTCCTGGGGAAATACCTCAGGTTTAAACCTCTTTCCGAGAATGGCAGACCACTCAGGGACAACTTCCTCTGTCACGGCACTTCCAGTACCATCTGATGAAAGCCGAAAGATTAAAACTCGGTCTGCCTGAAGCAAATGTTGCACTTCTGTAACAGTGGTTTGAAGTATTTCGTCCAACTTTAAAGATTGACGAATTTTAAGCGTTACCAAGCTCAGTATTTGTGTTACTTGCTGGTGTTGGTTGAATTCTTTTGCCTCAGGTTGGTTTTTTCTGATCTCTATAGCCATCTTTGCCCTCTTCATATCATACAAAACAAGTATTTTTCGTAATGTTTTTTTAAGCGGAATCAAGGGGTGATTTTTTTTCAAAGAGCGATAGATATTATGCTACCAAAACTGGATGGGATTAGTCTTTGTCAGCGGTTGCGTCGCTCCGGTAAGATGACGCCCGTACTGATGCTCACAGCCAAAGACACCAGCAGTGATAAGGTAATGGGGTTAGATGCTGGTGCGGATGATTATGTGGTTAAACCATTTGATTTGCCAGAATTAACCGCTCGCATTCGTGCCTTGTTGCGCCGGGGGAGTTCCACAATACCGCCAATTTTAGAATGGGAACGGCTGAGTCTCAATCCAAGTAGCTGTGAAGTTACCTATGCAGGGCAACCGTTGCACCTAACGCCTAAGGAGTATGCTCTACTAGAATTATTCCTGCGAAATAGTAATCGTGTCTTGAGCCGTAGCATTATTTTGGATCGCCTTTGGTCGTTTGATGATCCGCCAGGAGAGGATGCCGTTAAGGTTCATATTAAGGATTTGCGGAAGAAACTGAGAATAGCCGGAGCGCCGCCCGATTTAATCCAGACGGTTTATGGGTTGGGTTATCGGCTCAAACAAAATTAGTGATTAGTTCAAAGGATGAATGGCAAGCCTAAAACTAAAAACGTTGTTAGTCCACAGTTTCAAGCCTTGCGCTGGCGTTTGTTGGGTTCTTACTTGCTGGTGATGGTGGCGATTCGGATAATATCCGATGGGGTGGTGTATCAGTTTTTTACCCGCAGTCTCTATCACCAATTGGATAATCGTTTAGTCACGTTAGCCCAAGCTGCTGCTCATAGTTTGGTGGCGATTAAGCAGGATAACGGTGCTGTTACCAAAACAGCCTACCGCTCATTGGATGAAGACGGCGATCTTGATATTCCTTGGCAGAATTTAGGCAAACCCGATCAAAGTGTGGAATGGTTTGAGGCTAACCAAAAGCGGTTGGCAATATCTGGAACCCTTGCCCCGACGATGCCAATTGCAGTAGGTTTTCAGACGATACAACAGGGGCAGATTCGCACTCTGACCATTCCAGCCTACAGTTACAGCCATCATAGGCGACAGTTAGAAGGGTACGTCCGCGCTAGCGAGTCCACAGCATCGATGGAAGCTATCCTGACTCGTCTGCGCTGGGGATTGAGCTTGGGGGGAATGATTGCGTTGGGTTTGATGGGAGTTGGCGGTATGTGGCTAACTAAGCAATCCCTGAAGCCTATTGAGCGAAGTTTTAGGCAGTTAAAGCAGTTTACAGCAGATGCCTCCCATGAGTTGCGTAGTCCCCTGACGGCAATCAAAACTTCGGTAGAGGTGATGCAGACGCATCCAGAACGCATTCATCCAGCAGATGTCGAGAAGTTAACAGCGATCGCTTCTGCTACCAATCAGATGAGTCGTTTGGTAGCAGACTTAGAGTATTCCAACTAAAAAATGATCCAAAACTTTAGTCACTTCGACAAAAGATTTCAACGAACCATTTTTTCAAAGTTGGTAAGCGGTAAATCTGCTCTTCGATTTGGGCCATTGCTTGTTGTGTAA
>NZ_JADEWY010000147.1 GCF_015207375.1 Coleofasciculus sp. LEGE 07092 | reverse complement strand
GGCAGGGGTTGGTTTGGAGGGATGGTATTCGGCTTAATGCTATCGGGGATTTGAGCGAGAGGCTGGAAGGGATGGGCATGGCTGGCATGAGTGCTGCCAGTTTGAGAGGAATGGGCTTGGAAATCCAGTTCTAGAGAGGCAGGTGAGTGAAGGGGAGAGGATTTTGTTGGGTTAAGCGCCACTCCGTCTAAATCCCCAGTCTCCAGTTCCTGGGCAGGAATTGCTTGTCGGGTTTGGGGTGTTGTCCGCTCAGTGAGTTCTATCTCAGTCCCTAGAGGGGTTGAAGTTGGTTCTTGCCCGTCTGTTGATGGGGGTTGTGCGCTAGCTAGGACGATTTCAGCTTTTGTCGGTGTACTTAGCCATAAGGTTGCCAACAAAGCTCCAAGGGTAGCGAGGGGCAGTCGAACTGGTTTGGCTACACGAGTTATGCTATTCATTCAGTGCGCGAAGGGTTTAACTTACTGAAGGGGATAGTGAAGCCCTCTGAATCATAAGAGCGACAAACCTGCCAGGAATTATCGGATTTCAGCAGTTTTGTTAATCAAAAATCACGGGTCGAGCGTAGGATAAAATATGAAATAGAAAATTACCCTATCCTTGGAGGAATGGGATTTGAATAGTGAACAATTTTTGTTTTTTGTCCTTTAGGGGTTATTGATCAATATTTTTTTTAAGAGTCCATTGTTTTCTGATTACAGCACTTCCGACTTTTTTCGTCAATTTTTAGAGGTTTGGCTAGGGAAAGCTCCCAGTTTTGTCACTCAACAGACTGACAGAATCATGCCCTCACGAGCCAGTAAGTTATTGGGAGAGACTGACTGAACTTGCGCTTCAACCCACTCGAGGAAGTCATCGTTGTGGTTGGGATTGTAATGAGATAGGACGACGCGCTTAACTCCAGCCGTTTTCGCCGTCGCAATACCCGTCTGCCAGAGTTCATCTTGCCAACCTAAGGGGGACGATTTGAGGGATTCATCTGAGGAGATGTCACAGGGAGCATCTAATATCAGTAAATCAGCTTGACGGGCTAAGTGTAGCAGATTTTGGTCAATGCGATCGCGATAATGAGAACGTGCGATCGCATAAACGACAGAATGCCCCTGCCAGGTTACTCGATAGCCCATTGAGCGGGATGAGTCGTTGAGCAAGGCGGCTTCAACAATTACCTCATCCATCTTGACTTGATTGCCAGAGCTTAGTTCGTAAAACTTCAGCTCTGACTGCATCACCTGCATGGGAACCGGGAAATTGGGAGCCAGCATTTGGGAGCCTAGACGATGTTCGATGGATGCACCGTTGGATGCGGCTGCTCCGTAAATGTGAAAACAATTTCCTGGAATAAAGGCGGGCGTAAAAAAGGGAAAGCCTTGGATGCTGTCCCAATGGCAATGGGTAAAGAACATATAGGCTTCTACTGGCATTTGGGTGAGCAAATGATTGCCCAATACCCGCAAACCACTGCCACCATCAAAAATCAGGCGTTTTTCACCAATGCGCATTTCCACACAGGAGGTGTTGCCACCATAGCGCAATGTTTCTTTCCCTGGAGCCGAAATTTGACCTCGAACGCCCCAAAATTGGACTACAAAATTAGCGGTAGGGCCAGTTACCATGTTGGCTATGACATTAGATGTGCGTGGGATTGATGACGCTGGATCGAAACCTGGCATCTTTCAATTCGGTTAGCTGCCCTTTGCAACGCTTCACACCGACAAATTTCCACTATATGATACTCAGATGGGAGAGTTAACGGTAGGGAGGTGACAGAGACTTTGGTGTTCAAAGGATCTAATCTTGCCTATCTTAGAAGAAATCAGCGAGGGTAAGGAAGTACAAAAACAAACGATTGATTTAGTAGTTTTCCCTACATTTAATTTTCTAGCATCTCTTTCCCAATCAGGAAGCTTTGAGAGGTCTATCTATCTTAGCCCTCTTGTGTTCGTTGACTTGTGAGTTCTGTCACAGGGGGGCAACGGGGGCAAAATCAAATACAGGTATCCCTAGGCTAACTCTATTATTCTCCCCATGCTCAAAAGATTGACGCTCTGGAAAGGGTGAAAGCCTTGGCTCTCCTCTAGCTTGCCCCCGAACTGCTTTACCGAAGATCTTAGGACATTAGCAATAAACCCCAAGATACCCTAAGGTGGGCAAGAGTAAATAGATGATAGTATAAGCACTTCAGCTTTATAAATCTTGCCCACCCTAACTAAAATCGGCTTGTTCAGATTGGTGTAAAGTGTCAGTTTATCCTAAATTACCGTCCGATTTTGCGACCGGCTTCAATACATTTTTCCACCAAGGGCTTCACCTGAGCGACATCTTGCCAACCGAGAATTTCAGTGACTTTCTTTTCTAAATTTTTATAAGTTCTGAAAAATTCTGCAATTTCCTCTAACCGATGCGGGGCAACATCGTTGAGTGACTTGACTTCAGCATAGCGCGGATCTTTGTCAGGAACGCAAAGAATTTTTTCATCCCGATCGCCGCCGTCAATCATCTCTAGCATCCCAATCGGTCGGGCAGCAATGACACATCCCGGAAATGTTGGCTGATCCATCAATACCATACCGTCTAGGGGATCGCCATCATCGGCTAGGGTATTGGGGATGAAACCGTAGTCGTAAGGATACTGTACAGAAGCATAGAGTACCCGATCTAAAGCAAAGGCTTGCAAGTCTTTGTCAAACTCGTACTTGTTCTTGCTACCCGCTGGAATTTCAATCAAAACGTTGATCAGTCCCGATTTGGGTTGAGCCGGAATGCGTGATAAATCCATGACCAATTCTTAAGCGACACAGCAGATTGGGGGGAACTTGCCATCAAACACAAGGCTATAGCAGTTAAACGCCTATCACAGACGCTAACCAACCCCCGTGTAGCATTGTGGCATACTCCCAGCACTAAGCCCATAATTGTGTGCCGCTAGATTGGATTGCACAACAGCTTACTGCGTACAGGATACTCGGTACAATCATCATTGCTGAGTGATCAAAGTCTAACGAGTCTGCCGTTAATCAATCCATGATTATTTTGCTATTTAAAATTCTTTGAGGCTGTTTTTCTGACCCAGGCAGCGAGTAGCTGGTGTTTAGCAAGGTGTCAAGGCTACGGCTTGAAGAGTAGTAAGCAATGACAAACAAAGGTAAGGTCAGTGTCAAAAGAGCAATTACCGTGCCTAGAATTTCTGCCCACCTATGGGGATGGGGATCAGAAGAGTTGGCAGACGGACTACTGGATTCCATAAATAAGTTGCAGTTCAAACGCGAGCGAATGAGAAATTGATACTATAGAGTTAATTTAAACCCTATACTTCTATTTTAGCAATTTATTTGCTGCTGATTGTCTCCTAGCCAACAATCTCCAAAAAAATTTAAGTTTGATGGGCAGTAACACAATTAAAAAAAACAACTGACTCAAGATAGATTTAACATTGTTTCAATAAATACTCAATCCCTAATATAGGGTTTTTCTATCTGTTGAAGTACAAAGCTTTAGGGAGTGGGGAGTAGGGAGTGGGGAGTGGGGAGTGGGGAGTAGGCTTTTGCCGTGAGCGTCAGCGTTCGACACTTCGAGAAGCCTCAGTGAACACTGAACGTCTCCGCCCTGAGCCCTTCGGCAAGCTCAGGGTAAGACCTGTCGAAGGGTCACGCCGAAGTCCGAACGGGAGTGGGGAAAAACTAAATGTACCTCAACCTAGGCAACCTATCGTAAATCTACAAACCCCAAAACACAAAAACCGCCTCTAAAGAAGAGGACGGTATTGTTAAGCAATCGGAGGGTAGTATCAGCTTACGTTGCTAATTTCCAATCGGGTTGTAGCAGGATTTACAAAATCTAGGTTTTGTAAGTGTAAAAAAAGCAAAAATTTAAGATAAATGTGGCAAAAACAACAAAAAAGGCAACTTAGACTACTTACCGTCGGGCGTTAGTACCAGTTGGCTCTTTAATAAAGCGAATGTAGAGATGTTTGAAGGTAGACCGCATCAGGCGGGGCATACCGAAATCAATGGGCATCAGGGCATCCGGTAGTTTCCAGTCGAGTACCTTTAACTCTTCAGGTTGCAGCAGGGGAAAGGTAATAGCGTCGAGAGGGGAACTCAAACCTAATTTCATGGCTGCCGCCACAGTTGGCACCTGAGTTGGGTCAACGTTAAGAATTTCTACTAAAGAACGATCGAGAGCAAATACATCTACAGAGGCTGCTAGGATATTAAGCGATCGCGGTTCTCCACCACTGGGTCCATTGCCTTGATGACCGACGATGCCGTCTAAAATCGTTAAGTCTGGATTAATCGCTCGTGCTGTTTCTACCAACATCTCCCCAAAGCGCTGGGCATCTTTACCGGCTTCCATGTGCCACCACGCTTTCATTTTACCGGGAACGCAGCCAAACAAGTTCTTAACACCTAGGGTTAGGGTTAACTGCGTGTGAGATTTGACCTTCGGCAGATTGATGACGACATCAGCATGCATGGCTTCTTTGGAGAGCCGCAGGTGGTTAAAGTTGGGGCTTTCAGTTTCGTAGCGCTGACCGTGGAATTCGACAATGGGTAAGTTGAGGTCTTCAATCAGAGGCAGGTAGCCATTTGCCTGTGCAACTCCTTTGGCAGTGCCAAAGGCTGGGCTATCTCCCAAAAAGGGTTGCCCCCCAACCTCCCGTACTAGCTGCGCTACGCAGTAAACAACTTCAGGACGAGTAATGCATTCTTTACCCGGACGCCCAGCCGTGAGCAGGTTGGGTTTGAGCAAAACGCGATCGCTTTTTTTGACAAACGCCCCCATCCCTCCCAACGGTTCCAGCAGGGTTTCTAATGAAGTTCGCAGTTGCTGTTGGTCGTAAGAATTTGCACGAATCAAACTAACGGTAGACATAAAACTGGGGGCTAAGGGCTAGTCTAAACTTTGGCACCACGGGTTAGTGCAGTCACGCGCTGGGCATCGGTAAAGATACCTTGTCCTTGGAGTTCGGTTAGAGGAGGCTTCACTTCCACCTTGATTACCTGAGCGGTAAAAATCAAAACAGTTTGATCGAACAAATTCAGAGTCCAGCAAGGCTGACTGAGTAAAACTGGCAGTTGTTCCTGGAAGGCTTCTGGAGTGACGGGGAACTCGAAGGATTCCGTCTCACCATTGATGTAATGAAAAGTCACTTCTGTGAAGCTATCGGGACTTGGCATCGGCAAACTCTCCTTATTAAGGGTTGTTTTTTACTTGGAGTAGGGGACAGGATTGGGGTTTGGGTTTACTTTACATCAACCTGCTGTCGATAAAGCAACTGTTTATGCCTTTCAAGAATCTGATTCCCCTTCGTCTGTATTGTTTTGAGGAGCAGCACTATCCTGTTTAGGAGTTGTTGTGGCACCAGAATTTGGCACTGGGGAACTACTCGGCTTGCTTTCTGCGTTTGGCGACGAGGGTTGGGGAGTGTTCGAGTTGGTGCCAGATGATTTAGGCTGAGACTGCCCAGGATTGGCTGGACTAGTTCCAGGTAAGCCGAGTTCTGGTTGTCCTGGATTGGCTGGACTAGTTCCAGGTAAACCGAGTTCTGGTTGTCCTAGATTTCCTGGTAATTGCGGCTGGGAATAGGGATTGAACGTACCATCTGGATTTCCGGGAATCTGTCCTGGAAGAGTTTGACCTGGGAGGGGGATGAAGCCGGGAACGCCGGTTCCTGGTGGCATACCGTAAGGATTAATATCGGGGGAAACTTGGGGATTTTCTCCGGGTGAAGTGGCTAGGGCTACGCGAGCACCGCCTACTTCTCGCAACAGATCCAATACTTGCACAACTTCGTTATAACTGGCATTGGGAGAAGCGTATAGCGCCATTGTCCCCTGAGGATTCTTTTGCCGATAATCTCGAAGTTTTTGAATGAAATCCTCTCGAGTTATCACTGGGTCTTTTTCTACATAAACTTGACCTAACTCATCGAGACTGACCATTAAAATCTGCTGACCTTGAGGTGTGCCAGTAGCAGCTTTGGGCAAATCAACACTAATTGCCTGCTGGCGTGACAAGCCCACTGCTGCCAAGATAAAAAATGTCAGAATACAGAAAATGACATCAATTAGAGGAATAAGCTCAATCCGCACGTCTTCAGAGGTTGCGTCCATGCGCAGTCTCAGAGGGCGGGGTAGCGCTGGCAAATAAGCTGAACGAGTTTTTCTATTCCTTTCCTGGGGCAGTACTGTCATAAAAGCTAGCTTGAGTGAAGATCACGATATTGCTTCCGATTTTAGCGAGTCCATCAGCAGAGATTAATGACTAGAGTGATGGCTGGTTTCGGGGGTGTCAGGAACGTCTGCTGTGTTGTTGGACTCTGGCAGTGCGTTCATGGAATCGTCGAGGATATCTTCCCCTTGTAACCAATCTTGCCGATAGAGCAACTCCAACTCACTCCCCGCTTTCCGGAAAAGCTTGACTTGGTTGAACCAAAATGCTTGAAAGAGTCGGTAAAACGCCAGACTGGTAATAGCGATAATCAGCCCCGTTGCCGTGCTAATGAGGGCTTCTCCAATTCCCAAGGTTACTCCAGCGGTGGAAGCGGTTCCCAAATCGCTAATCCGAATTGAGCCTAAGGAGTTAATTAAGCCCAAAACCGTCCCTAGCAATCCCAACAAAGGTGACAAAGCGATAACAGCTTCTAACAGCTTGTCCCCCCGCCGCATGGAGGCTAACTCATCGTCCGCTGCTGCTTCTAAAGCGAGTCGAAACACTTCTGGGTCGGGGTCTGTAAGTCTTAAGGGTGCGTACAAATAGCGCCCCATGGGTTGTCGCCGTGCTCTAAGTGCCACGTCTCTAGCCACTTGCCAGTTGCTGGTTGCCGCATCCAGGACGCGATTGACCAATTGTTTTTCCCTCATCAAGATGCCAGTCCAAAACCAGAGGCGCTCGAAGATTGTACCGACAGCGAGAATCGACAGAGCCAACAGGGGCCACATCGCTATCCCGCCTTTTTCAATAATTTCGACAATATCCACAGTTTGTTATTAACCTCCCTTGATTGCCAAGCACGATAGTCTTTGCTGAGTGCCAGCCACTCCAATTTTAGGGACTTCCTGTCACTTGCAAAGAGGTTGACCTTATTTTTGCTGGTCAGTTGGATAGTTCGGGATAAGAACGTGGCACTAATTGAATTGTCTCTACATTAGAGATGCGCTATGGCACTTCTGTAGAGGGTTCAGGGCAAGACTGGGGTAAATTCTGAACCAAAACAGGAGGGTTTTCCACACGATCGGTTGCTGGGGAATCTGGCAAGAT
The DNA here is from genome assembly GCF_015207375.1 of Coleofasciculus sp. LEGE 07092. Taxonomy (GTDB): domain Bacteria; phylum Cyanobacteriota; class Cyanobacteriia; order Cyanobacteriales; family Coleofasciculaceae; genus LEGE-07092. Next base: position 7,842 of record NZ_JADEWY010000147.1, on the reverse strand, counting down.
GAGGGTATCTGTAGGGGTAACATAAATGAGCAATTTCTCTATCCAATCACTTTATAACTGGTATCGCAACACTCTTCGCAATCCCAAGTACCGTTGGTGGATCATTTTGGGGACGCTACTTTACATTTTTAGTCCCATTGATATCGCCCCGGACTTTATCCCCATTATTGGGCAAATTGATGATATCGCGGTTTTGACCCTGTTAGTTTCTGAAGTTTCCCAATTACTGATTGACAAAGTAAAATCTCGTCAAGAGGCAACGGTTGCCGCCGACAGTGCTACCCCCAGTGCCAAGACGGTGGAAGTCGAATCTGTGCCGATTGAGTGATAAGGGCCGGGATAGTTCTGCTGCTAGATGGAGGGCGGCTTCAAGGACGTAAAGGGGTTAGAAAATGTCTAAGTCCCCCTAGGAGACTTTTTTACCCCCTCTGGGGTCACTGCGATCGCGCCCAACTCATTCTCTATTTTCTACCGCGCCGAGAGCTTTCAGCGTGGCTTTCTGTGCTTGGGTTAAACCTGTAACCCCAGTGATATTCATGCCTTCGTAGAGTCGGGGTGCTTTCAGTATTTTTAGGCACTCACCCGTATTGACATCCCACAGCCTTGCCGTTTCATCAGCACAGCCACTTGCTACAGTTTGACCAGCCGGACTAAAACTGACTGAGTAGATTTCACGGGTATGTCCGGTGAGAGTTCTGATACATCTTCCAGTGCTGACATCCCATAGCCTCACCGTTTGATCGCAACTACCACTAACCAAGGTTTTTCCGTCTGGGCTAAAGGCAACTGACCATACCCAATTGGTATGCCCAGTCAATGTTTTGATGCAGTTACCCGTATTGACATCCCACAACTTCAACGTTTGATCGGCACTAGCACTAGCTACGATTTGACCATCCGGACTAAAGGCAACCCAAGATACTTTATTTGAATGTCCAGTGAAGGTTTTTAAGCAACTGCCAGTGCTGACATCCCATAGTTTTACACAGTCAAAACTGCTACTGGCTAGGGTTTTACTGCTGGGACTGAAAATGACGAAAAATGTGGAGAGGAAAAATATGGAATTGCTAGGTTCGGTACAAGTTCGGAAACATTGACCCGTTTGACAATCCCAGAACCTGATGCTCTGGTCAAAACCGCTACTGGCTAAAGTTTTACCATCGGGACTAAATGCGACTCCATATACCCAATCAGTATGTCCTGTGAACGTTTTTATGCACTTGCCCGTATTGACATTCCATAACTTCACCCTTTTGTCAGCACCCCCACTAGCGATTGTTTTACCATCGGGACTAAATGCGACTCCTATGACTGCTTTAGTATGTCCCGTGAGCGTTCTCACGCAACTGCCAGTATTGACATCCCACAGCCTCAGTGTAGTGTCAATGTTGCCACTAGCTAAGAGCTTACCGCAGGGACTAAAAGGAACTGCTAATACACAACTGTTGCATTTATATCCGGTGTAAGTTTTGAAACATTTGCCTGTTTGACAATCCCAAAACCGAATTGTACGGTCCAAACTACCACTCACTACTATTTGACCATCTGGACTGTTGGCGTAGCCTGCGCGTAGCGCATAGGTAACGGACTCTACGCGATCACTATGTCCGATGAAGGTTCTTGCACAGCTACCCGTGCTAACATCCCACAACTTCACCGTTTTGTCAGAACTACCACTCACTACGGTTTGACCATTGGGACTAAAAGCGACTGATGTGACTACACTGCTATGTCCCGTGAAAATTTTAACGCACTGACCATCACGGATATCCCAAAGCCTGACTGTGTAGTCAGCACTGCCACTCGCTAGGGTTTGACCATCCGGACTGAAGGCGACTGCATAGACTGAATTCGTATGTCCGTACAACGTCTTAAAGCACTTGCCCTTGCGTACATCCCAAAACTTTACCGTGCTGTCAGTACTAGCACTCGCTAAAATTTGACCATCCCGACTAAAGGCGACTGAATAGATTTCATTCGTATGTCCGGCGAACGTTCTAACGCAACTACCAGTCGTGACATTCCACAACTTTACTGTGTTATCAGCACTACCACTCGCTAAAATTTGACCATCCGGACTGAAGGCGACTGAGTAGACTATATTACTATGTCCGGTATAAGTTTTTAGACAGATGCCAGTACGAACATCCCAAAGCTTCACCGTGTGGTGATAACTACTCGCTAGGGTTTGACTATCTGGACTCCAAGCAACTGATTTTACCCACTGGGTGTGTCTCTGAAAGGTCAAAAGTTGTTTGCCTTTTTGCACGTCCCACAGGTGAATATTATTATCTAGATCAGCCGTCGCCGCACATTTGCCATCTGCTGTCAGTGCTAGTGACGTAACACCACCCAATATGTCAGAAAAAACCGATTGACACAGGTCAGAATTGGCGAAATTGACATTGTGCAAGTTTATCCCCTGGAGGTTGGCTTGCCAAACTGTTAGATGAGAAAAGTCATAACCGCTTAGATCTACCTGTAATTGGCGAAGTAGATTGATAATATTTCCACTTACATATCCGGTCTTTAGGGGCAGTTTCCCTCGTAGCATCTCAAGAATTTGAGCTAGACAATTTTCTAGAATTTTTGAGTCGCTAAGACTCGTAATTAATCCATCAATCACTGGTTGAAGGATGAGGCGGATTTGAGTCTCAATCACATATTCTTTGGCTTGAGCTTTAACCAGAGCGTGACTCCTAAAGAGTTGAAGTTTATCAGGTTGAAAGTTAGCAAGTTTACTAGAACTTTCCACCTTTAAACATTCAATCTTTAACCCAATAATTTCTTCACAAATCTGCTCAATTAATCGAGTAATCACGTACTCCATAACTACAGGTTGTTGTGTAAAAGCTTCGGCGATTTTTTCAATCAATGACCGACGTTGCAAAGAGGCTAGTGCCTGTAGGAGTTCGCTGGCTGATATGGGGGAGACAAAATCTTCCTGCAATTCCTCGAATAACAATGGCTCCCGATTAATCGCTAACCAGTACATAATCTCTTGTTCGAGTTGACTGAGGCGCTGAAACTGTCGCTCTAACAAATCACGAATATCATCAAAAATAAATGTGCCTTTATTTAAAATTTCTAAGAAGTTAGAAAGACTGCTATCAAAATAATCTATAACCGCAGAAGCGACTATCTTTAAAGCTAAAGGATTTCCTGCATAATGTTGAATTAAGAGTTGCCATTCATCTTCTGACCCAAAAAAAGTTCCTTTGCTCAAAAAAATCTCTCGTCCTTCTGTTTGGGACAAACCCTGAATTTGTAAAGAGCGAACGGGTAAGGTTTCGCCTTCTAATTCGGCTAGTCCTTGGGGTTTCTCGCGAGAAGTTAGTACTAAGCAACTGTTGTGGTTTGTCTCCCCAAAACATTTGAGGAGTTGACCATATCCCTGATATCCGTCTCGATAGGTTCCTGTTCGCTCGCCTGCTTGCAAAACTGACTCAGCATTATCCAAAACCAGCAGACACCGCGAGGAGCGTAAGTAATTTAGCAATCGTAAGATTCTGCCGTCTAGGTTAGTAGGCAGATTGGTTTCTTGTTGGTTAGAGAGAAATTGGATTAGTTCTGCCAATATTTCTTCTACAGGGGGTGCATTGCGAAGACTTCGCCAAATGACATACTCAAATCCTGATTGCAGCATTTGGGCAAGCTTGGCAGCCAAAGCGGTTTTGCCAATCCCTCCCATCCCCAGCAGCACAACCAAACGGCAATTGTCCTGAACAATCCATTGTTCTAGAGTGGTCAATTCGCTACTACGATCAAAAAAAAACGAGACATCCGGTGCCTCGCCCCAATCTTGGTGTCTGTTTACAAGTACTAGGGAGAATTTCACCTCTACAGGTTGGGATGGAACCCGATCACCCAAGTCAGCGATCGCTCGCCAATCCAGCGCCAATTTCTCACAGATTTCCACAAACGTCGCATAATCAACGGTTTTTCCAGTGAGGAACCTGCTGACAGTGGATAAAGCGAATTCCAGCTCTTCAGAGAAAGCCCTTTGGCTGCGAAAGCCATTGCGCTGGAGGGCTAATTTGGCTTGCTGAATACAGTCGCTGCGAACTTTGAGCGATCGTGACATAGCCTATTCTTTGAAAGATATGCAGATTCTAGCAGAGTCAGTCACTCGAAAGTCGGTAACAAGTCAGTACGTTCTCAGTCTCGATCTCGGTCATCTGCGTGTTTTGATGAATTTGTAGATGGGATTAGAGCGAAAACAACCTCTAGTAAGTTGCAAACCATCGGTTGCGAGAATTAGTAGCTCAAACATTGCAGCAAATAGCCAACGTCTTGAAAACACAGTTACGGAGGTTTTCTTATGAACAAGTTCTCAATCGCTACGGTTTGTGTTGCCGTTCTTGCCGTAAGTGCAGTGGGTAGCACTCCGGCTGATGCCGCCAGCTTGACACATCTTGACATTTCTGGCAATGTGACTGTTTCTTCAAATTCTTTGCCATTCTTGACGGGTAAGCCTGTAACTAAGGTCAACCGGATAGTGAACCTGGAGGTGAATATTGATAACTTTGCCCAGAGGCTTGAAGATGAACAAGATTCCAACCTAACGTTTCCCATAGTTGGCTATTTGGATCAATACTTACCTAAAGTTTTACCGCCTCTTCCTTCAGGAATTTCTATCACAGCTTTTAGTGGTCAAGGTTCTATTTTTGGTGATGCGGCTAAAACCAATTCCCTATCAGAGTTTTTTTGGTCATACAACTTTGTTCAAGATATTATAACGGTGGATGGCTATGATTTCTCTCGTATTGAAATGTGTCTAGAGACAACCTGTTATCTATCGGGGGCGAGTAATCAGTTCAGTGTTTCTTCTGCTGGGTTTCTCATTGATGACCTCCAAATGAGTTTTAATGTTGCCCAAACTGCAACTCCCGTTGGGGCAAATACATCACAACTGACTAGTATTCCATCCTCCAATATCTCTCAAACTAATACAAAATCTGTTCCTGAACCTGCTAGCATCTTGGGTTTATTCGCAACTCTAGGATTTGGAACATTACTCAAGAAAAAGCATTTACGGAGACAGGCGAATACGGTGGGGTAGTAGGAAAAATCAACTGGGCTAAAACTCTTCTATTATCTAGCCGTCTTTAGATGACTTTAGCTATAAGGCATGGTTTTAACCGCAAGTACGGCAGAGCCAAGAATATACCCACTCAAACTTTATAACTCTACTCAAATGAAATCAATCCGCAATACCCTTCTCAGTGTTGTGCCAGCATTGGCATTAACCGTTAATTTGCTTCCTGCCCAAGCAGGAGTTCTTGCCCCCGGTTCTGTCTATGACGGAAAAACATTGGGCGAATGGTCAGCAGAATGGAATAAATATGTTTATTCTATTCCTGAGTTTGAAGGCCCACTCTCGGATACTACAGGGGAGAAAGCCAGCATTAATCAGTCAGGTTCTGTATTTTTCCTAGTGGGGACGTTTACCGGAGAATCAGTCACACGGCAAATTACGGTAAACGAGAATCAATTGCTGTTTTTACCTCTAATAAGTATAGGGAATAATAACTTTGGGTTACCTCCAAATAAACCCCCAGAGACGGCAGAAGAACTCGCCAGTTTTAATAAAGAGGTTATCGATGGAACAACCTCGCTATTTTTCAACCTTGATAATGTAGCACTCTCTACAGATGAATTGTTTCAACATCGAGAAACTCCTGCCCCATTCAATATTACGCTGCCAGAAAACAATTTTTATGGTGAGCCAGCAGGCAGTTCCTCTGTTGTAGCATCAGATGGCTACTGGCTAATGGTTGAGCCTTTATCTGTCGGCAAACATACGATAAATTTTGGAGGCTCACTTACCTTCCGTGGTCAGTCTTTCTCGCAGGACAATACCTATGAAATCAGCATAGTCCCCGTTCCCGAACCAACTGCAATAGTAGGGTTACTAGGGTTGGGTCTATGTATGGGAATTTCTCGCCGAAAACAGCGCGTTTGACTGAGTGATTGATTCAGGATGAAAAAAGTTAAGCCCCTAAATTTATTTATGGGGCTATTCTTGTCTTATCGTGAACTTTGACTATTTGCGATGAGATTCGGGTGATAGTTTAATTCTCAAACGTAATAATGATGTAGAGAGAGCGATCTCTGTTGCTGAGAGAAGAAATTCTCTGGCGGTTGTTGAGCATGATGCAAGCTATCAAGAGCATCAACACTGAACTAAAAAAATGAAAAAAGAATTTTTATACAGTCTTTTTCTCCTCCCTACATTATTGCTGATGGGTTGTGAGAAGTTAGTAGAGAAGCCGAGAGTTACTTCTCCCACTGAACCTATTTCCCCAAATACTTCTATTGGTGAAAAGACTAAGGTTTTTAAAGGCAAAGACTTAAAAGGCACACAGTTTAATGCCGTTGACGAGCAAGGAAAAAAGCTGGATTTTGAAATCAAAGATGTCGAACTAGACCCAAAAGACTCGGCAAAAGAAACCTATCTTTATACAGTATTTTATCTAGATTCAGCTAATTCTCAATGGAAGAATTTATGTACTCCTGATGCCGAGAATGTCGCCAAGGCAATTCCGCTGACAGGTTCGTGGGATCAGACAGGAGCGCATACTGAATCGAGCGATATTATCACATTTGGCTGTACCAGTGGAGTTCTCGCTAAGTGCGTTCGCTTCGGTTATAAACCGTGGAAAACTATCAACGGAACGTCACTCCGAGATTATCACCAAGCTTGTACGCGCATGGCACGCGCCGATTACTGCGGTAACGGCAAAAGCCACACGCGAGATGGGACTCCCATCAATATATATGACGTGCTTGCTATTCAAAAGAAAACTCCCAACGAGGGTATGGTATTTGAGGCGGCTTGGAGTCCGGATGGTGCAACTTTTATTAATCGAACGAGGTGGTATGAAACACTTGCGGAAATTCGCAAAGAATGTCCGGAAAAAATCAAAAATCGCATTAATGAAGGGGGTGGTTGGGTAACGGCTGAAACGGTAAAGCAAAATTCACCCAATTCGTTACTTTTTAATGATTCACAGGTGAAAAAACGACCTTAGTATTGGTATATTTTTGTGCCTAAGAACAAGAAACCCTAAGCGATCGCATTTTCCTCTTTGCCTAGTTCACATCAAAATAAAAACTGCTGAGGGGGTAACTTGAAGCCCACATTGCAGATGGTATAAAGATTTAACTAAATTAAAGTAGAAAAAGATTAAGTCAGCGCCATTCATCATAATCTTCCTGGAACCAGTGGTTGACACCAAAACCAACGGCGCGATCGCATCGGGATAGTTCTGCTGCCAAATACAGTGCTGCTTGTCTGCCAATAGCAGTTTCAAAGACAGAGGAAAATACGGTATCGAGTTCGTAATTTCGGCACAACTGGCGCAAACGTTTGGGGGAACCTGCGATCGCTGCTTTAATCACAAAAATCCCCCGCCATCCTTTCTGATAACACTCTTCTAGCTGGGCAAGGGTAGCAACGGATTCATCCAAGGCAATAGGCGTTGAATAGTGGGAACTCATCGCCAGCATCACTTCAAACTTCTCAGGGGATAGGGGTTGTTCCAGAAACTCCACACTCCCCACCTCGTCACATACCTTCAGCCATTGTTTGGCTTCGTGCTGAGTCAGCCCCCCATTGGCATCTAAACGCAATTGTATGGACACGGGTAAGGCTTGAACCAACTGGTTAAATAGTTTAAGTTCGTCTTCAAGGGAAGCTACGCCAATTTTCCATTTAAAGGTGCGATCGCCTTGATTCCAAGCAGTTTGCCAAGATTGTAACGCTGCTTTCCCAGTGGGTAAGAGAAAGCTGTAAGTGATTTTTGGCAACCGATTTGGTAACGGATGTAACGGATAAAC
>NZ_JADEWY010000146.1 GCF_015207375.1 Coleofasciculus sp. LEGE 07092 | reverse complement strand
GGGGAGCAGAGGAGCAGAGGAGCAGAGGAGCAGAGGAGCAGGGGATAAATTGACTTGTTGTCCATCTTCCCCATCTTCCCACTCCCCACTCCCTATTCCCCATTCAACTAAAATTCTCGATCGCAACAGGTTCTACAGGTTCTGCCAACTCAAAACCGAAAATCCGAGAATAGAAATACAACTCCGCCTCTAAGGTACGCTTGATAGTCTCGGCACGGCGGAACCCGTGCTGTTCTCCCTCATAGGTGACATACGCCACGGGCAACCCCTTGGCTTTCAAGGCGTTTACCATCATTTCGGCTTGGTTCGGGGGTACAACTTTATCTTCTAGTCCTTGAAAGAAAATGACAGGACAGGAAAGTTGGTCAGTAAAATGAATAGGCGATCGCTCTTTATAAATATCTTGGCGTTCCGGGTAAGAACCAACCAACCCATCTAGGTAGCGAGACTCAAACTTATGAGTATCCCTTGCCAATATCTCTAAATCGCTGACACCGTAGTAACTCGCACCTGCCTTAAAGACATCTCGAAAGGTGAGGGCGGCTAGGGTAGTATAACCCCCTGCACTACCTCCAGCGATCGCTAAACGTTCCTCATCTACCAATCCTTGCTGGGCGAGGTACTTCGCACCGTTAGCACAATCATCCACATCCACAATACCCCACCGCTCCTTAAGTCGCTGGCGATACTCTCGCCCGTAACCGGTACTACCCCCGTAGTTAACATCAAAGAAGGCAAAGCCACGACTCGTCCAATATTGAATCTTTAAGTTAAAAGTACTCGAAGTCGATGCCGTTGGACCTCCGTGACTTTTAACAATGAGCGGTGGCTTCTCTCCAGCAGGCGCTTGGTAATCTTTATTTTGCGGTGGATAGAAGATACCATAGGCAGTCAGACCATTTTCAGTCGGAAATGCGATCGCTTGCGGTGTAGATAGATATCCTTTATCAATCTCCAATTCAGTCGATTGGCGCAATACTTCTATCTCTCGGGTTGCCAAGTCCATCTGCACCACAGCCGTTGGTTCTGTTGCCGAACCCCCAATAAATGCTACTCGACCTTCTGCAACCTGCACTGATGAAATAGTAGTGTAAGGGGTTTCGATTTCCTCAAATTGTTTAGTTTGAAGGTTGAGACTCCCTAAATGCCAGTCGCCCTCTTGAGTGTAAGTGCAGATGAGGCGATTAGCCGGGTGGAACCTGAGCGAAGTCGAAGGTTCCACCCCATAGGTAGACATCCCAAATACCCACTGTGGCAGACCAAATTCTGCTGTCCTTTCCAACAGGGGTTCTATCTCTCCTGATTGCCAGCAGTAGAGATTCCACCATCCTGTCCGGTCTGAAATAAAGTATAATATACCATCCGGCGACCACTCCGGCTGAAAAATTGATTCATTCACCCCACCAGCAACACATATTGCTTCACCCAACGTCCCATCTGCCTGAATCGGAGCAACCCAGAGTTGTGTGCTATCCCACGGCATATTAGGATGATTCCAACTCAGCCATGCTAGTTGCGAGTTATCAAGACTCAGGCGCGGCGAGGAGTAGAAGTCACTCCCAGAGGCGATAACTTGGATATCGTCACCCTTGTCGAGATTAATGCTAACCAACGTGTTTACGGGTTCGCGCCCTTCTTGAGTGTAATCTTCGCGCACACAGAGAAGCCGTTGCCGTTGCGAGTCAATTACAGCATCGGCATAAGAACACTTAGCTTCTGGGGTTAGGGGTTGCGGTTCGGAGTCGGGGGTTTGTTGGTAGAGGCGTTGGTCGGCAAAGTTCGAGAAGTAAACAGTGCTATTTTTTATGGTAAAAGCACCGCCACCGTATTCGTGAGCACGGCTGCGAACATTGAAGGGAGATGGCGTTACGTCGGTTATCTTGCCATCGGGTGTTCGTCGTACAATAACATTTCGTCCGGCTTCCTGGGGTCGCCCTTCAATCCAGTAGGTATCCTCACCATCGAGAGCAATACCACCTAACGCAATCGTGCCAGCCACAATTAGGTCAGCGGTAATGGGAGATTTCCAGGAACCGTAGGGGGAAATTTGGGGTTGTGCCATAAGTATTCTTCTAGGAACTTCACTCAACTATGACAGACTGAGTACAAATTCTTAGTTGAATTTTGAAATAGTTTGCTCCGTAAGGACTTGTTATGGATATCACTGCTGCCCTTACTCCAGACTCCGTATATTTACGGTACTACCTTCAATCTTACCAACAATATCGATAAGGTAGGCAGAAATTAGTTATGCTAAAGCTTTGAGCGAGCGATCGTTTTTGGGTTGTGATTCAAATACAGCGCTTTATCGCCGTTCTAGAGACCAAGCTGGCTGGATCTTGATGTTATAAAATACACTCTACTATACACTAAGCTTTATGAAGCTTTGATGAAGAAAATCGTTTTTTTATAAAGATTCAGTAAATCTTCGGAAAACCTCTTTCCAATCCCACACGATTGAGTGTAAAGTCACAGAACAACTCAAGAGTTAGTATCTACCTAGAGACAGAAATAAGGCGGACATTGAGACAGGGTTTCCACTTGTCTTAATGGAAAACTGTAAACCTTGATACTGCAATATCCAGGTTTTTAAACCCTGTCTCTAGCCGCCAGTTTATTAAGATTTAGTATTCTTCTTACTGGCTTATACTAACTAATTCCTTTAAGTTTTGTCAACTTTACAAAAACTGGGAGACTTTTAGTATGAACCGTCAAAGTGCATTCGCTGTCGCTTGTGCCGTTAGCGCTACTGCTGTTTTGGGAGTTGGTGCGAGTCCGGCTGAGGCGTTTACGCTTCAACCAGGGGCAACAATATTCACTACACCAATCTCACTAGATAAACTCATAGGAACTAACAATGCGTTCCAGGTTGATGATAAAATTTTTCACGATTTCGTCTTTCAGACGGCTTGCGCCGGACCTGGAAATCTAACCTGTGATGATATTGTCAATCTACCTCCAGCAGATCGCCCAGTAAGTCCGCTCTTTCCCTCGCAAGTCACGGTTGGTCCTAGTGAAAATCAAATTAATCTAGCAAGTGGTATTGGTCTGTTTCTAAACGATGATTGGCGAGCTGATCCAGGTTGGGTGTACGATCTTGCCTTTGGATTTGACGTACATGTTGTTGAGGATTCAGATCAGTATATTAAGGATGCTCATCTCAAAATCGTGGGGAATGATACCGGGACAATATCCATTATTGAGGATATTAGCGATCCAATCTCCGGTGCTGTCCTTGCAAAATTGTCCGCTAGTGAAAATAAAACTGTCGATTGGGCAGAGTTTGAACCCGTCAAAAAAATACGTGTACTCAAGGATATTCAGCTCCGAGGTACAAATGGGGAAAGGGCAGAGTTTTCAATTCTGATTCAAGAGTTCTCTCAAACTGAAAAAACACCCGAACCTGGTACAATGGCTGGTCTGCTTGCAATTGGCTCATTGAGCATCGGTGCAATGCTGAAACGGCACTTTGCCAAGAAAGCCTAAATCTTAATCTAAGCTACATACAACAAATCTGACAACTCAGTAGCTGGAATCCTCCCGCCGTCAACCACCCAGTTGGTAGGGCGGATTTTTTTGTGAATCATTAAATTAGTTACCACTTACCAATCGAGTAGGCTACAGTTTTTGTAATTTTGTAACATCGTAATCAAACAGCTACCCCACCTGCAACTGAACGGAAAGGCACAATAGAAAACAAATGCGCCCATAACCTGCCCAATGAGCTATTGCTTGAACCCCTATTGCGATCGCCCTGATAACCCAGACGATACTCTATTTTGCCGAAGTTGTGGCACGAAGCTGTTACTCAAAGAGCGTTACCGCAGCCTAACACTTATTGGACAAGGAGGATTTGGTCGAACCTTCCTGGCAGTCGATGAGGATAAACCTTCCAAACCGCCCTGTGTAATTAAGCAGTTTTTTCCTCAATCCCAAGGCACTAATAACGTTCAGAAAGCTGCATCACTTTTTGAACAAGAAGCGGTGCGCCTCGATGAATTGGGCAAACATCCCCAGATTCCGGAACTCCTGGCTCATTTTACCCAAGATAACCGCCAATATTTAGTGCAGGAGTTTATTGACGGACAAAATTTAGCCCAAGTGATGGCAGTAGAAGGGGCGTTTCGAGAGCCTCAGATTCGAGACTTACTGCATAATTTGCTACCGGTGTTGGAGTTTATCCACTCTCGCAATATTATTCATCGGGATATTAAACCCGAAAATATTATTCGTCGGAGAAAAGAGAATGGAGATAACTCGTTCCCGGAATCAGAACATTCAGAACAACTGGTTTTAGTTGATTTTGGTGCTGCCAAATATGCAATGGGTTCTGCCTTACTCAAAACCGGCACCTCTATTGGTACTCCAGAATACATCGCCCCTGAACAAGCAAAAGGAAAAGCGGTTTTTGCCAGTGATTTGTACAGCTTGGGAGTGACGTGCATTCATCTACTCACTCAAATTTCTCCCCTGAAGCTCTTTGATACAGGTGAAGATGCCTGGGTGTGGCGATATTATTTAGCAACGAATTCAATTACTCATGAATTAGAGCGTATTTTAGATAAACTACTCCAAAATGCAACTAACAGACGCTATCAATCCGCAGCAGAAGTTCTCGACGACTTGCATCGGCAGCCTATTGTCTTAACAATGCCTGTTCAGTCTGTTACCCCTTTACCGCCAGATGCAACAGAAGCAACGACGGTACTATTACCCTCTTCCCCAACGGTTAAAAAATCCCTCAACTGGATAAAGGTAGATACTCTCAAAGGACATTTCGGTTCGGTGGAGTCAGTCGCTATTAGTCCCGACGGACAGATACTTGCCAGCAGCAGCGCTGACCAAACGATAAAATTATGGCAGTTGCAGGATAGGCAAGAATTATCTACACTCAACGGTCATGTCGAGAGGGTTAATTCGGTTGTTTTTTGCCCAGATGGACAAACCCTTGTTAGTGGCAGCTATGACCAAACGATCAAGATTTGGCAGGTGAGTAATGGGCAAGAAATTCGTACCCTTCAGGGTCATACTAAGTGGATTAGTTCCCTGGCAATTCATCCAGATGGTGAGATTTTAGCGAGTGGTAGCAGTGATGGAACGATTAAACTTTGGCAGTTAGAACAAGGTAGGGAACTGTATACGCTCAAAGCTCATACTAGCTCTATCAATGCAGTAGCTATCAGCCCCAACGGACAGATACTTGCCAGTGTCAGTGGGGATGGAACTGTTAAATTATGGCAGTTGAGTACTGGAGAAGAACTCTATACCTTTGGTGACGGCTTGCTGTTGCGTCTGGGTTTTTTTTGCTCAGTGGCATTCAGTCTGGATGGGCAAATTCTTGCTGGTGGCAAAAGTGATGGGACAATCAAACTGTGGCACCTGCAAGAGAGGCGGGAAGTTGGTATTCTTAAGGGTCATACTGAGAGAGTTCGTACTGTGGCATTCAGTCCAGATGGGGAAATTTTAGCCAGTGGCAGTATGGATAAAACCATCAAAGTTTGGCATTTAACGGAACGGCAGGTATTTGCTACCCTTAAAGGTCATGCTTGGGAAGTTTACGCTCTGGCATTCAGTCGGGATGGGCAAACCCTGGTGAGTGGCAGTATGGATAAAACTATCCAGATTTGGGAGGTTCGGGGCTAGGGAACCCTTATTTTTCGACTTGTTGAGAATCCCCAGGTTGTAAATGTAACACGTAAATATTACATAATCCGAAAGCATTCCCTGCCATTCTAGATCAAGTGTTTGATAGGGACTCGTTTCAAAATGTTTTACAGTGCTGGTTTTGAGACTTTCGTTAATCAGGGTTAACTACCGCTACTTACCACAAAATTAGCAAAACTCAGTTCATTAATTTTATTCCACTGATAAACTTGATTGCGAAAACTTTTCCACTGTTCATAAATGTCTTTGAACGTCTTATCTTTTCCAGCATTCTCCTCGTACAACTCAAAGGATGTCTTTTGAGCCGCCTGCATAATCTCTGGAGAATAGGGAGTTAGCTTCACCCCCTTGGCAACCAACCGTCCTAAAGCTTCCCGATTCAACGCATCGTACTGAGCCAGCATATTGATATTGGAATCTATCGCTGCATTTTTAAAGATTTCCTGATACTCCTTCGGCAATTTTTCCCACTCTGATTGATTAACCTGCACCTCAAAAGTCGATCCAGGTTCCCACCAACCCGGATAGTAATAAAACTGCGCTGCCTTATTCAAACCCAACTTCTCATCATCGTAAGGACCCACCCATTCGGCTGCATCAACAGCTCCCCTATCCAGCGCTAGGTAAATCTCACCACCGGGTAACACTTGAACATTCACCCCCAAACGGGACATTACTTCTCCACCCAAGCCAGGAATACGCATCTTTAAACCGTTAAGATCAGCAACGGACTTGATTTCACGCTTGAACCAGCCTCCCATCTGAGCACCAGAGTTTCCAGCCGGAAAGTTAATCACTCCGAAGTCAGAATAAAGCTTTTGCATAGCCTCTAAACCACCACCATAGTACAGCCATGCATTTTGCTGTTGGGCATTTAACCCAAAAGGAACAGTGGTTCCAAACGCGAGGGCTGGATTTTTACCGATGTAATAATAGCTAGCGGTGTGTCCGCACTGAACCGTTCCCGCTTGCACCGCATCCAGAACCTGCAAACCTGGAACAATTTCACCCGCAGCAAACGGCGTAATGGTAAAACGCCCTTGTGTCATTTCACTCACCCGTTCGCAGACTCTTTTCGCCCCCCCAAAGATAGTTTCTAAAGAATTGGGCCAGCTTGTTGCCATCCGCCACCGAACAATTGGTTGGTCAGCGGTTTGAGCCACTGGCGCTCTAGCTGGGCTACAAGCGCCCAAAACAGTAGCACTGCTTGCACCGATAACAGCATTCCCTACAAATTGTCTGCGTTTCATGAGTGTTTATCTTTAAATTTTGTCGTAGTTGCTGACCAGGTTGTACTATAATTTGTTCGAGAATTAGTTGCATAATCTTTAAAAAACTTAACTTAATAAACCTTGGCTCCCACAGCTTACCGCCAGCCGAACCAGCGCAATACAGGAACTAATAGGTAATAACTGACTCCCAGCCAGAACCCTACGGTAACACCTAACAAGCCAAAAAAAGCCACACTATAGATGAAATCTGACACAGTGGCAGTGGAAAAAGAAAAAATATGAACCAGATCATCGGGAGGCAATACCTGCAACCAAACCAACCCCCCAAAGACAGCACTGGTTCCTGCTGCTGCCACCAACCCATGAACCAAGTAATGACTAGGCAATCCCAACCCTAGTACCATGAAAGCAACTGTAACGGCAGTCACCATAGCCAGCAACCCATCTGCTGTTTTATAAGACACCGATGCCTTCCAAACCAACCACAACCCTTTCAACCCCACGGCTGGCACAGAAGACACCGATACTTGCCAAATAAACCAGCCAAGGCTGTAGCCGAGAATGCCCGTTATTCCCGCAATCAGCCGCCGCTTTTTCTGACCAAAACCTCCAGCTTCTGTTAAACCCCAAGCCGTACCCAAGCCAGCACAAGCAAATAACAGCAGTTCGCGCCACACGACGATGGGAATTTCTGGCAGAATCTGCGACCAGTGTAACGAGAGCAATGCTGCAAAGCGATCGCCGACTACTGTCCAGTTAATCAAGGCAAATCCAGCCGCTGCCCCCAGTGCTGCACCGATTCCCCCGAGTGCCATCTCCCAAGTAGTATCTAAACAGGCAAGGACAATACTGGTAACTAACCGAAACACGAAACGAACTAAACCCGTGATACCTTGACCACAAGTTGCGATCGCACCCGTCGATACTTCCTTTGCTGTTTCTGTCGCTTTCGTTAGGGCTTGCGAGAACGAGGGTGCTGGTGAAGCAAACTGCCGTCTGGCTCGAGAATAGGGAACTAAACGCTGCTGAATGTCAGCCGCTGTAGTAGGTCGCTGTTGGGGGTCAAGGCGTACCATTTCATCAAGCAAGTCAGCCAATGTCGGACTCACTGCCACGTGATTACGCCAGCGAAACTCGCCGGTTTGCGGGTCTTCTAAATCGGCTAAATCTTGACCCGCCAGCAACTGAATCATTGTCCGACCCAGTGCATAAAAATCCGCCGCAGGTCCGACTGCTTCACCTACAATCTGCTCGGGCGGACTGTAACCCGGAGAAATCAACCGCGTCGAATGACTCTGAAACTTGACAGGCATAGAGCCAATTTGTTTGGCTCCCCCAAAATCAATCGCCACCAACTGACCCGTTCCCTCCCGTAGCATCAAATTCGAGGGCTTAAGGTCGCGGTGAATAATCCCTAAATAATGTAACTCTTGTAAAATTTCTGCGGCTTGGTAGATCCAATCGAGTACTGAGTTCTCCGGACATCCCTCAGGATAGTCGTTCAGTACGTCCTGCAACGTCTGACCGTTAATTTTTTCCATCACCAGACAGGGGAGCAAGCGCTCGGGAGGATTGCCCAGATTTACCAAAAAATAACTATTTGGCTCCACCTTTGGAACCCCTGGATGCTTGAGGCTTACCAAAACGGCAGCTTCTTGCTCAAACAGTTGCAACGCCTTAGGCGACATTTCCACCAACACTTTCAGTACCTTTTCGGTCTGCTCCTGCAAATCCCAAACGGTATAGATAGCCGCAAATCCCCCTACTCCCAACCGCTGGAGGGGAACGTAGCGATTGTTGAGCTGGAGTACTGCTCCACAGCCGCTACAAAACTTATTGCCCCAAGGTTGAGGAAAGGGACGGGGGCAATCGGGATTAATACAGTGAACCGATTGAGTAACTGACTGGGACACAACTACCACGATACACGATGCCCCTCGATTCTACAGAATCCAGCTAGATCAGTGCCGCGAAAATTTCCCACCAGTTTTTTACTCCCTACTCCCTACTCCCGTTCGGACTTCGGCGTGACCCTTCGACAGGTCTTAGGCGGAGACGCTCAGTGTTCACTGAGGCTTCTCGAAGTGTCGAACGCTGACGCTCACGGCAAAAGCCTATTCCCTACTCCCTATTCCTCTATATTTCTGCCAACCTTTTCTCAAGGTTGTTCTACAGAAGACAATGGGGATTCTTCCTTAGACAATGAGGATTCTTCCTTAACCCGGCGGATAGGAAGGTTCGCAATCAGCGCTGTTGCCCGTTGACTGCTTTCTAGGGAGAACTCCGACCCATCTGGGTCAATTTCAACGTATCGGGAAACAACCTCCAAGATTTCCTTGCGCATTGACTCCAACATCTCTGGAGTGAGGTCAGCACGATCATGGGCAATCACGACTTGGAGGCGGCGCTTGACTTCCGCCCGACTGTTGCTGGCACTCGTCCAGGAAAAAAGTCGTTCTAGAAGTTCGCTAATCATGGGGCTTACAGGGATGGTGATTCACAACGGGACAGGCAAGAAGGATGACAGGGTTGATAGTTCACAACCACATCTTAACTGCGGAACATACGGCGGATGCGGTTAATCAGGTTGTCGTGTTCTGCCATCAGGTCAAGAAAAGGAATTCTGTCACCTTCCAAGCGCCGAGCGATGTTTTGAATGGTGATTCCAGGCAGGGAGAGGTTTTCTGAGAAGGCTAAGGGTTCGCCCCGATTGCTGGAGACAATTACCCGCTCATCGTCAGGAACAACCCCAATTAGGGGGATGGCGAGAATTTCTTGGACATCCTGAACCGACATCATCTGATCGGCTTGTACCATTGCTGGCTTGAGGCGGTTGACAATGAGATTAATGCGCTTGATCCCTTGGGCTTCTAATAATCCGACTACTCGGTCAGCATCCCGCACGGCGGCAATTTCTGGGGTTGTGACAATTAGAGATTCTGAAGCTGCTGCGATCGCGTTTTGAAAGCCCATTTCAATTCCGGCTGGGCTGTCAATCAAAACGTAATCGTACTTTTCGGCTAACAGAGTGATCAGCTTTTTCATTTGGTCGCGGCTAACCGCTTCCTTATTACGGGTTTGGGCAGCCGGCAGTAATACGAGTCCGTCCTGTCGCTTGTCTCTAACTAACGCCTGATCTAAGCGGCATTGACCCGCCAAGACCTCAATCGCTGTGTAAACCACTCGATTTTCCAGTCCGAGCAGCAAATCTAAGTTTCTCAGACCAAAATCGGCATCAACGAGTGCGACTTTACGACCCAATTTCGCGATCGCCACTCCCAAGTTAGCAGTCACAGTAGTTTTACCCACCCCTCCTTTACCGGAGGTGACAACAATAATACGACTCATGAATTCAACGACAAGTGGGTCTTAGAAAAATCAGTAGCTCTGGCAATACGAATACCTTCCAGCGTCACGTAAGCTACTTCAGGATGAAACTGAGTGGGTGGCGTCTCCGGTGCTCTCGCTACAGCATCAGCAATCCGAAGCTGAGTTGGCTCCATTTTGAGTGCCATAATTCGACAAGACCGATTGCCACTAGCCCCAGCATGAGCAATTCCCCGCAGACTTCCCCAGATGAGAATATCTCCTGCTGCAATTACTGCGCCCCCCGGATTTAAGTCTCCTAATATAACAATAGTACCAGGATGCCGAATCTCAACCCCCGAACGCACAGTCATTTGCAAGTATAATGGCTCTGCCAGCAAATCGGTGGATTGAGTCGGGGTTTGATTTAAAGAATAAGTCGGAGATTGTTGTTCTACCGAGTAACCAGCAGTGGCAGCCGCAACTGCTGTTTGTCGCCTGCTTGTGTAAACCCGTGATAGTTGTAACTGCACCTCACTCAATGCATCAGCGATCGCTTGTAACTTCAGTCCATCCAACAGTTGGTCACTCGCCATTAAATGCACGGTTGATTGAGCTTGCCAAAAGCGATCGCCTGCATTGAGACGATGTTTAAGCTGTTCCCAGAGGTCAGACCAACTGGCAGCACCGGGCATTTCTACAGTCGGTGGCAAGATTAACAGCAACCGTTCCCCTTCCCGTTTCAAGCGGACTTGGACGTGGCAATCTACTGCTGAGTTGCTTGGGGTAACAGTTGACACGGATGATTGTTCGGCAGGATCAGAAGTCATGCAACAAAAGGTTAACGGTCGGCAAACCGACTAATCTAATCGACATCGTACCTTATGAGCAATGGTATTGACTTGCTATATTCTTTCCCTAGCCGCAGTATTACCGTAAAGCTTTCTGGAACCAATTACTAACAAGGGTTCCCCTGCATTATCCGGCAGATTAAGCTCTGGTGGGTCCCTAGGATCATTCGGTTGACGCAGAAAGTCCGTTACGAAAACCACTGGACGCAGACTATCCCAATACTCCTGCAACTCCTGTTTCGTCAGTGCATAATCGGCACGGGAACCGGGAAAACTAGGCGGAATGCGATTGGAACCGCCATCTAGAAGAACCATAACGATGCGATAAGCTGTATCGTTTTTGCCTCTAGCCCAACCCACAGGTAGTCTGGAATCCTGAGTCATTCCAGGAATTTCTGCAAGCTTGTCATTGTTATTGAGGTTCAAATAGTAGCTCATCGCGCCAGCAGCTCCCAACTCCCGCGAGCCCTCAAACGTCCATAGAGTTGTTAGCCCTAGGCAGGAGTTTGCCGCTTGTATTAGTGCTTTTGAAGAACGGATGTATTGGTAGGCAGTAAAACCGTAAGTTATCGTGATACAGGCGATCGCTAAACCAACAAATAGACCAACCAGGGATAGAGTTGGACGGTTTGCCAGCAGTAAGCTTCCACCCCCTAGCAGTCCCAACCCCAAGGCTAGAGCGATCGCTACAATCAGAGAACCCACTGTAGAAGGAAGTTGGGGTAGTTTCTCAACTAGACTAGGGAGCCATAACGCCCCACTACCAACTCCCACGCCTAATATACACAACAGAATCCCGATTGCCACGCGCTCTTTATGGTACGAATATTCCTGGCAGCGCGACCACCAACCCGCGCACAATACAATAAGGGGCGGAACGGCTGGTATACTATAGTACACTAAGCGAGAAGATAGAGGCAGAAAGAGGAGAATAGGACAAGCCCCAGCAATCGCTAATAGGATTATCCCCTCACTGCGATGTTGGGCTGAAGGCAGTGCCTTACCTCTGCGTCCTTGCATCCAATCCTGCCACGCCGAACGGATAGCACCTGGTAGCAGTAACGTCCAAGGCGCACACCAAACTGCTGCGATCGCTAAATAACCCCACGCACTCACTTTAGAAACGTCATAATCGGGGGGCCAGCGAACATCAGCGATTCGCTTGAAATGTTCGTTAACTAGAAAATAGTGAAGAAAGCCTGGATTAGCTCGTTCCACGGCAATAACCCACGGCAAGACTACAGCTAGCATTACCCCCACTCCCAAAACGGGGCGTATTTCCTGAAAAATTGCCCAATTCCGGCGGCTTAATGCTAAACCCAAACAACCCAGGACAGGAAACACCAGCCCCAATAATCCCTTTGACAGCAGGCACAACCCCAAAAGTAAATACAGGGAAAAGAAATAGCGCCAACACTGTGGCTCCCACGACAACCGCCATAAACAGTAATAGATGGCTAACAACAGCGTTGCCAGCAACACATCAATCAAAAGCTGATGGGTGAATAAGAACCATCCCAAAGCAGTACACAGCATCAGTGCAGCCGCCCGTCCTGCCGGAGGATTCCATAGCTCTCGCGCCCACTTCCAAGCCACCACTGCTCCCATCCAACCAGTTAAAGCTAATGGTAATCGCGCCGTGTATTCTGTCACCCCAAACAGGGAATTACTCGTGGCAATCAGCCAGTATAGCAGTGGCGGTTTGTTTAGATAGGGCGAACCGTTCAAGGTGGGGGTGATCCAATCGCCCCGTAGTAGCATTTCGTAAGCAACACCTCCAAAGTGCCCTTCGTGAGGCTCATAAAATGCATAGTTTCCCAGACCAAATGTCAAAATGAGTAGTCCTGAGACTAACGTAACAAGGTCAGTCCAATGGAGGGCTAGGGAGGATGAGGTAGTTTTTAGTTGATGGGCATACATCTACATCAGAAGCAGCGACGTAAATACTAGATGTTATAACAAGTTGCTGTCGCTAAGGTAATTAACAGAAATTCCCACTCCCCCCTCCCCACTAGGACAGTTTAGGGATGATTGTTAGAAGCTTCTAACAGTTATCCTCAGTCTGGTTAACCAGACTATTTTCTCAAGTTCACCCACTTACAGGTACTACCCCTTCGATGAGTGAAAGAACCTCACTGCGGCTGAGTTTCTCTTTGCCGAGTGCAAGAGCATTCAGAGTACCATGAGCCAGAGCTAGGGGAATTCTGCAAAAGTCTAGTGCAGGTCCGGGAGGAAGGGCATTGGTGTAGGCATCGGCAAGGGCTAGATTGCGACGAGAATACGGATGCATCTCATCAACACTCCAACCGTCTGGGAAGAAGTCTATCCCTCGCGTTAAATCGTCGCTACGATTGCGAAGAATGTTAACGGCTTGCAAACCTCGACCAAACCCAATTCCCTGAAGGCGGTTGGTTTGAGTGCCATCGTACCACGCCCACAAATCGGAGAGTAACAAGCCCACTGCACCGGCTACTCCAAAGGTGTAGCGGTTTAAGTCAGCTTCGGTCTGAATTTCCCAATTTCTGTCTGCCCAGTATGCCATTCGGTCTGCCATTGCCGCTGTCGCATCCCAAACCCGAGGAGCAATTGTTGCAGGTGGTAGTATTGCCCATTCTCCTAGCCGAACCGTGACTTCCTCAAGCCGAGTCTGATTCGTACCCCAATCTATCGAAAAGTCTTCAACAGTGAAGTTCTCAACGGCTGCCTGTAAGCTTAGGCTAATTGCCCGTAACAACTTTGCCTTGGTTGGATTATCTAATCCTGGATGATCCTCGATTTCATCAATGGCACGCATACACAGATAAGCAGATGCCACAGCTTCCTGTAGTTTCGATGGCAAACGACTAATAGGGATGTAAAACGTCCGACTGGTTTCTTTGAGCACTTTTAGTGCATCTTTACACGAATTCATCCATTCACCTCCTCACCTAAACTAGGGCTTTAGCATACCGCTCTTCAACTACCCCAACTTACTCCGCTTCGCCATAAGGCTCTGCTTCGTTGAAGTTGGGGATTGTATCTATCGAAAGAGCGCAGTTCCGAATACCTCGAAAGGCGTTCGGCTTTACCTTCATCCGACGACACATCGGCACTTCGGCTTCGCTCAGTGCTAGGGACGGCTGAAAAACGCCCCGTACTCTCCCAGTCTTGCCGAGAGAGCAGCACTCTAAGTGCAACATTCCTAGCTCCTCGTTCCGCTTTAGTTTTGTGCGCGATGACTTGTATGTTGCCCCAACTTGTCGAGGAACGTTACAAGCCATCTGTGAGGGAAGTTTAAACTGCTCTGGCAGCGTGTAATAAACTTCCTTCTGGATCTTGGTGCCGTTGTAGATTTTACCCATCTCAAAGGCGACACCGGAGGTGTAATTTAGCGCGTCCCTATATGCCAAAGAAGTCACCCGGAGCTGTTCTTTTTGCTCCTGAGTGACTTCTAGTTTTAATTTAGTGGTTAGGGTTTGCTGCATGATAGCTTCACGAACTGATTGTAGGGTAACACTATCGTGAAATAATGGTAAGGGGTTTGAGCAAAGGTGGTATCTTAATATACACCATCAATAAGCGGTAGCGTGGTAGCTCCCGTTTTGTAAACGGGGGCGGAAAGGCGGCACGGCAAATTTATTTGCCGACTACTTGTTGCTGTGATGTGGGTCATTAATGTAAGCCAGAATCACGGCTGTTGACACCTTGCCTGTGGTGTCGTGGAAATACCCCCTCGTCCACATGGAGGGCATTCTTTTTAGGTGGGGATACTTTCCTCTTAGCAAGTAGGACGAGCGTCCCTTAAATGCTTTTACAACTTGCGCTATCGAGTGGTCGGTATCGTATTCGACTAGCAAGTGAACATGGTCTGGTGCTATCTCTAGTGCCTTGATGAACCATCCCTTCTCTACGGCAACATCATTCAGTATTTTGTAAAGGTCACTTTTTACCTCCCCTATTAGCACGGAGCGCCTGCGCTTAGGTATCCAACAAAGGTGTACCGTGGCACAACCTATACTGTGAGGGTATCTACGATATTTTCTGTCAGCTAAACTCGCTGTTGTTGACGCCATTTTTCTGCTTGTTGACATTGTTTCCTTTTCAGGCTAATTTAATCAAAAGGTCGATGTCAATTAGTTTTAGCGTTCAACATCAGTCAATTCCAGTTATATGGCAAAAAGCAC
>NZ_JADEWY010000145.1 GCF_015207375.1 Coleofasciculus sp. LEGE 07092 | reverse complement strand
TCCCTGCTCCCTTACAAATATCCGTGTTCGGTCAGAAAGTCGAGGGAAATATCATTAACGGGAGTATGGTTGATTGCTGGTAAGCGATGACTTAGCAATTTTGAAACGTACTTGCCCAAAATATCGCTTTCTAGATTGACCCAGCTACCGGTTTGCAAGTGGCTAAGATTAGTCTGAGCATAGCTGTGGGGGATGATGGCGACTTGGAACCAGTTGCCCTGAGAATCGCACTCAGCAATAGTCAGACTCACCCCATTGACGGCGATGCTGCCTTTGGGGACGAGATAAGGAGCAATTTGTCGCTGCCATAAATCTTTCCAAGTATCGGATGCCTCAAAGGACATCTGCCAAGAGTTGACTGTTTTTACAGATTCCTGTAAGCAGCCAATGCTGTCAACATGACCTGTAACAAAATGTCCTCCTAGTTTGCTGCCGACTCGGGCGGAGGTTTCCAAATTGACGTAACTAGCGGTTTGGTGTTGCTGTCCGAGGGTGGTACGGTTTAGGGTTTCATCAGAAGCTGTAGCGACAAATCCTTGGGGCAAAATTTCTTCGACTGTTAGGCAAATGCCATCAACAGCAACGCTGTCACCGATCGCTAAATCCTGTAAGATGATCTGAGAATCTCCAGAGTGACAGGAAATTTGAAAGCGATCGCTGCCGATCGGTTGGAGGGTTCCCAAGGCTTGGATTAATCCTGTAAACACGGTCTGGCGTTAAACGTTTAGCATTCTCCTCATACTACAATAGCCTCAGTTGCTCGGAGCAAGGAAAATAGAGGGACTAAGGACGTAGAGGGGACTGTGAGTTGCCTAGCCATGAGCTAAGATCCCCATCGGGATAGGGATAATGAAGAAAGGGGCTATGTGTTTTTTTCATAAAGTCCCGCAGCAAACGTGCTGAGAGTGGGTCATACTTGGAGAATATAACCTTATTGACTCCTGACCCAATTGGGTTATGAAAGGCTGAGTTTAAGGTTAATGAGAGTGAAATGAATAACATAGATCTTGGATGTTTTTTTCAATCCAAGCCAATCTGATAGGAGTTTAGGAGTTCGTTTTGACGCCCTCGACGCCGACCGTATTCTGGAGGCTAAGCTGATGATTGAAATGAAAGTTGCTGGAATTGCATTAGATGCTGTCACGCGCAGCCCGATCGTGCTGCTCAAGGATTCCTCAGAACGACGTGCTTTACCCATTTATATTGGGCAAGATCAGGCAAAGGCAATTATCAGCGCTTTAGAAAAACAGAGGTCTCCACGACCTCTGACTCATGATCTTTTTGTTAATTTGTTGGAAACATGGAACATGATGTTGGATCGGGTGATCATTCACTCGCTCCAAGATAATACATTCTATGCCATCCTATGTGTTCGTCAAGGTGAGGCAAAAAAAGAAATTGATGCTAGACCAAGTGATGCGATCGCGATCGCCTTGCGTACTGACAGCCCGATTTGGGTAATGGAAGAAGTGGTGGCTGATGCTTCCATACCCGTCGATCGAGATGCTGACGAAGAGGAACGACGCGCCTTTCGAGACTTTGTTTCTAACATCCGCCCGGAGGATTTTACCCAACATCGGGGCTATAAAACGGGTGGCGAAGCTCAGTAATTGTACCAACCTTGAGACGGAACACAGGTTCCGCAAGAAATTCTCCAAAGGGTGAAATACTAGTTTACAATGCGTTATCGGCGGTTTGGGAAAACCAATCTACTCCTCTCGGTGTTTTCCCTAGGGACTATGCGTTGTTTGGCTTCTGAGTCAGACGCTACAAAAACCGTGCAGCAGGCGATCGCTCTAGGAATTAATCACCTGGAGACCGCCCGCAGTTACGGTAAAAGTGAAAAGTATCTGGGCAAAATCCTCAAAACCGAATTGCCTGTACTCCGAGAACAGCTACACATCACCACTAAGTTACCGCCGACACCTGATGCAGGCATGATGCGTCAGTGGATAGAGGAGTCCTTAGACCGCCTCCAGCTCGATTATTTGGATGGTTTGGCGATTCACGGCATTAATACGTGGGAGCATCTTGCTTGGATTGAATCTCCTAGGGGTTGTATGAAGGCTGTACGAGAAGCTGTTGCCCAGGGTTGTATCAGACACGTTGGCTTCTCCACCCATGCCCCTCTAGAAATAATTTTGGCGACAATTGACACCGATTTATTTGAATTTGTCAACCTCCATTACTACTATTTTTTTCAGCACAATGCAGATGCAGTCAAGTTAGCCCATCAAAAAGATATGGGCATTTTCATTATCTCTCCTGCTGACAAGGGAGGGCAGCTTTACACCCCACCGCCCAAGCTAGAATTACTCTGCCATCCCTTCTCGCCCTTAGAACTCAACTATCGCTTTTTGTTGAGTGATTCTCGAATTACCACTCTCAGTATCGGACCTGCTAACCCTGCTGAATTGACTTCACCTCTCACCATTGCTGACCAAGATTACCCCCTAACACCAAAAGAACTTAAGGTTTTCCAACATCTCGAAACTCATGCTCTAGATAGATTGGGAACTGACGCCTGTAGCCAATGTTACCAATGCCTCCCTTGTCCAGAAACCATTAATATTCCAGAAGTTTTGCGGTTACGGAACTTGGCAGTTGCTTACGACATGACTGACTACGGTAAATATCGCTACGGTATGTTTGAAAATGCCGGTCACTGGTTCCCTGGAGTCAAGGGAAATCGCTGCACCCACTGCGGCGACTGTCTACCCCGCTGCCCCGAACAACTTGATATCCCTGCGTTACTTTGTGATACTCACCAACGCCTGAACGGATCACCTCGACGTCGGCTTTGGGGTTAGAGGAGTGTGGGGCTTCGGTTTTGTTGAATGATGGCAACGGATTTGGTAGCGGATGTAACAGATGAACGGATTGTAGGGATAGAGGATATTTCGTTCATCAAGTTATCTAAGACATAGGGGAGCTGCGTAAAAATAAAGTACCAGAGAGAAAAGCTGTATTCGTGAAGCGGGTTGTTCCTACACCCTGATACACCAGCCACATCGATAATCTTGAACTCAACCATCCGTTACATCTGTTATCAAATCCGTTGCCACTTCTAGATGTGACAGACTCAGTGACGAACGTGGGCATACTTTCAATAGAGCAATAATTCGGTAACAGCATCCTACCGTTTCCCCGAATAGGATTGATTCGGCACGGTTGCCATACCCAGATAGGCAACGACTCAATCTCTGACGTTACACGTTACACCACTATGGAACACCTACAAGCGCCAGACGAGACGATTGTTCAACGCTATCGCCTTTTAGAACCCTTGGCACAGGGAGGAAGCGGTATCACCTATCTGGGCGAAGACTTGGAAACAGGAAAACGAGTCACCCTGAAAGAATTGTCACTGCGCCACCTTCATGACTGGCAGGCAATGGAACAGTTTGAACAAGAAGCTCAAATTTTAGCGCAACTCAATCATCCAGGTATTCCCCGTTACCTAGACTATTTCCATCTCGATACACCCAGCGATCGCAGCTTTTATATTGTCCAACAGTTTGCCCCCGGATGCTCACTCGCGCAATTAGTCCAGAAGGGTTGGTATAGCAATGAACTAGAGATTCGCCAGATTGCCATTCAAGTCTTAGAGATTTTGGTTTATTTGCATCAGCAAACACCACCTGTAATTCACCGGGATATTAAACCCGACAATATCATCCGAGCCGATGATGGGCAAATCGTTCTCGTGGATTTTGGTGCTGTGCAAAATACCTACTATAGTACCTTAGCCATAAGTCCTATCGTGGTGGGAACCTTGGGATATATGGCACCCGAACAGTTTCTGGGAAAAGCCGTTCCAGCAACAGATTTATACGGGTTAGGCACAACGTTATTATTTTTACTCACCCATCGTTCTCCAGCCGATTTACCCATTCACACTCTCGCCTTTGATTCCCGTTGTTTTCGGCTTCAGATAGCGGCAGCCTTTGCCGACTGGTTGGAAACAATGCTGGAACCTGATCTCAATTACCGCTTTTCCACCGCCGAAACTGCACTCACTGAATTACAAAATCAGCGAATTTCCGTCAAACTTAAACCTGTTAAATCCCAGGCAGCTTTCTGGAAACCTGTAGTATCGATAGGAATTTTAGCCAGTGTTATTTTAGGAATCCATAGTTTTAAATACCCCATCCTCAGCACTCTCAGACTGACACCGCCCCAAGTTTACGAAACCGCCGAACAGGGAGATATCACGACAATTCAGCACTATCTCAAAAAAGGGGTAGGTGTGAATGCGAGGAATGGTGAGCATAAAACTCCCTTGCACTGGGTAGGCTCAAAGGACGTGGCACAGTTGCTAATTGCTGAAGGTGCGGATGTAAATGCTACTGATTGGTATGGTTGGACACCTCTCCATTATGCGCGATCGCCAGAAATCGCCGCGTTACTGATTGCCAATGGTGCAGATGTTCATGCCAAAAGTCAACCCAATTGGGAGCGATTACACAGAGATGGTATGGGACTCCTATCAACCTATAACTGGGCAAAATTACTGCCAGGATTAACGCCCTTACATATCGCCCGTTCTCCTGAAATTGCTCAATTACTGATTGAGCAAGGCGCAGAAGTTAATGCTAAAGATGCTAAAACTAACCGTACCCCGTTACACTTGGCACATTCCCCAGAAGTAGCAGTCGTTTTAATTAAAAATGGTGCCGAAATTGACGCTGAGGAGATTAATAGGGAGTTTCATCCCAATGGCACTCTCCTTCATCAGGCAACAAAAATAGGCTCCAAGCTGATGATAGAATTTCTGCTGCAAAGAGGAGCAAATATCGTGGCAAAAGATTACCAAGGTAATACCCCCTTGCATCTCGCGCTTTCTCCAGAAATTGCTGCACTCCTCATTGCCGATGTTAATGTCAGAAATAGTGAGGGTGAGACGCTCCTCCATAAAGCGGTAGAGAATAGCAAAACAGAGTTAGTTGAGTTTCTACTAGCTCAAGACGCTATGATTAATGCCCAGAATAACCAAGGGCAAACACCATTACATAAAGCTAGCAATACTACCCTTATAGAGTTATTGCTCAATCGAAATGCGGATATCAATGCCCAAGATGATTACGGAAATACACCTCTCCATGTAGCAGCCTGGAATAATTTAGAAGCTGTTCAACTGCTCATTCAAAAGGGAGCAGAAATTAATATTCAAGATATAGAAGGTAAAACCCCCCTTCATAGTGCAGGATTAGAGGATATTGCTTTGTTTTTAGTTGATTCAGGTGCTGAAATCAACGGAAAAGATATTTATGGCGAAACTCCTCTCCATAAAGCCGTCAGAAATAACTGGTCAAAACTCGTGGTTCAGTTGCTCGCTAGAGGTGCGGATGTTAATGCTATAAATTATGAGCATAAAACTCCCCTAGAACTGGCACAACAAAACTATATTAAACAATTACTCAAAGAGTATGGTGCTATCCCCTAGAATATCCCTTGGTGTAACATTCTTACTTTCCTTGTGTCTTATCTCCCCAAAAGTGTATGTATTCAACCGAACATCATATCATTGCTCAACGGTATCGCATCCTCAATCGTTTAGGACAGGGAGATATCGATACAACCTATAAAGCCGAAGACTTAAAAAGTGGTCAACGAGTCGCGATCAAATCCCTATCTCTGCGCCAGATGACCGACTGGAAAACCTTAGAATTATTTGAACGAGAAGCACGAATTCTATCTCAACTCAATCATCCAGGTATCCCCAGTTACTTAGACTATTTTCATATTGATACACCAGAAGACCGTAATTTTTATATTATTCAGCAATTTGTTAAAGGAAAGTCTTTAGCCGAATTAGTAAAAATGGGGTGGAAGCCAAAAGAGGCGACTGTTAAACGTTTAGCTATTGAAGTTTTAAAGGTACTGGTTTACTTACAACAATTTACGCCAGCCATTATTCATCGCGATATCAAGCCGCAAAATATTATTCTCCGCAAGAACGGACAAGTGTTTCTTGTAGATTTTGGTGCAGTTTCTGATACTTATCGTTATACCATCACAGGTAGCAGTACTATAGTGGGAACATTCGGTTATATGGCTCCCGAACAATATCGAGTGCAAGCCGTATTGTCAACGGATTTATATGGATTAGGCGCAACGTTGCTATTTTTATTAACTGGAAAATCTCCCGCCGATTTCCCTCACCATCAACTCAAAATTAAGTTTCGTCCCTACGTCCAAATTTCATCAGACTTTGGGGATTGGTTGGAACGAATGCTAGAACCTGCGATCGCCCATCGTTTTCCTGATGCCAAAAACGCCTTAGCTGTCTTACAAGGAGAACAGAAACTGAGACAGAATCCAGGACAACTCTTTTACCAATCACCTCAAAATCGGATAGCGTTACTCAAGACGCAGAAAAAATTAATTCTAGAAATTAAACCTGTTTGGCGACTAAGCAATAGCCTCCGTCTCTTCAAAGTACTCACTCCTATTAGTAAACTCATTTTACCGTTACTGTTGTGGGATATAATCAGTTTAACTCTGACTCAAACCCTAGCGTTTCCGAGCGTTTATTTTAATATTGCCGAAGGTATTCGATTAAATAGTGACCCAAACTTAATAACTTTAATCACTCTCTATAACTGGGTATTGAATGGTTGTATTTTATTTCTAATTCTGGGTATTGTATTTCTCAGTATTTATGGGTTAATCGGACTGTATAGCCTAGCTAGTTTTCTAATCCGTGCCACCTCTCGCACTTGGATCGAAATTAACCCAGAGAGCTTTCATATAAAACGGTGGATTTTGGGTTTATGTTACTGGAATGTTCGAGGGAAATTAGCTGATATCAATCCAATTACTTTGAGCAAGCTTGAGTTGCCATGTATAAGAAAAACAATTGCAGTGTGTTCACTAAAGTCATATCCACGCAAGTATAGGCTAGGTATAGCTCTAACCCTGTCGGAGCAAACGTGGCTGGTGAGAGAAATAACTAATTTTACGGCAAGAATGCGTTAAATTGTACAGTAGTGGAGTTCTCACTCTTTCCCCCACATCCTCAGAAAACACCCCACACCCCCTTGAAATTAACCCATGAAGATTAAACCCCAGTTAAACCAACTGAGGCAATTGCTGTTTCTCCTGCTGGCAATTTGTCCTTTCCTGTTAATCCCCCGGTTCGTAGCTGCCCAAGAACAACCAACGGATTTTTGCAAGATTTCTGCAACGAGAAGTAGAAAGTTAGTTTCGGATAAGTCTTTCGCGTCTGCACCCCTTCCTTCTCCGATACCGTTACAGGTAGAACTGCTAAATCCGGAAGCTCCACCCCCTCCACCGGGAATTATAACAGCTAACACCATTCCCCAAGACCATATTGCAACTCCCAGTCTTTGGTGGGCGCAAGAACAATTTGATCGCTTTGGGGGTAAGTTACTCACCAACTGGATAGCCTACCAAGATGAAAAGCGAATCGATTTAGTTGTTAGTCGTCAACCTTGGACTCTCCTCGACTATTTAGATCGATACAGCTTTGTCACTCAATTCGGTGCTGTTGCTAGAGATTACCAATACAATGTCAGAGTTTTTAATGATCGCGCAGCACCTCTGGGAAGTTATACCTGCGATTACACTCAAGAGCTACCAACCTGTCAGCTCAGACTCTGTGACTCTTTAGGTCTGGATAGTACTCCCGTCAATCCTCAATAAGGGTGGGGAGTTTTGGGGAGCTGGGGCGAATTTTAAAGATAAACTCTCCTCGCCTTTCCTTATTTATGTACAAGATTTTACACAAAAAAACGCCCCTTTCAAGGAGCGAATTTGCAATTAGCTGTTCGAGATTTGTGTTCAGTTCAAGGTCGTGTCGCTTTTATCATCGCTTCTCTTGAATACTCATTCCTGAACACAATTTCAAGATTAAGAGTAGGCTCGTTGCTTACTCTTAATCGGTAAAACCCCAAATTCTAGTGAGCTGGTGTTAATCCGACTTCCTCTGCTGAACGGTTCAGCATCGCTAGCTGGCGGTTTTTACGTGAGCGCTGGTTACCCAGCATCAAAACCCGAGCTTTGTCTGCAGTAGAGAGTAGTGCAGGCACTTTCTCTTGTTCAAGCTTGTTATTCACCACAACTCCTGGAATTTGATAGTGAACGCCGCGATATTTCAGGTCAGCGGCAGGTTGCAGCACTGGCGGCTTTTTCAAATTGCGGAATCGCCAGTCTAAACCCCGGTACTTACCACCCACTCCACGTTCAACGGTTTCTACCGTAGGAGGGTTGTAATCGTATTTAACACCGCGATAAGTAAGTTTCATGGTCTTCGCCTCGTAAAACAACTGTAGTGACTGAGGCGCGTTCCTTCGGGATTTCTCCCTACTTCCGTCTCCCTATCATTCCTAAACTGTTAAATACTAGATAGTCTAGAGAGATGAACGATTTATTTTTTCTTTCTGTATCTATTGTTACTGTTTATCCCAAGAATGTCAATCTTTTAACATTACTTTACAATACAAGAGTGCCGTGTTACGGCTTGTCACACAATGCGCTAAACTCCAAGAATTGCTTCTAAGCTCGCAATTCCCGGCATTAAAGGTTAAATTTGTGGTATGAGTGATAAAAAAGAAAGTTACAAAGTAGTTGCTGATAATCGACAAGCCCGTTTCCGTTACGAAATTTTAGAAACTTACGAAGCAGGGCTTGAGTTAAAAGGGACAGAGGTCAAGTCTATTCGAGAAGGCAGGGCAAATGTGCGAGATGGGTATGCCCTGATTCGCAGGGGCGAAGCTTGGTTACTGAATGTACATATTTCGCCGTATCAAAGTAGTAGCCTTTATTTCAATCACGACCCGCTTCGCACCCGCAAATTGTTGCTGCACAAGCAGGAAATTAGCAAGCTGACTGGCAAAGTAGAACAAGAAGGGTTGACCTTAGTACCGTTGAAGATGTACTTGAAGCGGGGATTAGTTAAAGTTTCTCTGGGTTTGTGTAAAGGGAAGAAGATCTATGACAAGCGCGAAACAATCAAGCAGCGCCAGGATCAGCGAGAGATGGCACGAGCTTTAAAGCGTTATTAATAATGAGGTTAAGTCAGTGTCTGGAAAACCTACCCTCTCTTGAGATTCAGAAACTATGTCGAGAGATAGTTTCTTCAACTTTCCCGAAAAAGGCAAGATAGTTTGGTAAGTATCAGCATCAATCTACCTAGCCGAATCGAGCAGAGCTGTATTTTTAATTATTGATGAAATGGGGAAGTGCGATCGCTGTCTTTAGCTGCCTCTAGTAGTGACGGCTACACTCAACCGCATCTAGACGGCAAATACACCTACAATATTACGGTTCTGCCCACTGATAAAGCTAACTGTAGAGAGATACATTGTAATTGTGCAATACATAAAAATTTACATGAAGGAGATTGAATATTACTTCGTCTCTTTTAATACCGCTCGGTAAGGATAACCCACCATGTTTGAACATTTTACAGACAGAGCTATCAAATCGATCATGCTTGCCCAGGAAGAAGCACGTCGCCTGGGACACAACCTCGTGGGAACCGAGCAAATTCTCTTGGGGTTGATTAGAGAAGGAAGTAACGTAGCCGCAACTGTTCTCAAAGAATTTGGCGTCACCTTGGCGCAAACACGAAGCTTGGTAGAACGAATTATCGGTCGGGGTTCTGGCGTTGTTCCAGCAGAAATTCCCTTCACCCCCAAGGCAAAGCGCATTTTTGAGCAATCCTTCAAAGAAGCTCGCCAACTTGGACATAACTACATCGGTCCAGAACATCTATTGCTAGCCATTCTCCAAGACTCAGAAAGCGTTGCTGGCAAAGTTTTGCAAAACTTAGATGTTGACCCAGTAAAAGCCCGTACAAAGCTAATTCAGGCGATTGGAGAAGTAGCGGCAGCTACGACAACCAGAAGTATGGGGTCTCCCTTTATGGTGGGAAGCGCACCCAAAAAAGCGTCTTTAGAAGAGTTTGGCAGAAATCTAACCCGGTTAGCCTCTGAAGGTAAGCTTGACCCAGTAGTTGGTCGAGCCAAGGAAATTGAACGGGTTGTTCAGATTTTAGGTCGCCGGACTAAGAACAATCCAGTGTTGTTGGGAGAGCCGGGAGTTGGGAAAACAGCGATCGCTGAAGGTCTTGCCCAACGCATCATAGCTCAAGACATTCCTGAAATCTTAGAAAACAAGCAGGTTATCAGCCTGGATATGGGGGCGCTGGTTTCCGGCACTCGCTTCCGGGGCGACTTTGAAGAACGCCTCAAGCAAATTATGGAGGAAGTGCGTCAATCTGGGAACATCATCTTGGTCATTGACGAAGTTCACACCCTAGTTGGTGCAGGTTCCGTCGAAGGCGGTATGGATGCTGCCAACATTCTCAAACCGGCTTTGGCACGGGGCGAATTACAGTGCATCGGCGCGACAACTCTGGATGAATACCGCAAGCATATTGAGCGAGATGCTGCTCTAGAACGTCGCTTCCAACCAATAAGAGTCGGAGAACCCTCAGTAGAGGAGACGATTGAAATTTTGTACGGTCTACGAGACGCTTATGAGCAGCACCATCGAGTTGAAATTGCTGATGAAGCTCTAGAAGCGGCGGCTAAACTCTCAGATCGTTACATCTCAGATCGCTATTTGCCGGATAAAGCTATTGACTTGATCGATGAAGCTGGCAGTCGCGTTCATTTGATGCATTTTCAGTCATCTCCAGCAACCAAAGAACTGAAACAGCAAGTGCGTCAGGTTACTAAAGAAAAAGAGGAAGCCGTTAAACTGCAAGATTTTGAGAAAGCGGCACAATTACGCGATCGCGAAACGGAACTGGAAACTGAGCTGAAAGCCGTCACCGAACAGAATGTAGAGATGCAAGAGTCTACCTCTGTACACGCTGCCATTGTAGACGAGCAAGACATTGCCCATATTGTCTCCTCTTGGACAGGAGTGCCAGTCAATAAGTTGACCGAATCTGAATCAGTTATGCTGTTGCACTTAGAAGACACCCTACATCAGCGGCTGATTGGTCAAGAGGAAGCGGTTACGGCAGTCTCACGGGCGATTCGTCGGGCAAGAGTCGGCTTAAAAGACCCCAATCGCCCCATTGCCAGCTTTATTTTCTCCGGTCCAACGGGGGTTGGTAAAACGGAACTCGCTAAGTCTTTAGCCGCTTACTTCTTCGGTTCAGAAGAAGCCATGATTCGGCTGGATATGTCCGAGTTTATGGACTCTCACACCGTTTCCAAGCTAATTGGTTCGCCTCCGGGATATGTGGGGTATGACGAAGGCGGTCAACTAACAGAAGCCGTTCGGCGCAAACCCTACACGGTGCTGCTGTTCGACGAAATCGAGAAGGCTCACCCCGATGTCTTCAACACCCTATTGCAATTGTTGGATGACGGTCGCTTGACCGATGCCAAAGGTCGTACCGTGGACTTCAAGAACACGCTGATTATCATGACCTCGAATATCGGTTCTAGGGTGATTGAGAAAGGTGGTGGTGGTTTCGGGTTTGAGTACTCCGACGACGAAGCACAGTCTCAGTACAATCGCATTCGTGATCGCGTCAATGACGAATTCAAAGAGTACTTCCGTCCTGAATTCCTCAACCGCCTTGACGATATCATCGTCTTCCGTCAACTCACAAGGGATGAGGTTAAGCAAATCGCTGATATCCTGCTTCAAGAAGTCTCAATCCGCTTAGTTGAACAGGGAATTACTCTGGAAGTGACAGAACGGTTCAAAGACCGCTTAGTAGTTGAAGGTTATGACCCCGCTTACGGTGCTCGACCCTTACGACGAGCGATTATGCGCCTGTTAGAAGACAGCTTGGCTGAAGCCATGCTATCGGGTCAAATTAGCGAGGGAAGTACCGCCGTTGTCGATGTCGATGATGATGGTCAAGTGAAAGTATTGCCGAGTCACTCGTCGGAATTGTTGCTGCAACCTGTTGGTTAAAGCGTTCTGAATAGGCTCAAAATGTCCGCTCTCCGTAAGGAGAACGGATTTTTTATTGAAACCTTTTCCTCTAAATTATAAAGAAACGTATCAATTCTGAGAAATTAATTGAGAGACTTGATAGGGTGAGATGGACAACACTTAAACGAGCAATATGTTCGGGATAAGGCTCATATCCCCCTAACCCTCGCAGTTTGGGGGATTATAGCCCCTTTTTGTTATGCCGCCCAATCTTTGCACAGTAACTCAGCCTGTTGCAACACCGTCACTGTTGCTTTCTCCTGCTTATCGGGGGGATAGCCATACTTGCGTAGCAGCCGCTTCACGAGGGTTCGCAGCTTCGCTCTGACGCTTTCTTTTACCGTCCAGTCAATCGTTACGTTACGGCGGACTGCTTGCACTAGTTCGCCTGCGATAGCGAAGCGCTGCTGCGAAGAGAGCATCGCGTTTTTATCTCATCGTTAATCAGTTTCCGCAGCACCTCTAGGGCTAAGTTCCGGTAGGGTAAGCCCCGCACGTCTTCTAAGAATTCATCGGAGAGAATGGAGATATCGGGATTCTTTAAACCCACTGCCGCGAACACTAATCCGCCTGGTTTGTCTTTGAAGACGCGGTTGACTCTGGCGATTGCCTGCATTAATCCATGTCCGCGCATGGGTTTATCGACGTAGATGGTATGCAGACATAGGGCGTCAAATCCGGTTAGCCACATATCCCACACTATCACCAGTTTCATCTCATCGGCGGCGTGGAGGGGAGTGTAACCTAAGCCTTCCAGCCATTCGAGGGTGGCTTCTTTTGACAAATTTAAAGCTCCGTAATAAGTTTGCCGATTTTTTTCGTTCATCATCGGAATATTTAGCCTTTCCTTACTGTCTCCCCAAAGGTGGCTTATTAGATCTCCTTCTAACAGATGAACTTCGTCAATTGCATACACCACAACCTTTTCAGCTTTAATCTCTGGCATTGCCTCTGCCAGTATTGACTTTATTTCTTTCAGCCTTTCTTTCACGGCTTCTGGGTCTTGTCGCGGGTTCTTTTTTTGGGCTTTCTGCCAACTAATTCGCGCTTCTTTCAGGAGTTTATAGTAGCTTGTTGGCGATTGAAAAACGATCGCTCCTAAAATATCCTCTAATCGTTCCCTGTCACTTCTCACAGCAAGACAGCCTCTTGCAACACCCTCTCCCGGTGTTCTCCCTTCAATCCTCCCTCTTCAGTCACATAAACATCACAACCGAGTAACTCCTGTAAATCCACCATCAACCCTGCTAATGCCAACAAACTCTTTCCCGGTTCTAAATTAACCAGAAGATTTACCTCTCCGGCTGGGGATGTATCGTGACGCACTCCCACATCAAAGACTCGGACATTCGAGGCACCTTGCTTAGTCGCTAATGCCAAAATTTGTTCGCGTTGGTGCTGAATTTCGCCCCACAAGCGCTGACTACTATCTGTTTTGTCGTGCGACCTTACTATTTGTTCTAACTGCTTCATCAACTGCAACTGCTCATCAAGAGTCAGCCTTCGAGTTTCCTTAATTAACTCTTGCAATAAATCCTCAGCCATACCCCAATCCCTTAAGATTGTCCCGAATCTCTGCTTCTAGTTTGGCTTGGCATTCCCCACAGGCGGCGTGCCGTAATTCTTCCAGCGGTCATCTTCCTGAATGAATATGCAAATTGGATGTCGTGTAAGCTGATTAATTATTCTTCCCGTTACTCATTACCGCCGCATCTTCTCCCTCATCAACGATTTCCACCCCCCCTGACTTCCGGGTACGCTTTTTCTTCCCAGCAAATAACCCAAGAATCCAGTGGTATAAGTTATCTACATAGGTAAACAGTACCGGAACGACTACCAACGTCAACAGAGTAGAAGTCGTAAACCCGCCAATCACAGCAATTGCCATCGGACTGCGTACTTCCCCATCTGCCCCGATTTCCAACGCGATCGGTATCATACCTGCGATCGTAGAAATCGAAGTCATCAGAATCGGGCGCAACCGTGAGACACCCGCTTCTACCACCGCTTTAAACTGCGGTTTTCCTTCCTGCATCGCTGCTAAGGCAAAGTCCACTAACAGAATCGCGTTTTTAGTTACCAATCCCATCAGCAACACAATCCCAATTAAGGCAAATAGCCCCAATTCCTTCTGAGTCACCAACAACCCCAGCAGCGCACCGCCAATGGATAGAGGTAGCGCTACCAAAATCCCGAAGGGATACAGGAAATTGTTATACAGCAAGACGAGAATGGCATAAATCGACAGTACAGCCGCCCCCAATGCCGTAGCAAAGCGGGTGAAAATGTCCTGCATGATTTGGGCATCCCCAAAAGGTTCCTCAGACACGTCTGGCGGGAGGGGATTCAGAGCTGGCAATGCCCTGACTTTTTCCAAGGCGTCTCCTAAAGAGATGCCTTCCAAGTTCCCTTCTACCAAAACCTGACGGTTACGGTCAAAGCGGTCGATTTGTGCAGGACCACTGCCCAAGCGGATATTGGCTACGGCAGTAATAGGAATCAGAGAGCCGCTTGAGGTAAGAACTCGTAGATTTTTTAAGGTATTAATATCTTCGCGGGCTTTCGGGTCAAGCTGAACACGAATCGGAATTTGCCGATCGCTTAAATTAAACTTCGCCAGATTGGACTCATTATCACCAATTAATGCCAGAGAAGCGGTACGAGCGATCGCACTGACTGAAACGCCCAAATCTGCTGCCCGTTGTGGATCTGGCTCAATCACAATCTCCGGCTTCACCAGACTGGTACTCGACGTTACTTCCACCAAACCGGGAATTTCGCGCATCTGCTTCTCTAAAGCATCCGCCGTTTGAGTCAGCGTCTGGGCATTCTCACTCTTAAGAACGATCGCTAAATCCTTACTGCTACCCCCCGCCCCCTGGCTACGGAATGCAATTCTAGCACCGGGAATTTGGCGGAACGCCTCCCGCATCTGTTGCTCAAACTCCTGTTGCGAGACATCCCGTTCATCCTTCGGCATCAAGTTAACGAAAACCGTACCCGAATTCACCTTATCAGCGGTTGCCAGAACGCTATCAACGGCAGGCTCTTTCTGTAGCAACCCATTCAGTTGCTGCAACACGTCCTCAGTCTCACTCAACGTAGACCCAGGCGGTAACTCAACCATTACGCTACTCAACCCCGTGTCACCGCTATCAAACAACCCTTTGGGAATAAACGGAATTAACTGCAAGCTACCGATAAAGAAAGCGATCGCAATCAGTAAAGTAGTAATCCGGTGTCTTAGCGACCAGTTTAGTAAGCTCCGGTACGGTTGAATACGCCGTTGCTTTCCAGCACCGTTACCATTACCAT
>NZ_JADEWY010000006.1 GCF_015207375.1 Coleofasciculus sp. LEGE 07092 | reverse complement strand
CCCCTGCACCCCTGCACCCCATCTATTTTTAATGCGATCGCACCCTGGCGATGAGCCAAGCGCAGGAGTGAACAACAACGGGCATGAACATACTGGATTGGAAAGAGATTGCCGCTATCTTTGCAAGTTTGAACGGTTCTGCTGTTATCCCCTACTCCCCCTGTTTCCTGAAATGCCCAATCTAAGTAATTTCCCTGATTTGAGAGCAAGGAGGGTATTTTAATTAACTGCTGTAACCAAGTAGCTAAACCGCGATCGCTCAATCGAAACTGAATCCAACCGGGAGATATCACGTCAACCTTGAAGTCTAGATAAGATTGACTGATACTGTTCTGACTGAAGCTTAACAGGGTAGCGGTTAGTTGATTGGCAATATCGAGGGCGGTTCGTTGCAACAGGGGTGCAAGTTGGAGAGCGATCGCAGAGCGGTACAGTATGCTGCTGTTATCGGACAAGCGGCGCAGGGGAATCTGTCTAAGTGTTAGTGGCGTTTTTCCAGGATGTAACGAAGGAAGTGCTACTGAGAGTTTTTGCTGCAACAGGTGCTGGATTGCCGCACAATTGCCCGACCCATGAATACTTAACGAGCTGTAGTTAGAAGTATGTTTTGCTACTTTTGACTCCATGTAAGATATAGGAAAAACTAGCGTTTTCATCACGCTTAGGCTTATGCATTCACCATCCTCCGTATCAGAGGCATCTCGACCCTTTTTAAC
This sequence comes from Coleofasciculus sp. LEGE 07092, assembly GCF_015207375.1. Classification (GTDB taxonomy): domain Bacteria; phylum Cyanobacteriota; class Cyanobacteriia; order Cyanobacteriales; family Coleofasciculaceae; genus LEGE-07092. The sequence goes on along the minus strand of NZ_JADEWY010000006.1, from coordinate 84,376 downwards.
CTGGCAACGGATTCTGGATTGGGCGCAGGAACACTATCGTTATCGAATGTTTACTAAAGATGAGCGAATTCCCGCTCGTGCTGGATTGCTGTATCTAGTCCAGCGGGGAGCCGTTCGTTTGGTGGGTACGGCTCAAGTCAGTGCCAGGGATTCTGGGTGTAGTAAGTCACACTCAGTAGCGGAGGAAGCATTTCTAGGTTTCGTTGGTTCAGGTCAGCCTTTTGAAATTGTGGCACACTCACCCTTTACTCTTTCAGCTTACTCCCACCTCGATCAAACGTCGGTTCTTTGGATGTACTGGCACGACTTAGACAACTGGCCCCACTTCCGTCGAGAGGTTTTAGAAGCGTTTCGTTACCAGCATCAACGCAAACTCCTTTGGCTGAGTACCTTGGGACAGCGCAAAACCATCGACCGACTATTAGGATTTCTAACACTACTGATTGAAGAATTTGGTCAACCTACACCAAACGGGTATTGCTTACCATTTCCTTTAACTCACTCGCAAATTGGCAGCGCCATTGGTTCAACTCGCGTCACGGTTACTCGTTTGATGGGCAAGCTGCGTCAAACGGGATTGATTTGCACCCGAGGGGATAATTTGATTTGTTTGCCTGGGAAGTCAGGAGAACGTGATGGAAATGGCTAAAGACGAGATTCCGGACTTGTCTAAGAAGTCGGGAATGTGAACCCCTGGCATCTCACAAATCAAATAGGGTGGTAGATAGCTCGTGTCTGCTCGCTTTACCATAGTATGCAGGGTATATTAAGAGGAGAAACCAGAATTTAAATGATTGTAGCTTCAAAGACTTTCTTAGAGTTTGAGAGAGAAGTTCCTATGTTGATAAAGTTAATAGAATCCCAGAAGAAATTAAATTTTGCCATTGTTCTAGTATTGAGCTTAAGTTTTTTTATCAATATTTGCGGAATTGGCTGGGGGTTGCCAAGTTTTCATGGCTGGGCAATTGATGAAATTATACCTGCACAGGTTTTAGATGGTATTGAGCAGGGTTTCTCTAATGGCTGGTACTATAAGTATCCGCCTTTTCATTACTATGTACTTACTATCTTCTATACACCATTTCTGATTTTAGATTGGCTGAACGTAGTAGATGTTAGTAGCTTGCCCACTTACACTGTACTTTTCTATATAGAAAGATTTGTCAGTGTTGTAATGAGTACTACCATCGTCTATCTTGTTTATTTGTGTGGATTAGAAATTTACGATAAAAAGACCTCTATTTTGGCAGCTTTAATGACGGCTTTAAACTGCACTTTTGTTTACTATTCTAAAACAGCAAACTTAGAAATACCGTTCACGTTTTGGTTTGTTTTATCTCTGCTGTTTTATCTTCGTATATTAAAACATCAAAAAATGAGAGATTATTTATTATTTTCAACCGCTGCTGTTATATCAGTTTGCACAAAAGATCAGGCGTATGGATTCTACCTGCTGACGCCTATTTTTATTGTTTTAGTTCATCATTTATACCAAAAAAGACAAAATATAACAACTAATATAGTACATTCTCTTACTGACAAAAAAATAATTTTTTCTTTGCTACTTTCAGTTACCTTATTTTTTATTTTACAAAATGTAATATTCAATTTAGAGGGTTTTATAGCACATATCCTAGAACTTACCAGCCAAGCTGGAGACGCTTCTAAAAAATTTGATAAAACTATTATCGGATACTTGCAATTATTTAGACAAACTCTTAAGCTTCTTATGTATTCTTTGGGATTACCTGTTCTTATTGTAGGTAGTTTAGGGCTGCTGATTGCTTTTCTAAAACCCAAGAAAAACTATTTATTGCTGTGTAGTTTAGTGCCGACATTATCTTACTATGTATTTTACATTGGCATTATCTCCTATGTGCGCGATCGATTTCTACTTCCTATAACTATAGTGCTTGTATTTTTTGGTGCAAACTTTATTTTTATGTTTTTAATTTGCAATCAAAAATTTTTTAAAATTAAAACTATTTTTGTTAGTATTTTATTGATTTATACATTTATTTATTCAGCTTCAATTAATAGTTTAATGACTCAAGATTCAAGATACTATGTAGAAAAATGGATGAAGCAGAATATAAGAGGTGATGCTTTAGTCTTAGGTATTGGTCATAAAGAGTATTTACCAAGACTGCAAAATTTTAAGTATGTCAGTTTGCAATCGCCTTCCCTCAGTAATTCATACTTACTACAACTAAACCCCGACTACGTTGTTACTACAAGCTCATTTGACATTCGCCGATCTAAAAAAGGGACATCAAGATACCAATTGTTTTCCAGCTTATATAATGAAAAAAATAGCTATAAACTAGTGCTAAAGTATAAATCTAAACCAAGGTGGAATTTATTGCGTCACCAAGAAAAATTAAGCTATAAAGATACGAACTTAGATAAAATTAATCCAGAAATTAGGATTTACAGAAAAACTCCGTGAAGCACTTATAGCATTTCTCATGATTGTGAGGTACGGCCTGATGAAGACAGGGAGTAGGGAGTGGGGAGTAGGGAATAGGACTGTACCTCATATAATTGAGAACCGCTATATCACTACTTCTGTCATTTTCCGAAATTCTGACGAATTTCCGTCATTACAGCCAACTACACCTAACGCAAGAATCAGGGTTCGACCCCCATTTTTCGGAATCTGACAGAAGAGGGATATACAGGATTAAACTAGTCCTCTTTTGCAGCAGAATTCAAGCAAGACCTAGATAAGGATTTCTCATGAGGATATACCAAAAAACACGCCAATTCCGCTTCTGGCTGTGCTTGGGGGCAGCCGTGCTGGGATTGTTGTGGCTTGCATTTGCCAAGCTGGTTGTTCGCCCCATCATTGAAGGGGCTTATAGCAGTGAGAGTCTGTCAGTTATCCATAAGATTATTCTTGGCTTAGACAAACCTCTTGACAGGCTTCTGTGGCGACTAGACTCTCTTACCGAAGCTGGACTATTGTTTTTTCTAGGGTTCGGTTTAATTGCATTAGTAACAACCAGCCGAACTTTTTTCCAGAAATTTGTGGGACAAGCAACCCCTGAAACTCTTGGTGCAATCAGGATTCTGACCTGCGGGTTCCTGCTTGCTAGCGCTCTGTGGGAAGATCTCGTCAGTAGTGCGCTACTCCCCGAAGAGATGCGCGTATTCATGGGAACACTGGATATTTTTTACGCTCTTCCCATCGGTTTTGAGAGATTTGTTGAGAGTCAGGCAGCGCTACAGGTTTTTAAATGGCTAACAGTATCACTCCTGTTCCTGGGAATGATTGGTTGGCAGACACGGTTTGTAATTCCTGCGGGAGCATTTTGCTATTATCTGTTTGGTGGCATCATCCGTCACTACGAACACTTTGGACACTCTGGTATTGTACCGCTCTACTTGCTAGTTGTACTCAGCTTCACGCCCTGCGGTGACGGGTTGTCTGTTGATCGTCTGTGGAAGATTTTCCGAGGAAAAGCGGTGCCTGATGCTGACGAGTACTCGCCTGTTTATGGCTGGTCACGGTATGCTTGTTGGGTGGTAATGGGTCAAGTTTACCTGGCAGCGGGCTTGAGTAAACTCTTGAACGGGGGGCTATTCTGGTGGAATGCGGACAACATGAGACAGATCATCTTCAAGGATGCCCTCAACCCAGCACGGGTGGACTGGGGATTAGGACTGCACCTGGTTTTAGCCCCTGATATCCTGTTTATCCTATTAGGTATAGTTGGCTTTTTCGGCGAACTGGGCTATGTCTCGGTTCTGTTCTCTCGCGTAGCCCGCCGAATTTTTCCGATTCTCATGATGATGATGCATATCGGTATCTTCTTATTACAGAATGTCGCCTTTTTCGATTTGATCCTCTTACAGCTCATCTTTTTCGACTTCACCAAAATCCGCAAAGCGATTGCACAACGACTTAATACCAGTCGCAACTCAGCTAAAGTACTCCACACAATCAATACCTCGCCGGAAAGTGAATCAACGGCTGCCCTTCCAGTCAAAACTCCTCCCCAAAGCTTATACTCTCCTCTGCTCGTTGCTAGCTTAACTCTATTTCTACTATTCATTTCGATCTATCGGGTTGAATTCTACCCCTTCACGGCTTGGCAGATGTACTCAAAGTCAAGCACTACTTCTGGAGATATTACCTACTATAAAGAGCTTGCCCACTACGAGTCTGGCGTCATCTCCAAAGCCCATCTTGATCGGGCGATTGGAGCAATGGCTAATGGTCGTTACAAACGAGTCACCAGGAAGTTTTGCTTCGATCCTAAAAAGGTCGATATTTGTAAGAAGTTTCTGAGTGTTAGTGGTTCTGTCTACAATCGTAAGGCGGCTTCTGGTGAAAAGGTGACGCACTATGAAATCCAACAATGGAGTTGGAACTTCCTCTCTAATCCCTCAGACCCCAATCGCGGGCATTTAGAAGATCGTTTCGTCTTTGAGATTAAGAACAAGGAGGAAAAATAGAGGGCAGTAGATTCATAAAAACGCCCCCCCATTGCTGATACCCAGTGTGTAACGCTCCTTAGAAAAGCGGTCATTCTCGTGGTGCTTCCATAATACAAGTTGCCGCTAGGACAACTAATTCCTCTGCCTCAAAGACAGAACAACGTTCCACAACACTTGATAAAGCCGGGACAATACCCTGCTCGCTCCCAGAATGAGCCTCTGCTGTAGCCGGAAACTGTCTAATCCAGATATCTGTGGAGTTTATTTCGTCTTCATTCTTGTTTACATAAGGCGTTAATAGGTAAGCGCGATCCAGCAGCCAGAAATCGACCCCATACTTTTGAATAAAGCCCTTCACTTGGTTGAGATCCGGACTGTACTGAGCATTGATTAAATCAATCGCCCGCTGGCGCATCTGAGCATAATATCCGGTATGGTAGGGGATAGAATGTTCTCTGCTTACTAATATTGACCGTTTGGTAAAACTGGGTAATTGGTTCGCCTCTCTTGCTAAGGACGCAATGAGGATATCTTTAGGTTGCTCTTGAAAGAACTCGTAGAGTTCTGGAAACTGACCCCTTTTGTAAGCAAGAGGCCCTATAATGCTAAAGCCTTCCTTCGATTTCAAAGCCAGCGGATAGGAAATGAGTGTAACTCCTAACAATCCTGTTGATGCTAATGCTAAAAGCTGTTTCACCTCGAATCGACGATGGGTTCCTTGCGAGCAAGCGTGGAAAATTCCATCCAAGATTACGGTCAGTGCTATCCCGGCTGTTAGAGCCATCAAAATTCGTATACTATACTGTGTATACCGACTCGGCAGATAGAGTTTAAAGAGCAGGGCGTGGGCGGCGAGAAATAAAGTGAGGGATGCCAACGCAATTTGAGGTAGGATGTTGATATTACGATTAATGTGCCTGACTAGAGGAAATCGGGACGGATAGCATAGCAGCAGCGGCAATAACAACCCAATGCACAGCATTAAGGGAAAATAAAAATAGGGCAATGTTGACCATTCGAGTGGAAAAAGCCCACTGCGACCTGCATAGAACCAAAATTCGATAGGATTATTGACAAAGAAGCGAGTTCGTCCTTCTTCCGAGAACTCTGTCATGGTTTTGGCTTGAGCTGCTGTAATTGTTGAACCATATTCAGAGGATTCTAATAGTACGGGTAAAAGCACCAGTAGAACTACTCCCAGTCCAGCCGCGCAGAAGAGATAATCGCTGCGCTTCCTTGAAAGCCGAAGTCGTCCCTGTTCCCAACGCAACAGTCGCAAAACTAAGATACCGGAACCAATCAGCACAGGAGTAGGATAAATCAGTCCTAGAAGTGCGATCGCGGCAAGACAGGGTAGGAGGGAGCGTCGCAACAAATAGTACAAAAATGTCAGAAACAGTGGATACAAGAAAGCTCTGGCTGTTCCAGAGACTAAATCATCTTTTAGCCAAAGATTTTGATTGAGCAGTAATGTGGCGATGAAGCCCGCCGTTGGTACTGGTAAAATTTGCATCGCAATACCAAAGCAGTAGCCCGTCGCGATTAGTCCCAGCACTATGGGCAAGAGTTTACTAAAGGAAATTGGATCGATGCCCACAACTGCTGCCAGCCGATAAATGGCGGCATAGCCAGGCTGCGCTACAGATTGATAATAATCAGCAATTAAATCATTAGGAAACAACTCTGGATCTAAGAATCGCTGCATCCAAAATACGTGCTGCTGCGCGTCATCTTGTATGACATACTCACTACTAAAGGCTTCTTTAAGCCCCAAAAGACCGAACAGGACAGCAAAGGTGAGGCTTAAACTGAACCAGAAAATTAGTTGAGGAGTGAAACCCTTATCAGTCGGAGTTGTGAAAAATTTACGCAGGCGCGTTACGAAGAGTGAACTAGATGTTTGAGCCATTGGAGTTGTTGAAGGTTTGGTTGGGTTAGTTTCCGTCATGGCAACAGTTCTATTTGTAAAAAACTTGAGAATGTTTAAATACTTTACACACTTGAACTCTTGTACAACTGACTAAATACCATGACTCACAAAAGGTAAAGAAAACAACATTGTGATCAGCGGAGATGAAGTTTAGTTATTGACTAAAACTACAACAATGATATTTCTGATAGATTGGCTTTCGCTAAACCAAGACTTTATCGTAGATTTCAAGCAACTGCTCATTTAATTCGTTAATGTCGTAGTGCGCTTCTATATAGGAACGACCTGCACTACCCATTTCAGACCAATTTTCTGGGCAATCGAGCAAATTCTCTAATTTCTCGGTTAAAGCTTCAATATCTCGTTCGGGAACTAAGAAACCGGAAATCCCATCTTTAACCACTTCTGAAATAGCACCAACTTTAGTGCTAAGGACAGGCAAACCCATCGCAATAGCTTCTTTCAAAACATTAGGGGGACCATCCTGATTACCATCTTTTGCCGTCACATTTGGCGATAAAAAGATATGCGAACGATTCAGAATTTCGATCACCTCCGGTTGCTGCTTCCAGCCGAGGAGTTTGATGGCATCGTTGACATCCAACTCCTGAATCAGTTGCTGTAGTTTTTTTCTTAAAAGTCCATCACCAACGATATCGTACTTAATGTTTCGATTAGCCTTCGCTAAACGTGCGATCGCACGAATGCCATACTCTATTCCTTTTTTTTCTGCCAGACGAGAAATCGTGACAATCCGAATTGAACCTTCACAAGGTGGATAGCGGGGGGTAAAGGTAAATCGGTCGCAATCAATGCCTGACCGCAGCACTGCAAGTTTGCCTTCGTCGCATCCTAACTTGAGCAATAGGTGTTTGAAATAGTCGCAGTTCGGTAGGAAAAAGTCTCCGAGTTCAAAGAGTTGATTATAAACCTCATCACCAGACCTTTTTACATACTCGCTGATGTCGTAGCCACGAAATGACGTGACTAGTTTCGCCTGGGAAAGACCGATGCTACGAAATAACATACAATTGAGTCCCAATTCCCCGAACTGGCAATGAATGATGTCGTAAGGCTTTCTACCCAAAAACGGAATTATTGCATACAGCAATCTCAACGAAAATGCCGATTGACCATACTTATAAACGTTGAGCGATCGCAGCAAAACTAAAGGGTTTTTGTAAAAATTTGACCACAGTAACCCCACACCTTTAAGCAACCGTAAACGTCGATTCTTTGGTATTTCACCGTAATAGTATGTGCGATCAAGAAGGCGGTATTTTTCTACGTTCGGATGCACCTTGGAAGAATTTCCCGAGTCCCTGGCATAGATATTAACTTCGTGTCCCCGATCAATCAGACCCGTAATCTGATTTAAAATAAATGTCTCTGACAATGCTGGAAAGCTCCAGACAACAAAGGCTATTCTCATAAAAGCTTTATTTTTTATGACTCCACTAACTCACTCATCAACTGTTTAAGCTTCTGTATTGCAACAGACCAGCTTAAGTGAGATTGATACTGTTCAAAAGACGATAGCGCCAGATGTTTATATACACGGTAATTATTCATCAGGTAAACAATATAGGTACAGTAATCGGAAATACTAGCATTCGGGGGAAAAGTCTTTCCATTGAAATCATCCTTAATAAGGGTTGAAATACCACCAACTTTCGTTGCCAAGCAGGGAACCCCAAAAGAATTAGCTTCAGCCAAAACGTGGGGAGTACAGTCAGCCATCGTTGGTAAAATCAGAAAGTGGGACTCCGCAAACAACTGTTCTATTCTGTTTAATCCTGCATTAGTAGAGGTGTCAATAAATCCTAAAACTCGAACAAAGTCTGGAATAGGTGCCTTGATAATCGGTTTACAGCCAATCACTATCAACTCAGTATTCAACCCTATTTTATTCAATTTTTTAGTAACCTCAAAAGCGATACTTCCTCCTTTTCTGATCCAATCAACACCCAAAAATAATAATTTACATAAATTCCCGTCTCGAGTTTCAATTATTTTCTGAATATCATCAATCGTTCTGTTACATTCTAAATTGGCTCCCCAAGGAATAACTTTCACTTTAGAAGCATCAATGTCGTAAAGTTGAATGGCTGTCTGAGCTGCCCAGTCCGATGTATAGATAGCTAAATTGCAATTCTTCAAAGCCGCTCTTTCCATTTTTTCGATATTTTTAGTTGTTTCTTTACATAAATTACTGAGATAAGGATAGAAGTTTATTAATGCTCCCAGAGTTGAATCAGTCCACAAAACAAGAGGTTGTTTACATTTAAGGTAAGCAATAGGAACTACATTTTCTGGACACAACACTAGACTTGATTCAAATTCCGATAATTTTCTAGAAGCCTGATAAGCGTAATCTTTTACAATGAGTGGCTCTGCCCAACGATAATAGTCTTTTTTAAAGAAATGGTGATATAAATTCCACTTAGCTGGAGTTAATAATGATTCCTTTTTGCTCAAAGGACCGATGTAATCCATAGATACTGACTGAGCTGCAAGCGTTTTGGCTATGTAATAGCCAGCCTGACAGAGTCCCGGCTGAGTTTTGGGCCAGGTTGCCTTATTCCAGACATCGTAGATAGTAAGGTAAGCTATTTTCATAATTTATTTCGTATAAGTTAAAATTATCATTAGCTTTTCTCTAGAGGTTACACGACAAATAAACCATCCTTTTGGTATATAGCATTTTTATTTTTGATCGTTTCCAATAGCAATTTTTCAACACTTTCAATTGTTCTACCTAAACTAAAATTTTGGACAACATACTCTCGGCATTGATTGCTAAATTTAGGATTACTATCTCTCCAATGCAGCATCCGATTTAAAACATTAGACAAATCTTTTTCATCCCCAGGTTCAAAAAGCCCTATTTGGAACTCTCCTGTCAAAATTTCAGGAATTCCTCCTGTTCGGCTAGCGGCTACAGGAGTTCCACAAGCCATCGACTCAAGAATTGTTCTTCCAAAAGGTTCAGAATGTAAGCTGGGCAAGACTGTAAGATCGCTTATCTGATAGAGAGAATTAGGATTGGTTACGTGTCCAAGAAAGTTTATGTGCTTTTCCACTCCTAAGCTAATTGATAGCTGTTCTAATGCTCTCTTGTAGGTTTCGCCTTGCAGTAAAGGTTTTCCCACAATCAACAATCTAATTGTCTTACCACTTTTCAGCAGTAAAGCAAAGCCTTTAATCAGTGTTTCTAAGCCTTTTTCTCTATCGAGTCTTCCTACATAAGATATGACTTGAGTATCTTCTGGTATATCCAATTCCTTTTTGAGTTTAGAAATTCCAACTAAAGGGTTAAACTTATCCAGATTAATTGAGTTATATACAACTTCAATTTTTTTTTCTTTGAATCCTCTCTTAATCCAGTCAAGCTTTGTTTGCTTTGAAACTGCGATTAACTGATTAGCACCCCTTAAACTAATAGTCCATTGCCAGCCAATTATTTTAGGCGGCGGTAGGCGAATATGGCAAACAAATGGAATATTTTTAGATAGTGCCAAAGTGTAACCGAATAAACTATTATGGTAATGATTGCTATAGACAATGCTATTTTTAAATATGGTAACTTTTCGGATATCAGACAAAAATTTTAAGACAGAGACAAGGGGTTTACTGCGATTAATTCTGTAGTCACTAACCTCTATCATTTGAACGCAAAATTCTTCAAACTGCTCCAGCAGATCTCCTTCTCTTTCATAAAGTAAACTGATACTATGTCCCTGCTGATCCAAGCCACGACACACATCCAGCAGGCTTAGTTCTTGACCACCACGAAAAGAAGACGGCTCATTTTCTAATGCAATAACGTGCATATACTTCCAAATTGAATTAAAGGTATTTATGGGATTAACTTCTCGCAGCCTTAATTTCCTAATTAGAGCCATTGATGCATAACAAACGGACTGAGTAACTGACCTAATTTTGATTCAAACTCACAAGCAGTTCCAATATCTTCAGTAAGCTTATGTCGGTGCTGTAAATAATAGGTTAAAACTTTACGACTATCTGAGAGCAGATACAAAGGCGTGAGAAAAACTAGGACAGGCCGCTGCCACTGATGAAGCCGAGCAATTCGTAAGGCATGATTGGATAAGCCAGAGGTACGAGCAATTTCGAGTAAATATTGCTTTTCGAGACGTTTTGCAGGAATGTGATGCCAGATTTCCATCTTCGGGTTATGCCAAACTTCCCAGTTACCATTCTGGATGCGGTACATCACTTCTAAATCTTCGCAGGCACCCAGCATTGTCTTGTTTTTTTCATCCCTGCCTTGTAATAACAATTTTTCTGGAACACAGTCTTGCCAAGCTTGCTTGCGGATGACGGAACCTGGTGCAGCCGGAATTCTGCGAGGTTTTGCCGAACGCTCGTAACAGAAAGGAATAGAACCGCGATTGGAAATCGCCAAAAATACCTTCACTTCCTCGAAATAAGAAGGAAGTGGCTCATCCAATTTGGCATTAATGACACCACCATAAGCTCCAGCTTGGGGATGCTCCTGACCAAATCGATACGCCTCAGCCAACCAATTTTCAGCCGGGAGATTATCATCATCCAAGAAACCAATTAGCTCTCTACTTCTTGCTTCTTTTACTGCCCGATTTCGGGCATAGGAAACTCCTTGTTTGCCTTCAAACACATATCTAAGTTCAGAGTCTTTTCGCCAGGACTGGACATAGTCAAAGACTACGGAAGCCGTATTATCATCGCTGTTATTATCAACGACAATAACTTCCCATTTAATCTTCTCTGTACCAGTCTGCTTTTGGAGTTTATCTAAAACTTCAGGTACGCGATTTGCTCCATTGTAGGTACAAATTGACACAGTAAAATCTACAGACATAGATTTGAAGTAGCTAGTTTGTCTGACTGTAAATCTTTGTCTTTGACTCCGTAAAATGTTTCCTTTTTAGCTGACTGTAGATTTTCAAGAAATAGAGCGGGCTGATTAGGCTACTCAGATACAGCTCCATTTCACAAGCTGCAACAAGGTCGCTTTTAAGAGTTTTACGATGCTTGAGAAAATGAACGATAATTTTGCGGATATCATTCACTATATACATGGGGAAAGCAAAAAACCACTGCCAACGATTGAAACTTAGCTTCCGAGTATGGTAACGACCCAAACCAATGCCACGACACATCTTTATCAAATAGTTGTTTTCCAAGCGCCAGTGAGGTATCTGATGATAAACATGCATCTCTGGGTTGTACCAAATTTCCCATCCAGCTTTTTGAATATATAAGAGGGCTTCCAGATCTTCTCCTGCAAGCTTACAGCCTGCCACTCTGCCTTGAAGAAAACAAAACTTCGGAACATTTGCTATCCATGCTTTTTTTTGAACAACTAATCCAGCTCCTGGAGGAAGCACTTTTTCACGAGGTTTATAGCAGTGGGCTTCTGCTCCTCGATTTGTGAGTGCTAATAAACAAGCAATTCGCCTGAAATTCTCTGGCGGACTGACTTCAAATTCACCATCAATGCGACTGCCATAAGCACCCACTTTTGGATGGGATTGACCAAAACTATAGGCAGATGCAACCCAGTTCGGACTTGGTATATTATCATCATCAAGGAATCCAACAAATTTGCCTTGTGCTTCTTCGACAGCGCGTTGTCTCGCTAGTGCTAGACCTTGCTTAGGTTCAAAACTATACCTTAAGGGAGAGGTCTGAATCCAACTCTTTTGATAGCCTAGAACGACTCTTTCTGTCTGATCGGTGCTATTATTGTTAATGACTAGCACTTCCCATTGAATATCATCTGTTTCAACCTGATTACGTAGCTGATTTAAAACTTTGGACAAACGCTGGGCGCCGTTGTATGTGCAGATGGCGACGGTGAAATCTACAGGCATAGTTTTAGTCTAGCTGCATTGCTACGGAATTCTGTTTCTATATTACTAGAAATTTTCTTTCTTTTTTCAAAAGTCTATAATGCGATCGCAAAATAGTAAGCTATTATACCAGTTTTTTAAAAAAAAGTAGACATGATTGTCGTAAAACCCTTGCCCTGTTTAGCTCCACGTAGATCCAGATATTTTAAATCTTTAGCACTTTGGTATTATACCAATTTCATAAACGTTTGCCCTCCATCTTTATCCCTGTCTCTCCGTCATCACATTTATCGCAACATTAAATTAAATCCTACAGTCCACATCCTCACCTGTCACACGACGGATATTAGGCAACAGGGAACAAAGAATTTAGAGAGAATAGTGCAAGATGTGAGTTGGGGAACTCTAAAAAATAAATAGTATTACTCTATAGTCTGGATAGCTTGCTGTCCTTGAGGTGAATTCACATAGCCCAGAAAGGCTTGCACCTGGGGACTGGCAGGTTGCTTGTAAACGTAATACAGTTGCCGTTGATACGGATAATTGGGTGCCTCTGCCGTCAAGCCATCCACAGCCACAGTTCGTACTGTTCGTTGGTTTTTCACTTGGGCATAAGTGGCATAGCTAATCCCATCCGTTCCCAATTCCCGCAGTATGGGTGTAGTAACATCCTGCTGCATCGTTACGATGTTGGGAGTTGCGCCAAAATTTTGTCCCCCAAGTACCAGTTCTCGAAAGGCTTGATGAGTGCCACTAAAAGCAGGACGGTTGATTACTCGAATCATACCAGGTTGCCCTCCCACACCAGACCAATCGGTAATCTGCCCTTGGAAGATTCCGACAACCTCTGCCTGAGTTAAGCCCGTGCGAAATGGATTTTGGTCACCAACCACAATCGCGATCGCATCCCTCATCACGGGTACAGCGACTAAGCCCTGACTTTGTTCCTGAGAAGTAAGAGGGCGAGAGATGGCGGCAATATCGGCATTACCCGCTAAAACCGACTGAATACCCAGGTCTGTCCCACCTGCTTGCCCATTAACCATCGTACCTGGAAACTGCTGCTCAAAACTGTTCTTGAGCGCTTGATTAATTTGCACCATGCTGGTTGAGCCTTCAATGCTCACCGTTGTGCCACTAGGTACAGTTTGGGGTGGGGGGAAAGTAGAAGACGTTTCCGTTGGTTGAACGGTTTGGGACGGGTTTGGCAGGTTGTTATTGCCTCCCCCCGTTAAGATTCCAAGATTAAAGCCAGACTTGCGGGTTAACCACCAAACCCCAACACCTACTACCCCCAGTGTAATCAGAAGGGCTAAAACTAAAACAGTTGTTTCGTTTTTCTGGGACATATCGATTGGTTTTTCTGACCTGTATAAATCTGTCGGAGTTGGTCTACACTTATTCCTAGAACGTTGGGGAATCAAAGAATTTCAAAACAACCGGGATAGCAACATATAAATCAAGCGAAATAAAGCAGTTATAGCGATCGCACCAGCTCCAACCAAAACCCCTACCACCAGTACCGAAGGAATTGGTAAACCCGCCCTCAATCCTGGAATCAGCATGAGCGCCACTGTCAAACCCGCCAAAATTGCTAAATCTTTCCCTTCAATAAGGCGGCGGTACTGAGCAAAAATCAGCCCACCGACAATCATGCCTAATACTCCAACGCTAATCCCCGATATCCCCAGTAAGCTGCGTAGGGCGGTGAACAGCAACGCCCCCTCAAATCCCGTAAAGGCTGCCCCAGCCAAAACTTCCACTATGGAAAATCTCGGTTGTTTGGATATCGATCGAGGGGTGAGAGGTGCGACTGGGGTGGATGGAGGATTAGACGGTTGAACCGATGGGGATGGGTTAACAGAGGGTGCTGATGTTCGTCGTTTGGTTTGACTGGGGGGGTGAGAGGTGCTTGATGGAGGCGTGATTAAAGGACGACTAGAGGATTGAATAGTCGGTGGTGGGGGTAACGGTGGCGGTGGCGGTGGTGCTGTAATAGCCTCAAGCACCTCTTGAGCTGATCCAAAACGCTGGTTAGGCGTTGCCAGGAGCATTCGATCTAAAACATCTGCCAAGGTATCACTAACCTGAGCATAATTGTGCCAGTTCCAACTATTGCTGTAAGAATCATACAGCTCTCCAGTTTCTTTCCCGGTCAGCAGAGTAATCAAAGTCACTGCCAAGGCGTACAAGTCGGTTGAGGGGTAGACTTGCGCACCAGCCATCTGCTCTGGTGGTGCATATCCCTGAGAATAAATGCCGGTTGATCTGCCAGAGGGTGTCCCGGCTGCGGCTGTTGTTACCTGCTTGACAGCACCAAAATCCAACAGATACAGACGCCCGTTGCGATGGCGCATGATATTCGAGGGCTTAATATCTCGATGGATTGAGCCATTGTTGTGGACAAACTTCAGCACCTCAAGCATTTCCTGAAGTATTTCGAGGACTTCAGGTTCAGAGAATTTTCCTTTTGTGTTTAGTTCTTCCTCTAAGTTTTGTCCGTCAATAAATTCTTGAACTAGGTAGAAAAACTGGTCTTCCTTAGAGGCTTGAGAAGGGTTAGGAATGCTTAAGGGGAAGAATGCGAAAAGATCCGGGATTTGGGGATGAGTGCTACCAAGTTGCTCTAAAACTTCTGCCTCCCGCTCGAATAAGTTTTGGGCGATATCCAACTGTTGGGGACTCAAGTCACCCGAAGGCTGAAACTGCTTCACCACACAATAGCGCATCGTTGGCGTGTAGCGATCGCGGGCTAGAAACGCTGTGCCAAAGCCTCCCTGCCCCAGTAACTTTGTCGGAACGTAACGACCCACTAAAATCAGTGGCATTCCACAAGTGGTACAGTACTTTTGCTGTGCCGTCTGGAGCGTTGCTTTGTCGTCAAGATCGGCAAAGAAGTTTTGGGGACGGGGGCAGCCAGGACGGGTGCAATGAATTTCCATATTCCGCAGGGCTAACTACTCAAAAACTAGCCGCTAAAAAGCCTTGAGGGGCATTAACTGTCACCAGTCGTTTAGGCAAGTGACAGAACGAGTCACAAGCCAAACCACTACCTTAAAGCTCTAGCCTCTAATAAAAACTTAGCTTAACTTTTCTGTGGGTTGAGAAGCGGTACTATTGAGTTTATGGGCGGTCATGGGGGATGATACGGGTAGTGTTTCTTGCCATTCAGGAGGAGCAAACTCCGGTAGAATCTCGTGGCTAAAGGCTTCGGCTGCCTTGGAACGGTAGCGATGGGGGTTGACAATTAAAGACAGCATCCGCTTGACAACCACGCCATCCATAGTTGCTCGATGCAGAACACCCATTTGCAACTCTTTCTCGATCGCTGAAATTGAAACAAAGGATGCCCCTAGCCCAGATTGCACCGCATTTTTGATTGCCTCAATGGAGTTGAGTTCCATCTCAATTTTTAGACGCCTAGTATCAATGCCACACCGGGTGAGAACTTGGTCGATCACTTTCCGAATCGTGGATTGGGAGTCAAGGGCGATGAACTGCAACTTGTACAGGTCGTCTTTTTGGACTGTTCCCACTTTTGCCAGGGGATGAAAGACTGGTAAAATCAACGCCAGCTCATCTTCAGAGTATGGCATAATATGTAACGTTTCTTGGAGTTCAGTGGGAACTTCGCCACCGATAATTGCCAAATCAACCTGCCCATTGGCAACACTCCAAGAGGTGCGGCGAGTCGAGTGAACCTGGAGTTGCACCGAAACATCGGGATACTTCTGCCGGAACAAGCCAATCATCCGGGGGAGGAGATAGGTGCCGGTGGTTTGAGACGCACCGACAATCAGAGTACCACCTTGAAGATTTTGCAAGTCTTCAATAGCACGGCAGGTTTCCTGACAGAGGGTTAGGATTTTTTCCCCGTAGCTGAGAAGCAGGTGTCCCGCTTCCGTCAGTTGCGCTCGGCGTCCGCCCCGATCAAACAGGGGTACGTCGAGCTGCCGTTCTAAGTTTTGCACCTGCAAGCTAACGGCAGGTTGCGAAACGTAAAGGCTATCTGCGGCGCGTTTGAAACTCCCCTCAGAAGCGATCGCTTTGAGAATGCGGAGTTGATCGAGAGTGAAAGGAAGGTCAGACATAGCAGCTAAACCATCATCAAAAAGGAGCAAAAACAGGCAACCCAAGGGGGTCTAGATCGGGCATCGGACTTCAGCGATAGCTCAAATTGCCTGCAACAAGTGTGTAAACCTCTGCTGAAATCGACAGTAACACAACAAGGGATCAAGTCCTTGAGAATAATTGCTACGATTAAATGTTCAAAGAATCGATGGCATATTTTATGAGGTTGTTGACTGGGTTCACATCCAGCCATTTGGTGATGGTAGGATTGCTGTTGGGATTTGCGATCGCTCACAGTGGTTTAGCGGCGCTCCGACCGTGGGGCGAAAAACTTATTGGTGCTAGAGTTTACCGGATTGGCTTCGCCCTTGTCAGTCTTCCCTTAGCAGTTGTATTAATAATTTACTTTTTTAACCACCGCTATGACGGCGTGCAGCTCTGGCAGGTGCAGGGAATTCCCGGCATCCAACCCTTGGTTTGGGGACTTTCGGCTATTTCGTTCCTGTTCCTCTATCCAGCGACGTTCAACTTATTAGAAATTGCCGCCGTCCAAAAGCCCCAAGTTCACCTCTACGAGACGGGTATCATTCGCATTACCCGACATCCCCAAATGGTTGGACAGGTTATCTGGTGTGTTGCCCATACCCTCTGGATTGGCACTAGCTTCACCCTGCTAAGTTCTATTGGGTTAGTCCTGCACCATCTGTTTGCCGTCTGGCATGGCGACAGACGCCTTTTGGCACGCTATGGCGAAGCGTTTGAAGTAGTCAAGGCTCGTACCTCTGTGATTCCCTTCTTGGCTGTTCTCCAGGGTCGTCAGGCGCTGAAATGGGAAGAATTCCTGCGTCCTGCGTATGTGGGGGTAATGGGGTTCATCGGTCTGCTGTGGTGGGCACATCCCCTGCTAATGAAAGGAACAGCAGCGATCAAGTGGTAGAAGAGGTAGTTTTCTTGATCAGATGATCCCAAATAGATGTAGCATGATCCCAAACAATTGTAAAAACGCTCTATAGTACTGCGAGGGATCATGGTGTTGTCTGTTAACGAGCAAACTTTTAAACAAGAGGTTTTAGAAACGTCCAAAACCGTTCTAGTGGATTTTTGGGCACCCTGGTGCGGCTTGTGTCGGCTCATCCATCCGCTCCTTCAAGAGCTTCAGATGGAATGGAGCGAGCAGGTCAAAGTCGTTCGGGTGAACGCGGATAACAACCTCAAGCTTGCCACTACCTACAAACTCAAATCTCTGCCGACACTGCTCTTATTTGAGAACGGTCAATTAGTTCGCCGCTTAGAAGGGTTCAATGGGCGGGACGACCTGCGTGCTGCCTTAAAAAAGCTCGTAGTCACCTCTGTGCCCAAGTCGGCTGATTTACTGAATAAAGGTATGGTAACAACCTCGTTGGATAACACGACCCAAAAAGCAGCGTAGCTGTACGGGATTAAGGGGAAGGGGAGACCTTCTGCCCTTTTCCCTTTGATTTCCTAAAAACTACTTATTACAAGTTTTCGAGTATAACCATCGGCAGAATCAATCAACCGATGGTTTTTTATTGGATAAGTATTTTTACTGGCGGTTCCTGGGTCTGATGCCGCTTTATTTTTCAATAGGTCTATGTCACAGTTGTTAACGGTTTGCCAAAATAGTGAAGAAATCTAAAGTAGGCTGTCTTTCATGGAACCGCTTTATCAATACGCCTGGCTGATTCCAGTTTTGCCCTTACTCGGGGCGATGCTGGTCGGTCTAGGGCTAATCTCATTAAACAAAGCCACTAACCGTTTACGACAGCTTGTAGCCGTGTTTATCGTCTCCTTGCTGGGGGCGTCGATGGTTCTTTCCTTTGCGCTCTTCTGGAGTCAGTTCCACGGACACGAGTCGTTTACCCGTTCTCTAGAATGGGCATCAGCCGGAAAGTTTCACCTGATGATGGGTTACACCATCGACCACCTAACGGCTCTGATGCTGGTTATTGTGACTACGGTAGCCTTTCTGGTTATGGTCTATACCGATGGCTATATGGCTCATGACCCCGGTTATGTGCGCTTCTATGCCTATTTGAGTTTGTTTAGCTCCTCGATGTTGGGTTTGGTCGTCAGTCCCAACCTCGTGCAGGTTTACATTTTCTGGGAACTGGTCGGTATGTGTTCTTACCTGCTGATCGGGTTCTGGTATGACCGCAAAGCAGCAGCCGATGCTTGTCAAAAAGCGTTTGTTGTTAACCGAGTCGGTGACTTTGGGCTACTCTTGGGGATGCTGGGGCTTTATTGGGCAACCGGCAGCTTTGAGTTTGATGTCATGGGTGCTCATCTGCAAGCTTTTGTGGAATCCGGCTACATTAGTGCGGGTCTAGCTGCTCTGTTTGCCGTATTAGTATTTTTGGGACCCGTGGCGAAATCTGCCCAATTCCCTCTGCACGTCTGGCTTCCTGATGCCATGGAAGGTCCGACACCAATTTCGGCGTTGATTCACGCTGCGACAATGGTGGCGGCTGGGGTCTTTTTAATTGCCCGGATGTACCCCGTGTTTGATGGAATTCCCGTGGTGATGAATACGATCGCTTGGACGGGAGGATTTACCGCGTTTTTAGGAGCCACGATCGCTGTTACTCAAAATGACATTAAGAAAGGTCTAGCCTATTCCACCATCTCTCAGTTGGGTTATATGGTGATGGCGATGGGCATCGGCGCTTATAGTGCTGGTTTATTCCACCTGATGACCCATGCCTATTTCAAGGCAATGCTGTTCCTGTGTTCCGGTTCCGTGATTCACGGTATGGAGGGGGTCGTCGGTCATGACCCAGATTTAGCGCAGGATATGCGGCTGATGGGGGGTTTACGCAAGTATATGCCGATTACCTCCCTGACGTTTTTCATCGGTACACTTGCCATCTGTGGGATTCCCCCCTTTGCTGGGTTCTGGTCTAAGGATGAAATCTTGGGTAGTGCCTTTGCAGCCAATCCCGCACTATGGATTATTGGCTGGCTTACCGCAGGTCTAACCGCGTTCTATATGTTCCGGATGTATTTCTTAACCTTTGAGGGAGACTTCCGGGGCAATATGACCAGTATCCGGCAGCAACTCAAAGCAGTAGTAGCTGAACCTGTTCCAGCCTTTGGACCTGGGGCAATGGATAAGCGAGAACTGGCTGCCCACGAGGACGATCACGGTCATAGTGAATTTCCCCATGAGTCACCCATAACCATGACTCTGCCGTTGCTGCTGTTGGCAGTACCGTCAACGCTAATCGGTTTGGTCGGGATGCCCTTTGATAACTACTTTGAGGAGTTTATCCATCCCCTTGGAGAAACCGTCAGCGAAGTAGTCGCCCACGAAGCGGCGTTTAACTGGACAGAATTTCTAGTGATGGCAGGGAGTTCTGTGGGAATTGCCCTGATTGGCATTACCGTGGCGTCCCTCATGTACCGGATGCGGAAGATCGACCCAGCCGCGATCGCTAAAAAATTCCCGCAACTTTACGAGTTGTCCCTCAACAAGTGGTACTTCGACAATATTTACGATCGCTTGTTTGTTCAGGGAAGTCGCCGACTAGCACGGCAGGTGATGGAAGTGGACTATCGTGTGGTAGATGGTGCAGTTAACCTGACGGGCTTTTTTACGCTCTTGAGTGGTGAAGGTCTGAAATATCTAGAAAATGGTCGCGCCCAATTCTACGCTCTAATTATCTTTGCAGCCGTTTTGGGTTTTGTGGTTGTTTCTGGGTTGACGTAAAACGTTGTTAGTCATTTGTCATTTGTCCTTTGCTAAAAACTAATGACCAATGACTAATGACCGATGACCAATGACGAATAACAACAAATGACAGATTTTCCCTGGCTAACAATAATTATTCTTTTTCCCATCGTCGCTTCTCTGGGAATTCCCTTTCTGCCGGAGAAGAACGGCGTTTGGGAACGCTGGTATGCCCTGATTGTAGGGCTGATTGATTTTGTTCTCATTGTCTGTGCTTTTGTCAGAGAGTATGACTTTGGTAATCCGGGACTGCAACTGGTCGAAAAGTATAGCTGGGTGTCGTCCCTAGATTTGAATTGGTCAGTGGGGGTTGATGGCTTGTCGATGCCCCTAGTTATGCTGACCGGCTTTATGACGACGCTGGCAATTCTGGCAGCGTGGCCCGTGACGCTGAAACCCAAGCTGTTTTACTTCCTGATGCTGGCAATGTACGG
This sequence comes from Coleofasciculus sp. LEGE 07092, assembly GCF_015207375.1. Classification (GTDB taxonomy): domain Bacteria; phylum Cyanobacteriota; class Cyanobacteriia; order Cyanobacteriales; family Coleofasciculaceae; genus LEGE-07092. The sequence continues at coordinate 63,892 of NZ_JADEWY010000006.1, read as the reverse complement.
TGGTCAGATTGCTGTGTTTGCCGTTCAGGATATGCTGTTGTTTTTCCTGGTATGGGAACTGGAGTTAGTTCCGGTTTACCTGCTGCTGTCTATTTGGGGAGGCAAAAAGCGTCTGTATGCGGCAACCAAGTTCATCTTGTATACAGCAGGGGGTTCCCTGTTTATTCTGCTGGCTGCCTTATCGATGGCATTCTACGGGGATACTGTCAGTTTTGATATGCAGTCCCTGGCGCTTAAAGATTACGCCCTGAACTTTCAACTGTGGATGTATGCAGCCTTTCTGATTGCCTACGGGGTTAAGCTGCCAATCTTCCCGTTGCATACCTGGTTGCCCGATGCCCATGGCGAAGCCACGGCACCCGTACATATGTTGCTGGCTGGGATTCTCTTGAAGATGGGGGGATATGCCCTGATTCGGATGAATGCGGGGATGCTGCCCGATGCCCATGCCTACTTTGCACCCGTTTTGGTGATTCTGGGCGTCGTTAATATCGTTTACGCGGCTCTAACTGCCTTTGCTCAACGTAGCCTGAAGCGAAAAATTGCTTACTCTTCCATTTCCCACATGGGATTTGTGTTGATTGGGATTGGTTCGTTTACAGATTTGGGATTGAGCGGTGCCGTGCTGCAAATGGTATCCCACGGATTGATTGGTGCTAGTCTCTTTTTCTTGGTGGGTGCTACCTATGACCGGACGCATACCCTGATGCTGGATGAAATGGGGGGCGTGGGTCGGAAAATGAAGAAGATGTTTGCCATGTGGACGACTTGTTCCTTGGCATCTTTAGCGCTGCCAGGGATGAGTGGGTTTGTGGCAGAGTTGATGGTGTTTGTCGGCTTTGCCACCAGTGATGCCTACAATTCCACCTTTAAGGTGATTGTCGTGTTTCTGGCAGCCGTTGGGGTAATTCTCACACCGATTTATCTGCTGTCGAATCTGCGGGAGATTTTCTACGGTCCTGAAAACAAGGAACTGGTGGAACACGAAGTCTTGCAGGATGCGGAACCGCGAGAGGTGTTTATCATTGCCTGTTTGTTAGTGCCGATTATCGGCATTGGCTTGTATCCCAAGGTTCTGACGCAGATGTACGATGCGACAACGCAGCAATTAACGGCGCGGTTGCGGGAGTCAGTGCCAACGCTGGTGCAACCTGCTGTGGCTGAACGGAATCAACCGATGTTGTCGGTAACAGCACCTGGGATTGGAGAGAGCGATCGCGCCAGGTTAGCACCTCTACTAAAGGTAAAGGGTCGCTAGGGATTGACATATTTCAAGAATTATAGTAAGGGTACGGTATACCGTACCCTTACTGCGTTCAATTGAGTTTTCTGCCCTATTCCCTACTCCCTTTATTTTTCCAAAGCTAACAGCGATCGCCAATCTTGAATAGCTTGCTCTGACCATAACCAATTTTTGCTGAGGGCGTCTGGTTGAAAGTTAACAGGTTCATCTTGAAGAACTTTTTGACGTAGCTTAGAGGATTCGTTTAATAAATTCGCCCGTTTAGGAGCTGGCTGCTCTTGAGCTGATTTCCAGAATCCCAGCGCCAATCCTGCATAGGATGCCAGGGCTTCGTTGTTGGGGGGTGGTTCGGCAGCATCCCCGGCTGCAGGTTCTGTTTCAATCTGGGTTAGTGCATCCAACCAAGCATTATTGGCTCGCTCGAAATCCCCTTCGGCATAGAAAGCAAAGCCTAAGGCATTCAGGTATTGAGCCGAGTCCGGTTGCCCTTTAACAGCGGTTTCCCAGTAACGCCGTACATCGTCCAAATTGTAGTTTTCACTGCCAGTTTGAATCGCCTGCCATGCCAGACGCCCTCTCAAGAAACTAACAGCAGGACGCTCAAGCTGTAAGGGTGGAATAGCAGCTAGGGCAGCGTCGGCTTGAGGTAAAGCGCCTCTATCGAGCAATGCCTCGACAGCCTCTTCCCCGGCAGCAATATTCCCTCGATTGAATTGTTCGATGGCAATATTAGTGACGGTTGAGGTGTCAGCTTTTGCCAAATCGACTGGTTTGGAATCAGTAGACTGGGGAAGACTGGGAACTGGGGAACCTGCATCCGTGAATAAATCTCCTGGGCGCGGTTGGCGGTTCCAGAAGAACCAAGCGCCTAAAAGAGCGATCGCAACTATACCCGTTATTCCAAGAACCATCCATAGCCTGGGAAGGGAGCGCAGTATTTGCCACCCGCTCCTCGAACGTCTCGGCTGTGAAGGTTGAACGGATGCCGAAGCCGTAGCCGTGTTTGCTGATTGGGGTGGCGGTGACTGAGTGGTTGGGACAGGATGAATGGGGACTGTCGATTCCTGAGGGGGAGTAACCCTTTCATTATTAGGAAATTGCCAATCCTCCGTATCTGATGCTGTTCTACCAGAATTCTTGGCATCTAACCCAGGCAGTATCGATTCGTCGCTGGTGGCTGGGGTATCTAGTTGGTCGAGCAAACCTCTGATGAAGATGGAGGGGTCGTCTCCTTCATCGTCTGATGCGACTTCATTCATCCAGTCGTTAAACCCTTCATCGTCATATCCAGACAACGGATATAGGGTTTCAGAGGCTAACTCATCCTCCAAAAAACTAGCAGAGTTCAAGGGTGGGGATGGAGTAAATAGGGTGTCTTGGCTTGATGAAACAATCGACGTTTCTGACGGCTCTGGCAACAGCAACCGCTCTTCTCTGTTATTGTGATTGTCACTAACATTTGTCAGAAATCCATCAAATTTGGAATGCAAGTATAGTACTGGCAGCGCCCAATAGAGTTGGTTTGACCCATAGGATGAAATCAGCCCTTGTCGCGCCCGACTGAGGCTGAGGTCAATGGGATAACCTTGATTGAGATTGCGGTAAAGCAGCCGAGTTAAAGTTAGCGCCACCTCATCGGGAATTCGCTCTGCCATCGCCAGCACCCCAGGAATTCCCTGCTTGACCAAGGCTTCTGCCAAATTACGATCTTTGCCGTTGTCTAGGGGGTCAGAGGTAGCAGTATAGGCACCGCGACAGGAGTTAAAGACAGCGAGCTGAACACCATTATTGGCGAGCAATCCAGCTAAATCATCACCGTTTAAGGTTTCGGTTAAACCTGTTTTGTTGCTGACGAGGTAAACATCACCACCCGAGTCGCCCAAGCTGCTGTGACCGGCGTAGTGGAAAACTTGATATTGACCTTGTTCGAGAGCTTGGGTGAGTTGCTCTCGTCCCGGCTGTTCTAAAATTGTGAGTTCAATAGCGGGGAGTTCATGGCGGGAACGGTTTTTAAGTTCTTCTTGCAGGTGAGCAGCTTCTTGGGCGAGTTCCAAACTTTCTTGATCGCTTGGACCTGCTATCACCATCAAAATTTTTAGGGGTTGATTAGCCTGATAGAGAGGTTCTCGAAGCGGTCTCATCAACCCTGTACTGGGTTGGTAGCGGGAAAATGCCACGTCGGTTCCCGTTGCCAGAGGACGGTTGCCTTCATAGAGTACTTCCCATGGTAGGCGAGGCAGGCGATTGCCTTTGAGTCCCAAGCGCAACCGCAAAACCTGCCGCTGATTTTGTGCGATCGCTTGCGCCATCATCCAACTATCTCGCAAACTACCCTGAAATAAGGCGTTATAAAGTTGCTGACCCAGTGCTACTAGGTTGAGGCAGGATGAATTGACAGACTGATTTGACATCGATGACGCAAAGATATCATCCACACCGCCAATCGTTCCGTGGAACAAACCCCAGAGGGGGTCATTCATTAACTGCCGTGCCTTTCCTAACCACTCGTCCACGGGCCATTGAACTTGTTCTTCTGCCAATGGCACTCCGGGCGCAACGTCTTCGATGCGTACCAGGTATTGGTCTTTCCCTAGGGGGGTTACAGAGATGTGGAATTCCTGCGCCACGGCTACTGCCCGATCAATTTCGTTAAATATAGAGGCTTGAGTTGAATCGTACAACGTTTTAAAATTTCAGTATCTTTACTTTACTCTCCATAGATTGATTTTCAGGTTTGAAAGTTTCCCTCAACTCTGCCAGCCGTCTCAAACCAATATAGGGTAAATACACTTTTGCTCCTCTTGATTTCTGGCTGATTGTGAGTTTGGGTTTCATCTAAGAGATAACTGGTCTAGGATTTTTCCGGATCGCTCTAGCCTATTCCGGAATAGTGGAATGGTAGATGCACCCTGATTGACGTTTCCCAGCTCAGTGATTTGGGCTGGTTTTTTTTGACATGAACAGCCTCCGGGTGAGGCATGGCACTCACGACAGGAATCAACCTCTGGGTTTAGCATCTAGTCAGACTTCAAGATGTTCACTCCTGATCGGAAAGCGCTTGAATTGCTTTAACCCGTTCGGAGCTAAATTGACTTGAGTCTCTCTTATCATAGCAACGACTGTACGAGAGGAACACTAGAGGAAGTTGTTCGAGTGGAGTTTGCCAGATCTCCATTCCTTTTCAGGAAATTAGTCTTCTTTTATCCCTTTAGGACTATAAAATAGCAAACCATTGCCAGATGGAGTTTCTCCCAGATTTCTTCGTTTTTATAAGCTGCGATCGCATTTTTTACCCCTCTAATTTAGTTAAACCAAAATGGGATTAACAAATCTGGAGTTGCCAGGGTAAACACATCTAAAATTGTTGATAGTTTGATTTAAAATGAAGGGTTTAGTATTGTCACAAAAAAACACTCAAGCAAAAATCTATCGGTGGGTGTGAATATTCAGAGGTAGGATTGATGCTGAATATTTACTGTCCCGTTACTTGCTTACCCATCCCCGACAAGTCCTCATCCGCGACCAAATCCTGGAACAGGTCTGGGGTTACGACTTTATGGGAGACTCTAATATCATTGAGGTTTATGTGCGCTATCTGCGGCTGAAGCTTGAAGCCAAAGGTGAAAAACGTCTAGTTCAAACGGTGCGAAGTTTGGGTTACGTGCTACGTGACTGAACTCAAAAACTAAACCGCATATGAATGCGTGGATTCAGCTTCTCTTCAACCCGTATGCCTCCCTTGAGATTCTGTTCGACAATAACTGGTACGTCATTGGGTTTAACACGACAGTACCAGGTTTCTTCTGGTAAAATTCGCACTGTAGGACCAGAACTGCACTGTCCTTGGCACTCCGCAGCTTTGATCTCAAAGTCAGTATCTCCAGCCGCTTCAAAGGCAGCAAGTACATCTGCCGAACCATTTGCCTTACAAGAGGTATGCTGGCAGATTAGGACACAGCCTTTTTCTGATTTTGAACCGTTTTCTTGGGAATCTGTTGCCACTCGTTGTCCGGTGTTACGCATCGCTATTCCATCTTAACGAATGCCAGATAGTCAGCCTAAAAGAATTGTGAAATTTCCCATTCCCCATTCCCCATTCCCTCTACTCATCTGTATGATCACCAATCAAATAGACTGGCTATAGTAAGGGAACAGTCAGTGAAGGAGACTTATTTTACTAGACTGATGAAGGTTGAGTTCTAATAAATCCTTAAAACAAACCGTTCTGGATTTAACCAATATAGATAAATAATCTTCATTCAATTCTGGAATTATGGAGGTTCCATCACTGAAGAAGAGAATATCATTAAATTTTTCTAACGTCCGATCATTAATTGAAGTAATTAAAACTTGAGGCATGGTTAGCTTTTCTGAGGCAATTCGCTTTAATGTCGCTTCGTCTCGCTCTAAAATTGCCTTAAATACCACTTTATCATCTTCACTGAGCTGTTGAATAAAATCCAGCCATTCCCACCATTCTTCTGGTAATATCCCAGATAGCTTACCCTGTATTTCCTTGGAGGAATACTGAAACATTTCTGGGTTTTGCCTTTGGAGGGCTTCCATTTGCGTTTGCAAATACTGATAATCGGTTTCTATCTGCTGTTTTAGAGTCTCTAAGGTTGCCAAATCTTGGCTGAGTTGTTCCTGTTGTTGCTGTTTTTGCGAAACTTGGCTTTGCAATTGATGGAGTTCAGATTTGAGAGACGTTAAGCTGCCTTGAACTTGCTGCTGCTGTATCCGCAAGAATAATAAAGATTGATTCAGTTCTTCCCAACGCTGTTTAAGTGCGAGGATTTGCGTCTGCAAGTCATAAGCTTCCCCTCCCAACTCCTGTTTTTTATGTTCGAGAGTGATTAAGTCTTCATAGAGTTGTTCGTGTTGAGTGAGTTTGTCGGCAATTTGGCTTTGGAGTTCTTCTAGTTCCGTATGCAAGCGATTTAAGCGAGTTTCTGCGGGTGGAACTTGGGCAGTTTTTGCCCACAAAGATTGATTCAGTTCGGATTGGTGTTTTTCAATCTGACGAATTTGCGTTTGCAGATTGTAAATTTCTTGGAGTTGCTGCTGTTTTTGCTGCTGAACATCACCGAGTTCTTGATACAGTTCGTTACGTTGGGTGTGAAGTTCAGAAATTCGGTGTAAAAGTTGGCTACGTTCACCTTGTAAAGCACTGACACTAGCTTCTAACTGATGTTCGATTGCCATCGCCTTGGAGAGGGATTCATAAAGCAAGCTTTCTTCTTCTTCAAAGTCTTGAATCTGATTGAGTAAAGAATGCTTGTGCCGTTTTTCCTGTTCGAGACGTCGCTTTTCAGCTACCATGGCTCCAACAGAGCTAGCCACTACAGTAATAGCACCATTCAAGAGTGCTTTGTTGGGGTTGGTGAACAATCCAATACCAAAGCTAACTGCAAAGGCAACGGCACCGAGAAGAATCTGATTGACTAGCTGGGTCATTAGTCATTAATCTGGTCATGGAGCATTGATTCACGCTCTCGGCTTCTTGCTAATAGCCTCTTTTTCAGCATAATGATGACGAATCAAGATTGAAGGTTAAGAGCTAATGGCTCATGGCTAACTCGCCCCTAAGAAAATCAACAAACTGTCGAGCGCTGCGTCCGGAACGTCCGTTGTGGCGGGTTGCCCACTGGAGAGCACGATACTCTAGTTCCTCTTGAGGGAGATTAATACCAGCTCTATTTGCCAAATGTTGAACAATTTGCAGGTAAGTGTTTTGGTTGGCTGGCTCAAAGGTTAGGGTTAAGCCAAAGCGATCGCTAAATGATAACTTCTCTTGAACAGTATCCCAGCCATGGACTTCATCATTATCGCTGGGACGGGGGCGATCGCCAAAAAATTCCCGAACTAGGTGCCGCCGATTCGATGTTGCATAGACTACGACATTGGGCGGTCGAGCTGTTACACTCCCTTCTAATACCACTTTCAAAGCTTTAAAGGCATCATCGTCTTCCTCAAAGGAGAGGTCATCCACAAAGATGATAAACTTCTGAGGTAAATCCCGCACTTGCTCGACAATTGCAGGCAGCTCCTTCAAGTCTGATTTGGCAACTTCAATCAGCCGTAAGCCACGACTGCTATAGTTTTGTAATAATCCCTTGACTAATGAAGACTTCCCTGAACCACGACTGCCGTAGAGCAGAACGTGTAGGGCAGGATATCCAGCTAGCAGAAACTCTGTATTCTTTACCAAAGTAGCTTTTTGGGAGTCATAACCCCTCAGTTCTTCAAGCTGGACAGGATCAGGATGGGCAATACCAACAAGCTGTCCCGACTGCCAATGCAAAGCGCGATATTCAGCCCATAACCCTGTACCATGTTGTCGGTAGTAGGCAGCTAAATCCTCTAGGGCATCTGCCCAGTTACTTTTCTGTTGCAGAAATGTTGACTGTAATGATTCGACACTCCAAGGAATCGGCTCTACCTCTAATTGAGATGCTTTTTGTACCCAGCGACTGATTTGTTCGCCACTGCATTCGTAGAGACTTTGCAGGTTGAGTAAATCCTGTTGAGCAGCAGATACCAAGGCTGAGGGTAAATCATTCACGGCAACTCGCTGGACTTGCCGAGTAAAGGGATTATCATCGCGCAGAATTCGCCCAATCAGGTAATCTTGCCAACTTTTACCTCTATTTGCTAAAGCTTGGAACCATTCGCCATAAGCAATAAGGCAGGCGAGCCTATTCTCCTCATTCCGCCCTAGAGTGTGCAACAGGTGGAGGAAAGTATGCCCAACTTCACTGCTCAAAACAGATTGATAAAGCAGCAAGGATGCGGCTTGGCATCTGATAAATCGGCTGGAAATGATCGCTGGCTTGTTTAGAGATGACATGGATGCTATTTTAATCAATTATCTCATGTCTGGTTAAAGAGGTTAATTAGACTTTAATCGGTAATTCCCTTTAACCGTTGCAGTTCCCTTTTTTACTTAAGAATTGCGATCGCTTCCCAGAAAAATTTTAATCTTGCAAAACAGTCTGTTTGCCGCTGCTTTCACGTTCATGGGGTTCGAGGAGGTTCGTAATATCCGGACCTGTAGGGATAATTCCACCGGGGTTAAGGGGAAACAGGTTGCCGTAGTAGTCACGCTTCACGCTCTCTAAATCACAGGTGCCAGCGACTCCAGAAAGCTGATACAAGTCACGCAGATAGCCCCCTAGGTTCTTATAGTCCTGAATTCTTTGGCGATTGCACTTAAACAATCCGTAGTACACGATATCAAAGCGGAACAGGGTAGTAAAAAGACGCACGTCTGCAAGGGTAACGTTGTCCCCGCACAGATATCGACTCCTCTCTAGTGCCATATCAATTTCATCTAAAGTTGCAAACAACTCATTGCAGGCGTTGTTGTATGCCTCCTGAGTCTGGGCAAAGCCGCAGCGATACACGCCATTGTTGACGGCAGGGTAAATTTTCTCATTCCACTGTTCGATTTGCCCTTGCAGTTCCTCTGGATAAAGTTCTTGTGCGGGATTTTTGGCAAATTCGTTGAACTGGGAGTTTAACAGGATAATAATCTCAGCACTCTCGTTATTGACAATCGTCTTCGTCTGGTTATCCCAGAGTACAGGAACCGTAGAACGTCCGCTGTAACCAGGTTGGGCTAACTGGTACAGTTCAGCCAGGGTGCGGCAACCCTCTTCTTCTTGGTTGAGTACCCAGCCCCCCTCAATAGGAGAAGGAGACACGACGGACACCGATATAACATCTTCGAGCCCTTTGAGTGCGCGAACGACGAGAGTGCGGTGCGCCCAAGGGCATCCGAGTCCCACATAAAGGCGGTAGCGTCCTGCTGCGGGTTGGTAAGGGTTTCCCTCTTGGGTGCTAATGGTGTTTCTGAACTGGCTTTCTGGGCGAATGTACTCTCCCGACTGACTGCGGGGGGCAAGCTGCGACATCATCAGGTGCCATAAGGTAGTCCAGACCCATTTTCCGAGTCTGATGATGAATTTTGCAGGGAGTGACTTCCCTTTTTTTTGGGGTTTGGGAGGGGTAGGCTGTGACATTGCATTCGCTCGAAGAGCTTACCAATATATAACTAGTCTATTTGATGAGTGAATAGAGAGGCAGTAGAGGAGGTGGGGAAGAACAAAAAAATTAAATTAAACAAAAAGCACTCCCTAGAAAGGTGTATCATAATAGTTTTGGGTAAACGTTCAGTTAGCACAGGAACAAGGAAGTTATATGTCGCGATATCGAGGCCCGCGCTTGCGGGTAGTGCGTCGTCTGGGCGACCTTCCGGGTCTGACTCGCAAGACGCCTCGGCGGTCTTACCCGCCAGGTCAGCACGGTCAAGGTCGCCGGAAGCGCTCAGAATATGCCATCCGCTTGGAAGAAAAGCAGAAACTCCGGTACAACTACGGAGTCTCGGAAAAACAGTTGCTTCGCTATGTCCGCAAAGCTCGTCGGGCAACGGGTTCAACGGGTCAATCCTTACTGCAACTCCTAGAAATGCGACTGGATAATACCGTCTTTCGTCTGGGAATGGCAGGAACCATTCCCGGTGCGCGTCAGTTGGTAAATCATGGTCACGTTATGGTGAACGGTCGCGTGGTTAATATTGCCAGCTATCAGTGCCGTCCTGGAGACGTGATTGGTGTCAAAGACACTGAACGCTCTCGGCGTTTAGTCCAACAAAATATGGAATACCCCGGACTGGCAAACCTGCCTAGCCATTTAGAGTTTGACAAAAACACATTCACCGGCAAGGTTAATAGTGTTGTCGAGCGCGAGTGGGTAGCCCTACAAATCAACGAACTACTAGTGGTTGAGTACTACTCACGGAAAGCTTAAGTTATTAGTCCTTTGTCGTTTGTCTTTTGTCCTTCGTCGTTTGTTACTACGGGAATGACTAATGACCAATGACCAAGGACTAATGACTATCCGCCAATTTGTGACATAGTGCGAGTGTACGTGCCTTCTGTTCCAGAGTCTCGCTGCTTAAAGTTAATCTCTGGTTTGAGTACCAGCAACTGCCGCACTCGTTCTCTCAATTCAGGTAATTTAACACCGCTACGCAGAGCAGATTTTAAGTCAATTTGACCCGTCTCATTAAGCAGACAGGGACGCAACCAACCATCAGCAGATAGGCGCATCCGGTTACAGCGATCGCAAAAACATTCTGACATTTGGCTGATAAAGCCCAACGTTCCTAAAGCACCAGGAATCTGGAAGACATCAGCCGGACCATTGCCCCGCACATTAGACTCGCCCAAACCCCAGTGAGAACGAATCTGCTGCCGCAGTTCTTCAGACGGTATCCAAGCACGCTTGTTAAACAGTTGAGTATTCCCAATGGGCATGAACTCAATAAACCGAATGTGCCACCTGCGGTCAATCGTCAGTGCTGCTAAATCTATTACTTCTGTATCATTTACACCGGGAATCACGACTACATTTAGCTTCAGAGGGTCAAATCCCACCCGATGTGCAGCTTGAATACCTTCCCAGGTTTGCTGCCAGCGGGAACGTCCTCGATTGCTGATAATTTTGTCAAACGTATCAGGATTGAGAGAGTCGAGGCTGATGTTGATGCGCCGCAACCCTGCGTCGTAGAGTTCCTGTGCCATGCCTGCCAATAAAAAGGCATTGGTCGTCATGGCAAGATCTTCCGTTTCGGGAAGGGATGCAATTGCTCTCACCAAATCCACAACCCCCGGACGCAGCAAGGGTTCGCCCCCCGTGAGGCGAAACTTTCTAAATCCCAATGGCATAAACACCTCCTTAAGTAGCGTCAGCAGTTCCTCATGGGTCAGCAATTCCTGTTGCAGGATATAATCCAGTTCTGCTCCTTCCGGCATACAGTACTGGCAACGGAAATTGCAGCGGTCAATGAGGCTAATTCGGAGATAATCGACAGTATTCATGGGTCGTTAGTTATTCGGCTGAGATTTTAGGAGCAGTTGCCCCCAGCCAATCTTGAAAACTCTTCTGATATCGAAATTTGTTGAATCAACCTTAATTAAGAACGTCTCCCATCCCCCCATCCCTCCATAATAAGAATCTTGAACGGCTAGACAGCCAAGACTAAAAATAAAATTGGCACAATCCTGGCACACAGTCTCTACCCGCGTATGTAAATATTGACAAGTGGACTCTCAAGGGCGTCATCATCCATGTTAGGCAAGTTACTCGACGGACGTTACTACATCACCCAAGTTCTAGGTGCTGGTGGATTTGGTAGAACCTACCTGGCACAGGATACCAGACGTCCCGGTAATCCTATCTGCGTGGTCAAGCATCTCCAGCCTGCCAACCAGGAACCTAGCTTCCTAGAAACTGCCCGACGCCTGTTCACCAGTGAAGCTGAAACCCTCGAACAGCTTGGCAATCACGACCAAATTCCCCGCTTGCTGGCATACTTCGAGGAAGACCAGGAATTTTACCTGGTTCAAGAATTTGTGGAAGGGCATACCTTAAGCCAAGAGTTACAGCCCGGTCAGCGCTGGGATGAAAAGCGGGTGATGGAGTTGCTCAAAGAAGTCTTGGGCATTGTAGATTTTGTTCACCGCCACGGTGTCATCCATCGTGATATCAAGCCCGACAACCTGATCCGCCGCAACTCTGACAATAAATTAGTATTAGTAGACTTTGGTGCAGTTAAGCAAATTCGCACTCAACTGGCTAGCGGTTACGGTTCGGTGAATAATACTGTTGCCGTTGGCACCCCTGGCTATATGTCTAGCGAACAGGCAATGGGTCAGCCACGACCCAGTAGCGATATCTACGGGTTGGGTATTATTGGTATCCAAGCACTCACGGGTCGGATGCCAGCCGAGTTGCAGGAAGACCTGAATACCGGTGAAATTCTCTGGCAGCATCTGGTGTCAATTAGTCGAGGATTGGCTTATATTCTCAATCGGATGGTAAGCTATCACTTCAAAGACCGCTACCAATCGGCAGGTGAAGCGCTACAAGCACTACAGCAGTTGACAGCTTCCCCATCGAGCTATTCTCCAACAAACCCTGCTTACCCATCGGCTCAGGGTATCTCTACTCCCAGACAAACTCTACCACCACACAATCCAGCTCCCCTTTCAGAACAGGCTACCATGGCGGTTGCGCCTGCCGCTCCTCCTCGACCTCCAGCTCCTACTCCTACTCCTCCATCTAGCTATCCTCCACCTTCTCGATCTGACAAACTGCCACTGGTACTGGGTATTGGCATGGCGATTGTTGTGGGTGGAGTGAGTATGGCTTACGCCATTCGTCAGAGTTCCTTAGGTGCGTTCGGTGATGGCGTAGGAACTTGCACGGTGGCAGTTGGAGTGTTAAATGTTCGATCACAACCGCAAGGAAGTGTTGTTGATACAGTTTCCAAAGGAACAAAGCTAGCACTGACCGGCACTGAACAAAATGGTTGGGCGGAGATTAGCTCTCCAGCGAAAGGATGGGTTTTTAAGGAAAGACAGTATATAGACTGTACCTCAGCTAATCCGACCGTTGCTCAGACCCAACCTAGTCCGACTCCAGTTGAAACCCAACCCAGTCCAGTTGTCATTAACACTCCCGCGCCAAAACCCTCACCAGAGAAGCCAAAAGATAAACCTAAACCCGCTGATAATGGTGACAGCAAACTCACCACAGCGGCGGAAAAATACCAACAGGGTAAATTGGATGAAGCGATCGCTGATGCTCAATCCGTTCTTCCCAGCAGTCCAGCTTTTGAAGAAGCTCAGAAGAAAATCGGAGAATGGCAGCAAGAATGGTCAGAGGCTAAGGCGAAGTTTAATAACATTCAACAAGCCTTTGATGAAGGTCGCTATGTTGATGTGATCATTTATGCATCTGACAGCAATTTTCCTGAGCAGCGCTATTGGCGAGAAAAGTTAAATGATTTAGTTCGGAAAGCTACGCAGCGCAAAGCCGACACTGAAGGGAATCAGGAAACCCCCCCTTCGCCGACACAACCTGAGACTCAAAATCCGAAACCCAATCCCCAAGAATCCGTTGATCCTTCACCCGCAGCGACTGGGGGAAACCCGGTTACGCCGTAAAGAACGGGTTTAGGGGGGTCAAAATGTACTTCACGCTCGTTGCAAACCCCTGTAATTATACTGAGTTTTTGATCGACTGACATTGGGGATGCTCCCCTAAAGAATCGGTTTGAACAAAGGAGTTCAGAATTTTTTGAACGTCTGGGCAACCTGAATTGAGTGAGACTAGTTTTTAAATTTTTAATAAAATTTCTATAAAGATTTAATAAAGATTGATTTTTAATCTTCTCATCCGTCTAGTCGCGTGGATAGAATTGACTAGACTCGATTTATCTATAAAAGTTCCCTTAACCCTCCAAATAAAGAATAAACACTAACTATCGATGATAGTCTGAGGGACTTCCAGAAAATCAAGTATGAAATTACCCCACCCCTAAAGGGATAGGGTTCTGAGATTGAAAAATTTGTTTTTTGCCCACTAAAGGCAAAACGTGTACCGATATTTTTTTCAGAGTTCACTCTTTAAAATTCAGACTTCTGTTGTCAATTAACTCTTAGAGCCGTTCTGCATAATTCATCAAACAGTTTCTATCAGCGAGGTTGAGTCAAAAAACTTCGTTAATTTATGAAAGTTGAGGCAAAATGAATACAGTTAGTCAGCAGCTTGGAACAGGTTCACTGCATCTACGCCTTTGGGATCTCCTAGAGAATCAGACTGAAGCGAATCCCGACGCGATCGCAATTGCCGCAGTAGGACGCCCTCCCCTCACCTATCGCCACTTGGGCGATCGCATTCGCCAAGTTGTCACTACGTTGAACGCTATGGGTGTAGGGCGCAATCACCGAGTTGCTGTTGCCCTGCCTAATGGTGCAGAAATGGCAGTTGCCTTTTTAGCGATTGCCTGCGGTGCCACCTGTGCGCCTCTCAACCCCAGCTATCGGGAACCAGAATTTGACTTTTATTTATCGGATCTTGATGCCAAGGCACTGATTATTCAGTCGGGAGTTGCCGAACCCGCTAGGGAAGTAGCCCGAAAACGCGGGATTCCGATTATTGAACTTTCTTCTAAACTGGAGGCTGAAGCAGGAGTCTTTACCCTCACGGGGGGTGAACCCAGCAATTTAGTGAATGGGGGTTTTGCCGAACCCGATGATGTAGCTTTAATTTTGCATACATCCGGCACCACATCACGTCCGAAAATGGTGCCACTAACCCACAGCAACCTCTGTACTTCAGCGTATAACATTCGGGAGACGCTGAATCTGACAGGGAGCGATCGCTGTTTGAATGTGATGCCCCTGTTTCATATTCACGGACTCATGGGTGCATTACTTTCATCCTTAAGCACGGGTGCTAGTGTGGTTTGTACGCCGGGGTTTTACGCCCCGCAATTTTTTAATTGGGTAGACGAGTTTCGCCCAACTTGGTATTCAGCCGTTCCGACAATCCATCAAGGAATTTTAGCTCGAACTGAAGCTAACCGTGACATTATTACCCGTTGTCCACTGCGGTTCATTCGTTCTTCTTCTGCATCTCTGCCACCCCAAGTCATGGCTGAGTTGGAAACGGTATTTAATGCCCCTGTGATTGAATCCTATGGGATGACAGAAGCCTCTCATCAAATGGCTAGCAACCCCTTACCGCCGGGAGTACGGAAACCGGGTTCTGTGGGGGTGGCAGCCGGACTAGACGTTGCCATTATGGACGAGGCAGGCAACTTGCTCCCTTCTGGGGAAGTGGGGGAAGTGGTAATTCGGGGAGCTAGTGTTACTAAGGGTTATGAAAATAATCCCGAAGCGAATGAAAAAGCATTTACCAATGGCTGGTTCCGTACCGGTGACTTAGGGTATTTGGATACAGATAACTATCTCTTTCTAAAGGGTCGAATCAAGGAAATCATTAACCGGGGGGGTGAAAAAATTTCTCCCCGTGAAGTGGATGAAGTGCTGCTCGATCATCCGGCAATTCAGCAAGTTGTCACCTTTGCTGCGCCCCATACTCTCTTGGGTGAAGATGTCGCTGCGGCAGTCGTTCTCAAGCAAGAGGTATCCACTACGGAGATAGAACTTAAGGAATTTGCTGCCAAGAAATTGGCTGATTTTAAAGTCCCCCGTGTGATTCTGTTTTTAGATGAAATTCCCAAAGGTCCAACAGGCAAACAGCAGCGGATTGGTTTAGCTGAAAAATTAGGTCTTACTGCCTCTAATCCGACGGCACCCAGACCCAACTATACCCCACCACGCACCCCTAAAGAAGAAACGTTAGCGAAAATTTGGTCTGAGGTTTTAGGCATTGAGCCAGTTGGGATTCATGACAATTTTTTCCAGTTGGGCGGAGATTCTATCCTAGCAACTCAAATCATTAACCGAGTGCGAGACGCCTTGCAGGTTGAGCTGTCCTTTCTCATCTTTTTTCAGCAACCGACCATCGCTAGCATGGCAGAGAGAATTGTCCCAACTCAGACGGAAACGGTAGAGTCTGATGAACTAGGCGAGATATTAGCTGAAATTGAATTGCTCTCAGATGAGGAAGCTCAACGAATTTTAGACCAAGGCATTCATAATTCATAAGGAGAGATTAAAGAGAATGGTAAATCCTTGCGGAATTCGCCTACGACAGGACTTAAACAGCAGAGATATTATTCCGTTTATCGGTGTTTATGATGTATTTTCGGCATCGGTTGCGGGAAAATATTATGACGGTATTTTTATCAGTGGGTTTGGTTTTGCGGCTAGCTACTACGGCTTACCGGATATTGGATTTATTGCCTGGTCTGACATTTTAGCATTTGTCCAACGGGTAAAAACTGTACTGCCCCACCATCATATTCTCGTTGATATAGACGACGGTTATGTAGATACAGAAGTTGCTTGTCATGTGGTGTCTCTGTTGGAGTCTATCGGGGCTTCAGGGGTAATTATTGAAGACCAAAAACGCCCTCGCCGATGTGGACATTTGGATGGCAAGTTGCTGATGGAGTTGGATGAATTTCTAGAAAAACTGAAAAAGGTTTTGGCAACTCGTAAGGATTTGTTTGTCGTTGCTCGTACCGATGCAACAGATATTGATGAAATTATCCGCCGAGCTAAGGCGTTTGAGGAAGCGGGAGCGGATGCCATATTAGCTGATGGGATTAAAGATTTAGAAATTATCGAAAAATTAAAATCTAAAGTAGGTAAACCCCTGGTATTTAACCAAATTGCCGGCGGGAAGTCTCCGCCTTGCAACTTAACCCAACTCAAGGATGCGGGTGTGTCTTTGGTGAACTACAGTACACCTTGTCTGTTTGCTGCCCAAACTGCCCTTGAAGATGAAATGCAATTGCTCAGAGAACGGGATGGATATATCCAGAAAGACAGGGTAGGCGTGAAAGAATGTACGGCACTTTTGCATGAGAATCTGGTGAACCGGAGTAAAGAATAGACGTCTTGTTCCAAGTCGAGAACTGCTTAACAGGAAACTGATCAAAAATCCTGCTTCTTTACCCTCTACTTTCTAGCCAGGTCTAGTAATGAACGATTTTTACATTCGGATAGGTTAAAGCTATTTATGTCAGGTCATAAACACTATGAACGATATTAATCAAAAACTTACCAAACTATCACCAGCTAAACGAGCGCTTCTAGAACAGAAACTTCAGCAAAAAGCACTCAAACAAAACCGCGAACTTTCCATTCCTCAAAGAGCTAATTCTGACTCAGCCTCTCTCTCATTTTCTCAAACAAGAATGTGGCTACTCGACCAGTTTGAGCCGGGAAATCCTGCTTACAATCGTCCCACCAATATTCACCTGACGGGTCGTTTAAATGTTACTGTACTAGAGCAAAGCCTCAACGAAATTGTACGTCGCCATGACATTTTACGCACGAGTTTTCCGGCTGTGGATGGGCAACCCGTTCAGGTTATTTCTCCGATGCTGACCTTAATGTTGCCAATTGTAGACCTGAGTCATTCACCTCAAGACCAGCGAGAGGATGAAGTTCAACGTCTTGCCACTCAAGAAGCACAGCAGTCTTTTAATTTATCTCAATTGCCTTTAATGAGAGCTATCTTAGTGCGATTGAGTGAACAGGAGCATATATTACTGCTGACTCTGCATCACATTATTTTTGATGGCTGGTCGATGGGGGTTCTCATTCAGGAACTGGCAGCACTTTATGAAGCGTTTTTGACTGGGAAACCATCTCCTTTACCTGAGTTACCCATTCAGTATGCTGATTTTGCCCAATGGCAGCGACAAAGATTGCAGGGAAAAGGATTAGAGTCTCAGCTTGCTTACTGGAAAAAACAGCTTGGGGGTAATTTACCCATTCTGGAATTACCGACCGACCGACCCAGAGGTGCTGTGCAAACTTTTCGGGGGGCGAAGCATTCGTTGGTGTTACCCAAGAACCTGAGTGAAGCACTTAAAGAATTGAGCCAACGGGAAGGGGTGACATTATTTATGACCCTGTTGGCAGCGTTTCAGACACTGCTTTATCGATACACGGGTCAGGATGACATTATTGTAGGCACTCCGATTGCAGGACGCGATCGCACCGAAACGGAGAAACTAATTGGCGTTTTTATTAATACCTTAGTTTTGCGGACGCAGATACAAGTAAATCTCACTGTTCGGGAACTATTGGGTCGAGTGCGGGAAGTAGCATTAGGAGCTTATGAACATCAAGATGTACCCTTTGAGAAATTAGTACAAGAACTGCAATCCGAGCGAAACTTAAGCCGCACTCCACTATTTCAGATACTCTTTCAACTGCGAAATCTACCTAACAAGGCAGTAGAAGCACAAGGATTAAAAATAGATGATTGCCTATTAAAAACAGGCATGGTGATGCTCGATCTAGCTCTGGAGATTGAAGAGCAACCTGAAGGGCTTTATTGTGTATTTAAGTACAACAATGACTTATTTAGTGCAGCGACTATAGAGCAGGTAGGTGTTCATTTTCAGATTTTATTAGAAGGGATAATTGCTAATCCAGAGCAGTCAATCTTGAATTTGACATCTTTGACTAGAAGTCATCATCAAGCTTTATCCAACTACCAGCACTTCAGTTGTTTTTTAATAGGTCACGAGTCTTTATTGATTCCTTGTGCCGAGCTTCTTTTAAAGCGCGGTCATCAGATATTAGGCATTATCTCAATGGGGACATTGATTACTAGCTGGGCAACTTCACAGGGTATACCTTATATCCAGCCAACTGAAGATTTAATCAGCTTTTTAAGCCAGCAAGCTTTTGATTACTTATTCAGTATTTATAATCTCTCTATCCTCCCTCAAGAAATTCTAGAATTACCCCGTCAATATGCAATCAATTGTCATGATGCTCTGCTGCCCAAGTACGGCGGTATAAATGCTCCATCCTGGGCTATCCTACATCAGGAAAAAAATCATGGCGTCACATGGCATAAGATGACTCATCAGGTTGATGGAGGTGATATTTTCAAACAGGTAACTATTAGCATTAGTAAAAAAGAAACGGCTTTTACTCTGAATGGCAAGTGCTATGAAACAATTATCCATTCATTTGCTGAATTAATCCATGACTTGGCTTCTAACCAAGTCACTTTAGTTCAACAGGATCTAGCCAAACGAAGCTACTTTTCAAGGTCGCAAAAACCGAGTCCTGGCTGTGTCTTGTCCTGGAATCGTTGTGCCCATGAACTAGATACTTTTGTTCGAGCTTTAGACTTTGGTTCACATGAAAATTTAATCGGCTTTCCGAAGTTAGTACTAGGCAGCGAGTTTATTATTGTTTCTAAGATTGAAGTTCTTGATACTCCATCTACGTCACCACCAGGAACAATAACAGCAATTGAATCTAATTGCCTTCAGGTTAGTACTACAAGTTATGATATTTTGCTGCATCAGGTGTTATCGATAGAGGGTCAACCCCTCTCCATACCTGAGTTTGTTACAAGATTTAAACTCCAGGTAGGAGAGCGGTTTAAGGATATCGAACTAGATCTAGGGAAGCGTATTAAAACGTTAGAAGTATCGCTAGTCAAGCATGAAAAGTTCTGGGTAGAGAAATTAGCAACCTTACAGCCGATAACACTTCCCTATGCAGAACGGAAAATCTCATCCCAGTTATCAGAAGGTGAGGTCAGGAGTAAAGAATGGTTGATCCCCAATGAGGTAATAACTTTCTTGGAGAGTTACCCACCAGTAGGGACTCTAGGAAACTTCCTTATTGCAGCTTTTGCTGCCTATCTCGCTCGCATCAGTCAGACTGATTGTTTTGATTTGGGATTGAGACAAAGCGAGCTAGAAAACCAACTGACAGGACTAGAAGGCTTGTTTGCCTCTGCTGTTCCTTGTCGCATAGAGATAAACCAAGAGCAATGCTTTGCAGAAGTTGTTCAGGCTGTAAACGAGCAGGTGGAATTGATAAAACAGCACAAAACCTATTCACGAGATGTTGTGTTGAGATATCCGAAAATTCAGTTGCTTGAAGCGGGTTGTGATTGGAGATTGCCTATCATCGTAGAACAGGTAGCCAGTCTCGATGATTACAAACAAAAATCTGAACAAAATGCGCTGACCTTAGTTATCCCGGAAAATGGCAAAAAATGCTATTGGGTCTATGATGCTACCACTTACACTGATGACAGCATTGACAGAATTGTAGAACAGTTTACGATTTTTGTACAAAGCATTGTTGCTGCTCCTAGCCAGGATATCTGTGACCTTCAATTGTTATCCGATGCTGAACGTCACAAACTGCTAGTAGAGTGGAATGCTTCCCAAACAGAGTACCCAGTTGACCAGTGTATCCATCAATTATTTGAACAGCAGGTAGACAGAACTCCTGACGCAATAGCGGTGATGTTCAAAGACCAAAAACTCACCTATCGGGAGTTAAATACCAAGGCAAATCAATTAGCTCATAACTTGCAACAACTCGGCGTGAAACCAGAAGTGCTGGTGGGAATCTGCGTGGAACGCTCCCTAGAGATGATTGTGGGATTGTTGGGAATTCTTAAAGCAGGTGGAGCTTATGTACCGCTAGACCCAGTTTATCCGATGGAGCGGTTAGCCTATATGGTGTCAGACGCCCAAGTTCAAGTGCTATTAACTCAAGAGAAATTGCTGCCTTTGCTCTCCCAGCAGATAGCGCATATTATTTGCCTGGATACAAGCTGCGGGGATTCTAATGAGAGTAAGGAAAATCTACCTCACAGTATTCAGCCGGATCATTTAGCCTATACGATTTACACATCGGGTTCTACTGGGAAACCTAAAGGGGTACTAATCTCCCATCGCTCTTTAGTCAATTTTACACAGGCTGCTATTTCTGAATATGGGATAAGTCAGAGCGAGAACCCTACAGGTACGCTTTGCGATCGCATTTTACAATTTGCCTCAATTAGTTTCGATGCAGCCGTCGAAGAAATTTATCCCTGCCTGACTACGGGTGGAACATTAGTGCTACGAACTGATGAAATGTTAAGTTCTCTATCGACATTTCTCAAAGCTTGCCAAGATTGGAAATTGACCGTTTTGGAGCTGCCGACAGCCTACTGGCAGCAACTGGTTTCTGAATTAGCAACAACTGATATAGTCCTACCTGAATCCCTGCGCTTGGTAATCATTGGGGGAGAGCAAGTCCTACCCGAATCAGTGAGAATGTGGCAACAGCAGGTAGGTGATTGCCCTCAATTGTTAAATACTTATGGTCCAACCGAAGGAACTGTAGTTGCCACCGCTTACAAGGTAAAAGCATCTACACCAATAAAGAAAGAAGTACCGATTGGACGCGCTCTTGCTAATGTTCAAACTTACATTCTCGATCGCAATTTACAACCTGTTCCTATCGGTATTCCAGGAGAATTGCACATTGGCGGTTTGGGTTTAGCACGAGGCTATCTCAACCGTCCCGATCTTACCCAGGAAAAGTTTATTGCTAATCCTTTTAGTAACGATCCAAATGCACGTCTTTACAAAACTGGCGATCGAGTACGCTATCTCCCTGACGGCAATATCGAATTTATTGGTCGCCTCGATAATCAAGTTAAAATTCGGGGTTTCCGCATCGAACTGGGGGAAATTGAAGCCGTATTAAGTCAACATCCACAAGTCAAAGAAGCCGTTGTCATAGCCAGAGAAGACCAACCCGGTAATAAACGTCTCGTTGCTTATTTTGTTTCTAACTCCCAACAAGTAATTACCGATGAACTGCGCTCGTTCCTCAAGACAAAGCTACCTGAATATATGGTGCCATCGGCTTTTGTCAAGCTGGATAAATTACCTCTAACTCCCAATGGTAAAGTTGACCGTCGCGCCTTACCAGTACCTGAAATAGAGGATACTCTCTCTAACAACTTTGTCGCACCCAGTACCCCAAGTGAGGAACAACTAGCTGCTATCTGGTCATCGGTTCTAGACATCGAGCGAGTGGGAATTCATGATAACTTTTTTGAGTTGGGTGGACATTCTCTGTTAGCCACTCAAGTTATCTCTCGTATCCGTCAAGCTTTTGAGGTGGAGTTGCAGTTGCGTGCTTTATTTGAAGCCCCTACAGTTGATGAATTAGCAAAACGTATTGAAACAATGAATTGGTTGAAACAAGATTCACTAAATACTTTAAACAAAGGATTAGAGGAAGTTGAATTATGAATACTATTGAGTTTCTCTCTTATATTCGCAGTCTAAACATTAGACTATATGTTGATGGCGCTCGCTTACGCTGCCAAGCTCCCCAAGGTGCTATTACACCCAGTTTAAAAGCAGAACTAGCGGAGCGCAAATCAGAAATTATTGCCTTTTTGAATCAAGCCAAGACAAATTCTGCCCAAACAATTCAACCCATTTCCAGAGATAGAAATTTACCTGTATCTTTTGCCCAGCAAAGATTATGGTTTCTTGACAAACTTGAAGGTCAAAGTGCTATTTATAACATATCTAAAGTGCTACGTCTTTCCGGCAAACTCAACCTAACGGCTCTAGAGCAAGCCTTCCAAGTAATAGTAGAACGTCATGAAACCCTACGCACAAGTTTTCAGGTCGTTAATGATTCTCCTGTTCAAATCATTGCTCCTCAAATCTCCTTTACCTTGCCAGTTATCGACTTACAAAACTTACCGATAGAGGAACAATCTACCCAAGTTCAAAAATTAGTCAAGAAAGAAGCCCAAAAACCCTTTAATTTAACTCAAGCACCCTTACTACGAGTCACCCTCCTCCACTTAAAGGAACAGTCCCATATCTTAGTTCTGACAATACACCACATTATCTCTGATGGCTGGTCGATGGGGATATTCATTCGTGAATTATCAACCTTATATCAAGCCTTCCATAAGGGAGAACCTAATCCTTTACCACCATTATCCATTCAATATGCCGACTTTTCTCACTGGCAGCGAGAGTGGCTACAAGGTGAAGTTCTCAGCAAGCAACTCAACTATTGGAAAGCCCAATTAACCGATGCTCCTAGACTGTTAGAACTGCCAACGGATCATCCTCGTCCACCAGTGCAGACGTTTCGAGGGAGGCGGCAACAATTTCAGCTTAATGCTGAACTAACGCGAAAGCTAAAAACATTGAGCCAACAGTCAGAAGCCACTTTATTTATGACCTTATTAGCGGCTTTTGTGACATTACTCTATCGCTACACTTCTCAGGCTGATATTGTCATTGGCTCTCCTATCGCTAACCGCAATCGTAGTCAAATTGAGCCATTAATTGGATTCTTTGTCAATACTTTGGCATTACGGATTAACTTAGATAACAATCCCAAGTTCAATGAATTACTAGCTAAAGTGCAACAGATAGCCTTAGATGCCTATGCTCACCAAGACTTACCATTCGAGAAACTCATAGAAGAACTGCAACCGGAGCGTTCGTTAAGTTATAGTCCTTTGTTTCAGGTAATGTTTGTCTTACAGAATGCTCCGAGTAGTAACCTAGAATTACCAGATTTAACCCTGACACCCTTAGAACTTGATACCGAAACAGCCAAATTTGATTTAACTTTATCAATAACAGAAACTGAGCAAGGGTTAAGGGGTGTTTTGGAATATGCCACTGATTTGTTTGATGAGGAAACCATCACCCGAATGGCCGGTCATTTCCAAACGTTGTTAGAAGGGATTATTGCTAATCCTCAACAGAAAGTCTCACAATTCCCAATTCTAACGGAAGCTGAACAACATCAGTTATTAGTGGAGTGGAATAATACTCAGACTGATTATCCCAAAGATAAATCTATTCATCAATTATTTGAGGAGCAAGTTGATAAAACTCCTGATGCCGTAGCGGTAGTATTGGATAACCAAAAACTGACCTATCAAGAGTTAAATAATCGAGCAAATCAGTTAGCTCACTATCTGCAAAGGATGGGTGTAAAAACCGATGTTTTAGTAGGTATTTGTGTTGAGCGTTCCCTAGAAATGATAGTCGGGTTATTAGCAATTCTTAAAGCTGGAGGAGCTTATGTTCCATTAGACCCAACTTATCCCAGTGAGCGCTTGACTTATATGCTAGAAGATGCCCAAGTTAGAGTGTTGTTAACTCAACACAGATTAGTTGAAGGGCTTCCTACTAACGATGCCAAGGTTCTTTGTTTAGATACGGATTGGAGGATAATCGCTCAAGAGAGCCAAAACAATCTTCTTACAAGTGTTAGCCCTGATAACTTAGCCTACATCAACTATACGTCAGGTTCGACAGGCAAACCTAAAGGAGTAGCCGTGGTACATCATGGTGTTATTCGTCTTCTGTTTGGCATAGATTACGTTCACCTAGATGCGGCACAACGATTGCTACAAATGGCACCCATTTCTTTTGATGCTGCCACCTTTGAGATTTGGGGAGCTTTGCTACATGGTGCTCGGTGCGTTTTTTTCCCAGAAAGAGTCCCGACCGCCGATAATTTGAGACATACAATCGAAACTCAGCGTATTACAACCTTATGGCTGACCTCGGCACTGTTTAATTCAATAATTGATGATGATCCAGAAGCTTTATCAGGAATTCAACAACTATTGACAGGTGGAGAATCCCTCTCAATCGCTCACGTTCAAAAAGCTCTGAAGGCTTTGCCATCGACACAGATCATCAATGGATATGGTCCGACAGAAAGCACGACCTTTGCTTGTTGCTATTGTATTCCCAGACATCTAAAGGGAACGGCACAATCAATCTCTATTGGTCGTCCCATCAGTAACACTCAAGTTTATGTGCTTGACTCCCATTTCCAGCCTGTCCCTATTGGCGTACCCGGAGAACTTCACATCGGAGGTGATGGACTAGCCAAAGGTTATCTCAATCGCCTAGAATTAACAGCAGAAAAATTTGTTCCTAACCCTTTTAGTAATGAACCCGATGCCCGTTTGTACAAAACTGGGGACATAGCGCGATATCTGCCTGATGGCAACATTGAATTTATTGGTCGGATTGATCATCAAGTCAAAATTCGGGGTTTTCGCATTGAACTGGGGGAAATCGAAGCGGTACTCAGTCAACATCGCCAAGTTAAAGAAGTCGTTGTTATTGCCAGAGAAGACCAACCCGGTAATCAACGTCTGGTTGCCTATTTTGTTTCTAACTCCCAACAAGTAATTACCGATGAACTGCGCTCGTTCCTCAAGCAAAAGCTACCTGAATACATGATGCCATCGGCTTTTGTCCGGTTGGATACTCTCCCCCTAACTCCCAATGGCAAAGTTGACCGTCGCGCCTTACCAAAACCTGAAATAGAGGATACACTATCAACTAACTTTGTCCCACCTCGTACCTCAACCGAGGAACAATTAGCGTCTATTTGGGCATCAGTTTTAGGAATCGAGCGAGTGGGAATTCATGATAACTTTTTTGAGTTGGGTGGACATTCTCTGTTAGCTACTCAAGTTATCTCTCGTATCCGTCAAGCTTTTGAGGTGGAGTTGCAGTTGCGTTCTTTGTTTGAAGCCCCTACAGTAGATCAATTAAGCGATCGCATCGAAACAATTCTATGGGCTACGTCAACTCAAGTCCCATCAACTGAAACTGATCTAGAAGAAGGAGAACTATGAAACCGATTGAAGAACTTTTATCCGAACTGCGCCATCGTCAGGTCAAACTATGGATTAATGAGGGGCGTTTACGTTACAGTGCGCCCCAGGGAACCCTAACTCCTGACTTGCTCGAGCAAATGCGATCGCGTAAATCAGAAATTCTGGCATTTCTGGAGCAATTTAATCCAGACACACCTGCACAAATTAAACCCGTTCCCAGAAACCAAGACTTACCCCTATCCTTTGCCCAACAACGACTGTGGTTTCTCGACCAACTCGAAGGCAAAAGCTCCGCTTACAATATACCCATGGCGTTACGTCTGAAGGGCAACCTCAACGTAGCTGCCCTACAGCAAGCCTTACACTCCATCATCGAGCGTCACGAAACCTTACGCACCAACTTTGCGACTCGCAATGGCACTCCTATCACTATTATTCACACCACGTCTAACTTTTCCCTGCCCCTAATAGAGTTGCAAAACCTATCGGAAACTGAGCGGGAAACTGAGGTACAACAATTACTTGATAAGGAACATTTACAACCCTTTGACCTAGAAAAGGATTCCTTAATTCGAGGGACTCTACTGAGGCTACAAGACCAATACCATATCCTCATACTCAATCTCCACCATATCATCTCAGATGGTTGGTCAATGAACCTGTTGCGTCAGGAACTCGGAACCTTCTACTCCGCTTTCTCTAATAATAATCCCTGTCCCTTACCCGAATTGCTCATCCAATACGCTGATTTTGCTTATTGGCAACGAGAAGAGTTAGCCAGAGAAATCTCCCAAAAACATCTATCCTACTGGAAACAACAACTCGCAGGCGCACCACCCCTGTTAGAGTTACCCCTTGATCATCCCAGACCAACCCTTCAAACCTTTACGGGCGCAAAATATTCTCAACACCTTTCCCAACCCCTCAGTGAGACTCTAAAAACTCTGAGCCAAAACGCAGGCGTTACCCTATTTATGACCCTATTAGCGGCATTTAAAGTCTTACTGTATCGCTACACGGGTGTAGAAGACCTGGTGATTGGCACTCCTGTCGCGGGTCGTAATCGCTCGGAAGTTGAGCCATTAATTGGCTTTTTTATTAATACCGTAGTCCTACGCACCCACCTTGATGGTAATCCCAGCTTTCGAGAACTGTTGGGTCGAGTCAAAGAGGTGACAATAGGAGCGTATGAGCATCAAGAAATGCCCTTTGAGAAGCTAGTAGAGGAACTGCAACCGGAACGAAGTCTAAGTCACAATCCTCTGTTTCAAGTCTGGTTCAACATGGTCAATTTGCAATCCAAAGCATTGGAACTGCCAGAGTTGACAGTGGAGTTGCTTTCTAGTTCAGAAGCAGCATCTAAGTTTGATATTACCCTATACGTGCGGGAGCAATCTGAAGGCATCACGTTGCAGTGGGTGTATAACCAGAATTTGTTCAACCCAGAAACCATCGCAGGGATGGCAGAGCGTTTTCAAACCCTATTAGAAAGTACCGTTACTAATCCAGAGTACCCGATTGGTAATTTGTCTCTTTTAAGTTCAGCAGAACGTCAGAGGCTGCATAATTGTAAAAACCTTGTTACTCCTGATAAACCGTTTACAGAATTTCCCAAAGCAGCCATTGAGCAATCCATCTCTGCTCGGTTTTCTGAGCAAGTCATAAAATATCCCGACAATATTGCAGTCTCCACTAAAAACCATCAGTGGACTTACCACACCTTAAATAATAAGGCGAATGCGATCGCTCAAACCCTCCGGCAACAGTGCGGAGACACTTCGCAACAAATAGCCCTATTATTGGAACATGATGCACCTGCGATCGCCGCTATTCTAGGAATCCTTAAACTTGGCACAACCTACGTTCCCCTCGACCCCACGTATCCCCAACTCCGACTGACTTATAGTCTCGAAGATGCTCAAGCCACAGTTATCCTAACGAACAATAACAATTTGGCTCTTGCCCAAGAATTAACCTCTAACAAAATTCATCTGATCAATATTGATGAAATCGACCTAGAAAGGGATTGGGATGAAGTCAATCTATCCATTGCCCCAGATACCACAGCCTATATCCTCTATACCTCCGGCTCAACTGGACAACCCAAAGGCGTCCTACAAAACCATCGCAATATCCTCCATTTCATCCGCAACTATACAAATAATCTTCACATTGCTGCTGATGATAAGCTAACCCTGCTAGCCTCCTACAGCTTTGATGCAGCAGTGATGGATATTTTTGGAGCATTATTAAACGGTGCTACCCTATGTCCATTTAATATTAAGACAGACGGTTTAGCCAAACTATGCCAATGGCTAACTCAACAAGAGATTACCATTTATCACTCCACCTCCACTGTCTACCGACATTTTATCGACACCTTACCCGTACCTGCTCAACCACAAGAAACACCTTTTCCTCAAATTCGCTTAGTCGTTTTGGGAGGAGAGGAAGTCGTCAAAAAAGATGTCGAGATATACCAAAACTATTTTTCCACAAATTGTATCTTTGTTAACGGATTAGGATGTACAGAATCCTCCTTTAATCTGCAATATTTAATCAATGATGATACAGTCATTGCCGGTCAATCGGTTCCCGTTGGTTATCCTTTTGAAGACACTGATATTTTATTACTCAATCAGGCAGGTGTTGACGCTCAAATTTATGGAGAAATTGCTATTAAGAGTCCCTATATTGCTTTAGGGTATTGGCAAAAACCGGAACTAACACAAGCAGCATTTTTACCCGATCCGGATGGTGGTTCGACTTCGCTCACCACAAGAGGCACCACAAGAGGCACCACAAGAGGCACCACAAGAGGCACCACAAGAGGGAACCGCCGAATTTATCGCACTGGAGATTTAGGACGTTTAAGAGTTGATGGCACAATCGAATTTTTAGGCAGAAGAGATTTTCAAGTCAAACTTCGGGGTTTCCGCATCGAACTTGGCGAGATTGAGACAAATTTACTGCAACACTCGGCGGTTCAGGAAACTGTCGTTATTGCTTCCCCAGATAATTTTGGTAATAAGCGGCTCGTTGCTTATGTAGTTCCCAAGCCAGAGTCAATTCCTACATCTTTGGAATTACGCAACTTCCTCAAAGATAGGCTTCCTCACTATATGGTGCCAGCCGTTTTTGTTAGGCTGGATGCCTTGCCCTTAACTCCCAACGGTAAAGTGAACCGTCGCGCCCTGCCTATCCCTGATGTAACGAAACCAGAATCGGACGACACGGCTGTTGCTCCCCGTGATGAGTTAGAACTGCAACTCACCAAAATTTGGGAAAGCGTTCTCAACATTCAACCGATTAACATACATGATAACTTCTTTGAGTTAGGCGGACATTCTCTGCTAGCGGTGCAATTATTCAGTGAAATTAACAAGAAAATTGGTCAAGATATTCCCCTAGCGACTCTTTTTCAAGCGCCAACGATTGCAGAACTGGCAACTATTTTGCGCCAAGAAGAATGGTCAGCACCTTGGTTAAGTTTAGTCCCCGTTAAGCCGACAGGTTCTAAACCCCCCTTCTTCTTTCATGGTGGTGCTGCTGATGCTATGACTTGGGCAGGATTTGGTCGCCGTTTACCTCCAGATCAACCTTTTTATGGTCTGCAACTGCCAGCTTTAGATGGCAAACACGAGTTTCAAGATTCTGTTGAGGAAATAGCGGCGGACTGCCTCAAAGAAATACAAACACTCCAACCCAAAGGACCCTATTTTATCGGCGGTCACTGCTTTGGCGGAACTATCGCCTTTGAGATAGCTCAACAACTTCACGCTCAAGGTGAAGAGGTAGCACTGCTAGCTTTAGTTGATGCCTACTCCCCTAAATCTGTGCCAAATGATAGCGTTCTGTGGCGAACTCAGGCTCTGATTCATAAATGGGATTTTTTATTGTACAAAACTTACTACTATCATTCTGATGAATTAAGAAAACACCAATTAATCGGAAAGCTAACTTATCTTGGAGATTGGTTAGGGCAGAAGATCAAAGTAAAGCTACAACATCAGATTAACGATCAGCCTTCACAAGGGTTAAATAATTCCCCTAGTAACGTAGTTAAAACTGACAACGATTCTCACTCTTCTCAAAATAATGACGAATTTGTTCCTCATGGAATTCGCTACCTCCAAGCTCACCAAGCCAACCGAGCAGTGAAGGCAAAGTATTGTCCTCAAGTTTACCCTGGTCGCCTGACTCTCTTTCGGGCTAAAAAGCAAACACTAGACTGGTATTTCGGTCAAGCATTAGGCTGGAATGACTTAGTAGATAGCGGAGTAGAGTGTCAGGAAATTCATGGTATTTTTGGCAATTTGTTCAATCAACACTCTCTCCCACTGCTCGTTGAAAAGGTGAAGAGTTGCTTGGAGGAAGCACAAAATGATACCCGGAAATAAAACCGAATTTAATAACCTCCTAGTTATCCCCTCTGCAAAAGTCTAAATGTTATGGAATATACCTGAAACTAGAGCCATGAATATCGTTCAAATTGTTCCCAGACTTCCACCTTACACCGATGGTGTTGGTGATTATTCACTAAGATTAGCCGAGCAACTCTTAAAGGCTCACGGAATCACAACTCAGTTTCTAGCGTTCCAACAAGGTCTTAAATTAGACCCGATGATTAATGGATTTCCAGTCATAGGATTACCTGCTCACAACTTGGATGCTTTTTTATCCGTTTTTCCCAAAGACGTTGATGCAATCCTTGTACATTACAGCAATTATCCCTATCTACGTGGAAAACTAGACGCTCCCTTTTGGCTTGTAGATGCTTTGCGATTGGTGGTGAGACAACAATCCCTTAAGTTGGTTGTTATGTTTCACGAGTTACCAAGGTTGAAATTTAAAGCGCTCAATATCCTCAACCCCATCCAGAGTAGAGTCTCTTGTCACCTTGCCAAATTAGCCACTACTGTTATTACTGATAGTGCTAAATTTCAAGCGGTTCTTGAGCAATGGGTAAAGCACCCTGTTACCTGCATCCCTGATTTTTCCACAATTGGTGAACCCGATCGCGTTCCCTCCTTAGCCGAACGCCAGCGACGACTGATTATTTTTGGCGGCAGCGATCGCCATCGTGCTTATAAAAATTACCTGCCAGAATTGCTTTACACTTGCCAGGTGTTAGGCATTGAAGAAATTTGTGACATTGGTAAATCTCTGAATTTGCAAGACTATGACTTCCAAAACATACGTCTTGTTGAGAAGGGATTTCAACCGAATGAAGCCGTTCGTCAATTACTGTTAAATTCATTAGCAGGATTTTTAGACTACAGTCGCTTCCCAGGTGATTTAGGTAAATCGAGTGTTTTCGCTTCGTTCTGCGCTCATGGACTGATTCCGCTCAGTTCTCAATACAATCCGTCAGAAGCCGATGGATTAGAAATGAAGAAGCACTATTTAATACCCGATAAGAGATTAAAAGAGTTTAATTTATCCCAACTACAAACGGTTGCTGATAATGCCAATAAATGGTACAACCGCCACAACTTGACCGAGAATACTAAAGTTTTTACATCACATCTTATAGGATGAACAAAGCGAATGAATAAAATTATACCCATTTCTCAACCTTCAATTACGCAATTAGAGATAGATTACGTTTTAGATGTGATGCAGTCTGGTTGGATTTCTTCTCTTGGTAACTATATCAATCAATTTGAAGAAAAATTTGCTGAGTATTGTGGCACGCGCTATGCCCTAACAACTTCCAGTGGTACAACCGCACTGCACTTAGCCCTTATGAGTTACGGAATTCAAGCAGGTGATGAGGTGATTGTCCCCGATTTAACCTTTATTGCCACGGCTAATGCTGTAGCTTATACAGGTGCAAAGGTAGTGTTTGTGGATATAGAAGAAGACAGCCTTTGTATCGATCCAGTCAAACTTGAACAAGCGATTACCGAAAAGACTAAAGCTATTATTCCCGTCCATCTTTATGGGCATCCTGCCAATATGATAGCGATTAATAAATTGGCAAGAACCTATAATCTTTTAGTAATAGAAGATGCAGCCGAAGCTCATGGTGCTGGCATAAACGGTCAGAAAACTGGCTCTTTGGGTGACTGTGGAGTTTTTAGTTTCTATGGGAATAAAATTATAACCTGTGGTGAAGGAGGCATGATCACCACGAATGACGAAGAATTTTATAAAAGGGCGAAGCACTTACGCGATCATGCTATGAGTAGTTCAAAACGATACTGGCATGATGAGTTGGGCTATAACTATCGCATGACGAATATGCAAGCTGCACTAGGTTTGGCTCAACTGGAAAGAATCGATGAGTTACTCAATCGAAAATTAGAAATATTTGAGCGTTACCATAAAAATTTGTTCGATATTTTCGGATTAAAGCTCAACTTTACGGCAGATTGGGCATCTAATGTTTATTGGCTTGTATGTATTGAAATTGAGGGATACACCGAAAAAGAGCGAAACACTCTCATGGAAGCGTTAAGCCTTAAGGGAATTGAAACTAGACCTTATTTTTATCCGATGTCTGATATGCCTATGTATCAGAGTCAAACCATTCATACCCCTGTAACTCACAAGGTTTATCAACGCGGAATTAATTTACCCTCTTACTTCGATATCAACAATTCCGATATTGATTATATCTGTGAATCCCTGCGAACTTATCTACAACGAGAAGGCTACACCAAAGAACTCTCATGTCTCCTAATTCCTGACTTGTGACTCCCACCCAAGTTTCACAATTCATTATAAAATCTACAATTCAGACAGAGGCAACAATAACATCTCTTCAAGTTCCTGCCGTACCGTTGGTGTCACCTGACAGTTGCTATTGAGACATTCGACGAGCAGTTGATTGCCATAATTATACTGCTCGAATCGCTGTTGCCACGCTTGGCTCAAATGCCATTCGTAACCGATATGACGATGGGCGATCGCTATAGCTCTGAGTTGCGATATCCAGGCTTGACTATTAACTTGCCACCATTGCTTGATACTATCTTGATCTTCATCTGGGTTAGGGAGTTGGTGCTGAAGTTGCCTGAGAGAAGCACTTATCGGCTTACTTCCTGTTAGGTGGTTGAGATCAAGGGCAAGGCGTAAGGCACTTAAGCGATCGCTAGCCAGTTCAGGCGTCAGCGTCACGGCAACCGTGAGGGCATGAATTAGCGCTAAATCCAAGGCGAGTTCGCCTCCCACTTCCCCTGCTAAGTTACAATCGATTGCCAAGGCTAAAGCTTGGTTGCCAGCCAGTGGATAGTCAGGAGGAAGGGCAAGGGTTAAGTAAAAAGCACGGACAGCAGCGGGTTTGTAAGAAGTTTTGACTGCTAGAGATTTCTGCCTCACCCAGTCCAACAACTGGGGTAATGTCTGATTTGCGTTATTTGAGAGTGAACCTGAACCATCCTCTACATCTACAATCGCCACAGCATCAATTTGTTGCTTCATGAGCTGCAACAGCCTATCGGCATCCGGCAATATTTGTGCCGTTAGTAAAATAACTTCCCGCCAGCGTTTCTCAGTTAAATGCTGCACCAATTTTGGCAATGATGCATCAGCACCAGCCACAATAGCTCGGGCTGTAAAATACTCCTGAAAAGTCAGGTGAGAGAACGAGTAAATCAGTCGCGCTCGTTCTACTAAAAGACCATGCTGTGCTTCAATGGATTGGAGGATAGCTGCACTATCGAGTTCTAAGGTTGCTAAGTCAATGTGATCGCTAGACAGTTCCCGCAAATAGTCGGCAATGAGCTGCTGAAGCGTACTTTTTTCAAAGAAATAGTCTTCTTGCTCAAAGGTAATGGCGGCAATCTGACTGAGTAGTTGCAGTTTGTGGGGCAGGGATAAATTGCGATAAATCTCGTCTCGTTTGATGCCTCTAGCCCCATCCCAGCGAATCAGCAGCAAGTCAAGTCCTTGCTTATAAAGGTCGGAACGTTTGAGAGGAAAAGCAGCCTTGGCTTGAAAAACTAAACAAGTAAGGTTGAGCAAGATGGGTGTGGTTGCCAGTTCTCGAATCGGTTGATTTTGGGAAAGTTCTAGCTGTTCGAGAAATAGGGCTGCCTTTTTCAAGCCCGATTCTGGGGAGTTTCGGGCAACCGCTACAAACCACTTTTTAGCAAAGCTTCCAATTTGTTCAGACTTAAAATCCGCAATCTCAACTTCAGTAAATCCGCTAAATCGATAGTCTTTAGCTGCAAGGCGGCAAGTGATGATTATCGGGTTTTTATAATAATTTTCCCCTAATTTACGAATTTGTTTAATAACTGCATCACTAGCAGATTCTGGGACTTCATCTAAACCATCTAAGAGCAGTAAATTTCTACCCTGAGTGAATAAAGATTCAACCTCTAACGTTGATACATTAGAACGTTCAAATTCTTGACTAATGTAATGTTTTAGACTAAAATTATCTTCATCAAGAGCATCTTCGGCAAAATTTTTCAGCCGGATGAAAATGGGAACAAGATGACTTTGAAAATGACCTTGATTGCACTGTACGGCAATATACTGCAAAAAAGTGGTTTTCCCAGCTCCTGGTTTACCTAACACCATCAACTTCCCATACCGTTCCACGGCGTTAAGTCCTGAAACTCCTTCGAGACGAACTTTCCCCAAGCTCAAGCGATCGAATTCTTCAGGACGGAATCCTTGTAAATCTGAAAGTTCTAACCAGCGCTGACTAGTAATTTCTTCCAGAATATTGACATGGACGTATAGGTCATCGAGTTCAACAGGTCGGGTAATATCTAATAGACGTAAACTGCCGCACTGGTCTTGAATTTTATCATAGCGTTGTTGTCGAACTTTGGAGACTAAGGTATTGATATCACTGTCAGGAGTTGTAATGTCCTTGTCTGTTGGGAGAGGCTCAACTTGTAGTAATAGTGCAATCTCTTCAGGTTCAATCTCTAAACGAAAACAGATTTCAATGAAGACGTGACGATCGACGGGCTTACCTGCAAAAAATTTCCAAATCGGCTGGCGAGTTTCTATTCCCACTTCACTTGCCAGATACTCTTGCGTCCATCCCTTGCGCAGGAATGCTTGTTTAGCTTTTTTAATGCCTTCTGGAGATGCTTGTAGCGATCGCCTTGCCATAACTCAGTTTTACAAACCTCTAGATAACAAATCTCTGGAAACTCTGTTATGGAGTTCCCAGAAATGTGCCAAAGTACAACCTTGACAGAGTTACGTGACCAAACCAGGGGTTAAGTTCTATCAATTCGAGTTCAGTCGCTTAGATATTTGGCTAATTATTCCGCTCATTAGTGCTCCTGCCATCAAAATGCCGATTGCTGGAGTAAAAACGGGTTCCCAGAGGCGATACCAAAGGTCGAGTCCTAGGGGAATGCCAACGGAACGCCCGAAAACAGCGATCGCTAGCCAGAAAAAGCTCAATAAAACCAGGAAAACATCTGCAACTAAGAACTGGTTGAGCCAATAAATCAGTGTGTCTTTCATGCTGATATTGTTAATTTCTGAATGCTCTCAATACAGGAAACACTATCATGGCTTGCCTTATTTACCACTGTACTAACTGGAGAAGCCATCATCTTCTCACTAGGGTAGGGGCGTAGCAGGGGTTGCAGCACCTCTACCGCTTTCACCTCCAAGTCAAGCCAGACATCGTAATCTTGCGGATCAAGCCAGAGGTTAATTCTAGAATTCAGCAATGGCAAAAGTTTTCGGAGAGTGACAAAAGAGGGATATCTCCCCTGCCCCCTTAGCGGTGACGCCTCAGCTTCCGTACCCATCGCCAAATTCTTATGACCAGTTCTTCCAGCCAGAGCATACCGATATCTAGCCATCCGAGTACTTGCTCTAAGGGATGTTTGACGTAACCCGTTGGGGTTGCTTTAGTTTCGATCCAGTCGGGTGCTGGTTCAATGTCGATATTGGGGGAGTGGGGAATGAACTTTTTCTGGGCTTCTCCATTCCAGAGGGAATTGATGGCATCTCTAGAAGATTTTTCCTTTTTTTGTCTTGTTGTCGTTGGTAAGGTGCTGCGGGAATTGGGGGTAGTAGGAGATAGAGGGGTAGAAGTGGGCTGCTGGGCTTTTAAGTTGCCTTTATGGTAAATCTTTGGACTGGGCTGGGCTAATGGCACTGCTTTTTTGCGATCGCCTTTCATTTCACTAACGCTGCAAGAGAGTTTGAAGAGATTACTCGGAACCGATTTGACTTTCGGCTCCTGTCTAGGAGGTACAGCAAGCTTACCTGGAGACAGCTTTATGCTCAAATAACGCTTAAGTTTACCCCAGATAGACTTCTCCTCCGGCACCAAGGGTATTTTGCGATTGAATCCTTCTAGGAGTTGGGGTGGAGATGTGGGCTGTTCTTCTGCAAAAGTAGGAGTTGAGGATATCCCTGTCTCTGAGGTGCCGAATACATCGTTCCAAGTTAACCAGGGATCGAGTTTGCTGATATCGGTTAATTCTGATTCAGGAAGTGTAGCAGGAGAGATTGAGGTAGCCGAATTAGCAAATCGGTAATTGACTAGTTTTGTCGGGTTTGCTGAAACGGCGGCTTGCTCCGGATAATCCGTCTGGGACAAATCTGATTTGTGTCTACCGAAAAAGTAATCAATTGCCGCGTAAATTAAAGCCTGCAACCAAAACCTATGGGTTTCAGAGGCTTCTGTGGGTGTATCGGCATGGCGTGGTGTGATAAAAGGAGTACGCAAGTTGTGAAAGAGTTTCTGAGTGCGATCGCGTAGAGTAATCGCCATTTCAGAGTCTGTTATTAAGGTATGAGACTCCAACTGGGCAATAGTGCGATCTAAAAAAGTTAAAGCTCCCCTTGGTTCTAATCGTCCACCCAACTGATTTTGACCTATGGCATATTCCCTTCTCCTCTGCTTCCCTGCACCTCGGCTCCTCTGCCCCCCTTCTTCTACAAGGGTGGATTCGCCAAATAGATTAACCGCGATCGCAACAGGACTGATTTGCACCCATGCGATGACGCGCCAGAATAACCTCAAGGGAAGAAACAGGGGAGGCTTATCTAGATGACTGAGGCAGCGTTGGGTTTTTTTCAATTCGGATTTCTGGTTGAGACGCCACTGGCGGAAGAGGTTTGCCACTTCCCAACTAATTTTGGAGGAGAGTTTTTCTTGCTGTTGAGGCGTCAAGATATCCAGGATTTCATTTTCAGCGGTAACAAGTACCAGGCTACGGGTTGTCAGCAGTGTTGCCACTCCCTGAATGAGTCGATGCTGACTGCTAGTTTGCTTTCGAGTACGATTGGTTGGTTGTCCCCTATTCGCTATGTCTTTTTCCTCAACTGCCGCTTTCTCTAGTGACGACTCACCCATGAAGACTGTTACAAAACCAGACGGTGAGGTAACTAAATCTAATGCATCTGGAAGTGGCAAAATCTCAACATCTTTGAGAACTCGCTGAATCGGCGTGTCAGCGGCTGGGGGTGCCTTCTGGGGCTGGGATTGGGTGAACGTTTTTAATTTAGGAAATCCTGAGCGAGCGGCTGAGGAGAGTTGACGTCCAACAGATAGAGTGCCTTGTACGAGCAGGTACACTGGATAAAGCAGAACCTGTACTCCCCAGATGGCTGCAACTTTCAGATGTCGCAGGGCGCGATCGCTTTGCTCGATCCATCGGCGAGACTCCCGATTCAGGAAATTGAACAATCTGCTGCGGTAAGGACTTTTGCTAGTAGAGGACATAGGTAGTGGGGAGCGGCAGCTTTTATGACTCCCCTCATTATTTCATTAAAATAAAATCTCTAGTATAGTCAGTCAGTTATTTTGTCAAGATTGTCCTGGCGTTGATTTTCTGGTAAAGGTGTTGGGATAGTGCCAGTTGCTAAGAGCATAAATTTACTCATTTTTTCGTAAAAACTGACACAATTTCCTAGAGTCTGTTTCTGGCGTTTCCTAGCATCTTTTTTTGAAGGGAGAGTAAGAGCGATCGCATATTTGTTCCTCTAGAGCTACAGTTTCAAGCTGAGGTCAAAATATCAAATTCAAACAACTCAATCATCGTTGCCATTATGCCCCTATCCCTCTCGGAATCTATCAAGAAACTCTATGGCTTAACTCAGATTGATGTTCAAGCAAACTGGCGATACCATCTTGGCGACTTGTCGCTTGATGCTGCAATAGCATCCGATTTCTCAAATTGGTCAAACGTTGAACTTAATACCAACAGCTACATTACTTGGTCAGCAGGACGGCAAGTTCTATGGTTGGGTCAGCGATTCGTTGTTCCCCACAATTTACAGGGTTATCCCTTAGCAGGATTAGCCTTACGACTGATACTAACATGGTGGGCAGAAGATACCAAAATTTTTGTCAATGGTCAGTTAGTACAAGAGGGAGATTTATTTGATTCATCGGCTAGAGTGTTGCTGAGTTCAGCCGTGACGCCTGGGGAAGGGATTAAAGTCGTATTGCGGTTAGTCAGTCCAGGTCATGATATTGGTGGATTAATGCGATCGCACTGCTTATATGAATCAACCGATTCCATCGATCCCGGTTTTATCGCTGATGAGTTAACTGTATTGCAGAAGTATTTAGCAGCATTTGAACCTAAAAAATTAGATGTCCTAATAGAAGCAGTAGCCGAAATTAATTGGAATACGGTATCAGACCCGAAAAAGTTTACGCGATCGCTCTCCATAATACGCCAAAATCTCCAGTTAAAAATCCCAACTCCCAACTCTAAAATTCACTTGTTGGGTCACGCACATCTCGACATGGCTTGGCTGTGGACAGTAAATGAAACCTGGGATGTTGCCGTTCGCACCTTTGAATCAGTCCTCAATTTACAGCAAGAGTTTACAGACTTAACCTACTGCCACACCACACCCGCCCTTTATGCCTGGATCGAACAAAACCGCCCCGACCTATTTGCCAACATTAAACAACAAATCGCTATCGGACGCTGGGAAATTGTTGGTGGGATGTGGGTCGAACCCGAATTAAACTTAATTGATGGCGAATCCATTGTTCGGCAGATACTTTACGCTCAACGTTACACTCAAGAAAAATTCAGTCAGCTCACTCAAATAGCTTGGGTAACAGATAGCTTTGGCTTTAATTGGCAATTACCCCAACTTCTCAAGCAAGGAGGAATTGAATATTTTGTTACCCAAAAACTGCACTGGAACGATACGACAAAATTTCCCTACGGTGTTTTCTGGTGGCAATCTCCCGATGGAACCCAAATCCTCAGCTTAATGTCTCCTCCCAACATTACTGGAGTAATGGACACTAATCCCGTTACTATGGCATCTTACGCCATTGATTGGGAAAAGCAAACCCAGATAAACGATGTATTTTGGCTTCCCGGCGTCGGCGACCATGGTGGTGGACCTACCCGTGATATGTTAGAGGTGGCAAAGCGCTGCCAGCAGTCGCCCTTCTTTCCTAAACTCAAATTTACTACTGCTCTGAAGTATTTGCAGTCTATTAGAAATAAGTTCAATGTAGAGATAGGAAAAAATTCCATTCCCAATCCTATCTGGAATGATGAAATTTACTTAGAATTCCATCGGGGTTGCTACACTACCCATGCCGACCAAAAACGCTGGAATCGTCAGTGTGAACGATTATTATACCAAGCCGAACTTTTTGCGTCTTTAGCAACAATAATAACAGGTACAACCTATCCTAAAATTCAGCTAGAAGCGGCTTGGAAAAAGGTTTTATTGAACCAATTCCACGACATTTTGCCAGGAACATCAATTCCGGCTGTCTTTACAGAAGCCAATCAAGCTTGGCAGGATGCAGAGCAAGTGAGTCGTGAACTCGTGCAAGCATCGTTAAATGCGATCGCATCTCAGATTTCCCTACCCCCACCACCAAAACCAGATGCTCAACCTATTATTGTCTTCAATCCCCTAAACTGGCAGCGTTCCGAAGTCGTTCCGGTTTCGTTACCCGCAGAGGAGACGGGCTATACCCCATCTCCACATCAGTGGGAAATCTACGACCTTTCTGGAAAAACAGTACCCTCCCAACTCAGCGACTCATCAACCCTGCTATTCCTAGCAAAAGATATTCCCCCAGTTGGATATCGCCTTTTTTGGCTTTGCCCCTACTCCCCTAACCCATCCGTTACATCCGTTACCAAATCCCCTGCCACCGAAACCTTTGTTCTTGAAAATGAATTCCTACGGATAATAATTGAACCGGATACCGGAGACTTAAGCAGTATTTTTGATAAAATTCAGCAACGAGAAGTTTTAAGGGGTGCTGGGAATCAACTGCAAGGGTTTAAAGATAACGGTCAGTACTGGGATGCCTGGAATATTGACCCCAACTATACTCAACACCCCTTGCCTCCAACTCAACTACAATCCATTCAATGGGTGGAACAAGGGATAGTGCGATCGCGCCTACAAGTTGTGCGCCAGCTAGGAGAGTCTCAATTTTGTCAAGATTACATCCTCGATACCGAGTCGCCCCTTCTTAAAATTGTCACAACTGTAGACTGGCAGGAACGACACGTACTTGTAAAAGCTGCTTTTCCTTTAAATTTAGAAGCCAACTCTGCCACCTATGAGATTCCCTGCGGTGCTATCGAGCGTAGTACTCAGCCCCAAACTGCCGCTGAAAAAGCTAAATGGGAAGTTCCCGCCCTGCGCTGGGCAGATTTGGGTGATAAAACCTATGGCGTTAGTTTACTCAATGATTGCAAATACGGCTATGATGCCCAACCGTCTCAGTTGCGCCTCACCTTACTCAGAAGTCCTACGTGGCCCGACCCGGAATCTGACCAAGGTACTCATTATTTTACTTACGCTTTGTATCCTCACGACAGTAGCTGGCAGTCGGCTAAAACAGTTCACCAAGGCTATGAGTTGAATGTACCCCTGCAAGTGCTGTTGTATCCAACGACAGAAACCGATTATCTCAAACACTTACCATCGGTGGGTCAATTCTTGGATTTGCAGGCAGAAAATCTAATTGTGATCGCCCTTAAGCAATCTGAAGCGAATTCTAACCAATGGATTCTGCGGTGCTACGAATGCTACGGCAAGGAAGCCGAATTGTCTTTAAAGAGCGATTTGGGGTTAAGCCTAACCCATTCAGTGGATCTACTGGAAAGACCAGCCACTTCGTCTCAAATACCACAAAATGAGCAATTTGTCAAAATCCCACCTTGGAAAATTGCAAGTTTTGCACTTGTCCAGGGAATTAGGGACGTTACTCAATGAACGAGTTGTAGCGAAAAATCTCCCATGAGGTGCGCTTGGAGGTAAGCAACAGTGCGGCTGCAATCAGCAGTTTGACTAACCACGGTGCCAATACAAGGCTCAGAAACAGACACAGTAAGGCAGTCAGTACAGCCGCCACCTGCATCAATTCTTCTCTGGCATTGACACTGACGCAAACCGAGACAACGGCAATGGTTAGGGTGATAAACGAAGGTAATAGCATAGAACTTATTTCAATGGATTATAGACAAACATCTATTGATTACTTCTGATTATCATATAAATTGAGCCGTCAATACATCCGTAAAACTTCTTAATATAGTACGCCGATTGGCTGAGTGGGATTTGTTTCCTCCGCATCAACTCACAGGATAGGCTCTTGCCGCTCTCGTTGCAGTGCCGTTTCAACGCGCTGGTACTCTGATTCGAGCTGGGAAATCAGAGCGGAGGCACCCGTTATTGTTTGAGACTTCCCCAAGTCTTCAAGTTGCTGACACAGTTGTGAGAGAGTCATTGCTCCGAGGGCGGCGCTGGCAGACTTTAACGTGTGAGCCGCACGCTGCAAGGCGGCTGGCTCTTTGTGACTAACGGCTGTATTCATGGCTTGCAGTAAAATTGGAGTCTCTTCTAGATAAACATCAATCAGTTGGGTTAGCATTTCGGAGGCGCTCTCTCCCATCATGTCTCGAAATCCTTGCAAGCACTGATAGTCAATGGCATCCTCTGGCATCGGCACTAACTCCGGATTGTTCAAACTTGACTGAGAATCAGGCTGGCACTGTAACAAAGCCCTGACTAGCTCCTGTACTCGAATGGGCTTACTAATATAGTCATCCATCCCCGCGTCCAGACATTTTTCGCGATCGCCCTGCATGGCATTAGCCGTCATCGCAATAATCCGGGGGCGTGTATGGGTTAACCAGTGTTCACAGATGTGGCGGGTTGCTTCCAAGCCATCCATGTCTGGCATATGCACATCCATAAAGAGTACATCATAGGACTGACGGTGTAGTGCAGCGATCGCTTCTAGTCCGTTACCCGCTACATCTGCTCGATACCCCATGCGTTGCAATAACTGCAATGCCAACTGCTGGTTCACCATATTATCCTCTGCAATTAAAATTCGCAGGGGTAGCCGTTCAGCCATGTGCGGATCGAGTTGCAGGGAGTGAGAGCGCGACGGCTTAACCTTGATGGGTTGTCCGCCTAGAATCTGACACAAAACACTATAAAGCTGAGATTGCTTAATTGGCTTGTTTAAGAATGCTCCAAAATTAGCCTCAATTTCCTGAGAGTCTATCTTCGGTTTGCCCATTGAAGACAAAATCAGCAAGGGCAGAGTTTGACAATCAGACTGCTTGCGAATTTCAGAACCCAGAGTAATACCATCCATCTCTGGCATCTGCATATCCAGAATGGCAATATCAAACCGTTCTCCTTGAGACAGCCAATTTAGAGCTTCAAAACCCGACTCTGCTGCCTTCGTAATGACGCCCCAAGACTCAGTTTGCAGAGTCAGAATTTGTCGATTAGTCGCATTATCATCCACAATCAGCAACCGCTTACCAGTAAGCTGAGCTTCACAAGTCGGTTGCTCAAGGGACTGTGAACCAGAAACTGATTCGGCAACGAGGGTGAAATAGAATGTTGAACCTTTAGAATTGGGGCGTTTAGATTGTGCTTTCCACTCCGGTGGTGGATTACCTGCTACAAAACCACCACTTTCAACCCACATCCTGCCCCCCATCATTTCGCACAGACGGTTGCTAATTGCCAAACCCAAGCCTGTGCCTCCATATTGGCGAGAGGTTGAGGAATCAACCTGACTAAAGGACTTGAACAGCCGATCTAAACGATCCTCGGGAATACCAATACCGCTATCTTTAACGGTAAATTGGAGTTCGTAACACGAATGAGGAGGGTTTTCCTCATGCTCCAATTTCCAGGCAATCACGGAAACGATAACGTCCCCTTCAGGGGTAAATTTAACGGCGTTACCCACCAAATTAACTAAGATTTGCCGTAGTCGGGTGACATCCCCCATGATTAGGTTTGGGGTTTGGGGAGCGAATAGGTATGCCAATTCCAGATTTTTCTCAGTGGCTTTGGCAGTGAGTAAGTCGAGGGATTCTTCGATACAGGTGCGTAGTTCAAAGGGTTGTTCCTCTAACTCCAACTTACCGGACTCGATTTTAGAGAAGTCAAGAATATCGTTGATAATGGTGAGGAGCGCATCTCCGCTACTGCGAATCGTTTCTGCAAAATCACGCTGTTGGGACGTTAGTGCAGTGTCGAGTAAGAGTCCAGTCATGCCAATCACGGCATTCATCGGCGTGCGAATTTCGTGACTCATGGTTGCTAAAAATTCGCTTTTCGCCTGAGTTGCGGCTTCCGCTGTCTGTCTAGCTTTCTCCAACGCTATATTTTGCTCGGTTAAAAGTTCGCGCTGATGGGTTTCTTGTTCGAGGAGGCGAGCTTGAGCGATCGCAATTCCCACTTGATCGGCGACGGCTTCAAGTAACTCAATTTCATCATCATTCCAGTGGCGGTACGAGTCACACTGATGTAAACCAATTAAACCATTGGGTTCTCCTTGATAGGAGGTACGAATGGCTAACATTGACTTC
This sequence comes from Coleofasciculus sp. LEGE 07092, assembly GCF_015207375.1. Lineage (GTDB taxonomy): Bacteria > Cyanobacteriota > Cyanobacteriia > Cyanobacteriales > Coleofasciculaceae > LEGE-07092. Next base: position 20,911 of record NZ_JADEWY010000006.1, on the reverse strand, counting down.
AGTCTAGCGCGGCTACAAAGCGGTTCCGCCCCTTGCAGGAGGGGTTCGGTGTAGACATCAGGAGAGGAAATGGCTCGGTCTTTTTTTAACAGTTGCTGGACGTGGAGATTACCAGCAATAAGAACATTTAAGTCAAAAATCGATTCCTGTTCTTTTTCTAGATATTCAGCAACAAATGCAATAGATGGAGTGGCTTCGGTGAGGTAGGTATAAATCACGCAGCGATTGACACGGAATGCCTGACCAATTTGAGTAGCTGTGGTTTTAAAAATTTCTTTCGTGTTTAAACTTTGGCGAATTTCTTGAGTAATTTGTTTGAGCAACAACGTCCGCATGAGCTGCTTTTGAAGAGCAATTTCGGCTTGCTTACGTTGAGTAATATCAATGGAGACACCCAAGACTGCAGGTACATCTGAACCTGCTACAAAAAAGGGAATTTTTGTGGTTTGTAAAATGCGAATCTTCCCGTGAGCATCTGTTATTGTTTCTTCGGGAATATGTTTGAGCTGTCCACTATTGATAACTTGCAAGTCAGCGTCTCGATATCGGTGAGCATCTTCAATGGATGCTACAAAGTCTTCATCTTTACTGGTGAGGAGTTTTTCTACAGAGGTTCCGTAAGCCTCGGCAACAGCTTGGTTAGCAAGGATAAATTGTCCATTTTTATTTTTTGCAAAAATTAAATGAGGAACTAAATCGATAATTTGACGCAGTTTTCGTTCGCTTTCTTGGAGTTTTTCCTCTGCCCATTTACTATGGGTAATATCTCTCAGGGTGCCGGATATTCCTGTAATAGTATTATCAGGAGCCAAGGTTAATTGAGCGTGTACCTCCATCCAGCGATAGCCGCCATCTTTGGTCATGTATCTAACTTCATGGCGACAAGATTCTTTTTGACGTTCAATTAAGGGTTGAAAGAGTTCTTGATTGCGCTGGCGCTCATCAGGATGAATGTAGTCAATAAAGTTTGTACCAATGCTCTCTCCTAGGGTAAACCCGGTAATGTCTGTCCAAGCGGGATTGAGAAATATCCATAAACCCGCTGCATCGGTTTGGAAAATAACTTCTTTGATGCTTTCAACAACAGAACGATAGTTTTCTTCACTCTGGCGCAAGGCGTCTTCTGTTTGCTTTGCCTGAGTGATATCTCGACCTTCTAGAATGAGTAAAATTACAACGCCAGTCTCATCTTGGATCGGCTTGAGGGAGAAGTCGATCGTTACGAGTTTCCCATCAGCTCTGTAGAGTTCAACTTCATAGCGAACAAATTCACCCGCAGCCGCAGTAGCGATCGCTTCTTGCAAGAGAGTTTGATGTTCAGGTGCCTGAGTCCACCACGGCGTCTCCCAAAACGGACGCCCCACAACATCGTCCGCTTGAGTGCCAATAAAGTGAAGCGCTGTTCGATTGACGGCTAATAAGGTGCCATCTGGTTGCAGTGCTGCCATCAACTGGAACATTTGGTCGAAGATAGCATGAAAGAGTCTTTCGCTCTCTCGCAGTTTTTCCTCGACTTGTACCCATTCTTCCTCAGTTCGCTGCTGCTCTTTGAACTCAGTGATCGATCGCGAGCTTTCTGTGTCATTCATCATTAAACCTCTAGCAACCGTCGAAGTTATAAGCTCCTCCACATCTAGTTTGCATTATTGTTTTTGTTAAAGCTCTTGTAGGATTGGCTGAAAAGCCCATCCTAGCTGGTGCAAGGAAGGCTGTGGAATAGCTTACCGAGTTGCATTCAAAGGCGTCCCATTGGGCGATGTGCTAATCAATTCTGGCGCGGAAGCGGATAAAACCAACATTATCAGGAGCTGTGGTTGGAATATTTCCGATGTTTACCAATACTGAGCCATTGGGGTTATTGCTGCTCGGACAGGGAGGATTGGCGGGAGTTAGTTCTGACAAAAAGGTTCCTAGGTCAGTATCTAATGCATTGGTCAAGGAGGTATTGTTTCCGCTTCGATTCAGAACAATCCCTTGACCTGATGTAAAACTATCACGCATAAAAGATGTTCCTTCTGGAATTGCGTCACAAAGCCGGATGCCGTTGAGTCCAGTTCCACCATCCGACAAGAAATAGATGGTGTACTCAACCTCATCACCGCTTTGCAGATTATTTTCTGCTCCTAACTGGACAATTCCCACTGGCGGGCGTTGATTCCAACCCGGTACATCGTCATCGGCATTGGTCGGATCATCAATAAAGCTATTGAAGTTAATACCACTGACCTGTACACCGTCTCGGGTAATATTGGTAATTCGTTTGACTAACCGCAGACGTGGACTGCCAGGACTGCCAACCGTCACAAGGGTTGGGTCATCATCACCAGTACCAGAAAGGTTGCCTTGATTAATTCCATCATCATTGGTTTGGGGCAAATCTGGCGTCCCATCATCTCCTAACCCTGAAAGGGCATCGGTGAGAGAGAAGTCTACAGAACCGCCGTTTGATTGGGCTGTGGCTTGGTTTTGAATTTGTGTTCCAGCCCCAGCGGTGATTCTGACGCTGTACATTATTATGACTCGACCCCCACTAGTCCCTAGTTGTCCTCGATTGTTGGGATCAGTGAGGTTTTGATCCGTCGTGCCATTGAAACTGGGATTACCCTGTACCGTAGTATTCCCGGCTGATCCACTGCCATCGACACGCCGGAAGTTATAACTATCGGGTACAAAACTCACCTTGTCAGCTTCGATTTGGTCAGAGATTAAGACGTTAGTAATGGGGGCATTGGCTCCAGGATTGGTGTAGATAATGGTGTACTCAAGGGTATCACCTGTCGTTACCGATTCACTGTTATCAGCATCGACAACCAGACGAACAGATTTACTACCTGTGGGGGTAACAGGACTGACAAAGTTGAGAATTGTGGGGTCAGTGGCACCATCATTGGGTTGGTTCACATTACCCCCTTCACCAACAGGACGAGGGTTTCCAGGGTTGTTTCCAGAACCCGGTTGTGTGGGGTTAGAGGTGTCGCTAGCATCTGTGAGGACGGGATTTCCTCCATCTCCCTCGAAATTAACGAGTCCTTGGTTGGTAATGGGGTTAGCTGCCCCTGGTAGAATTTGGGCATTTAGAGTGAGAGTGACTTGACCTGTTGGCGGCAATGTGCCCGGATTGGTAAAGCGAATGGGATTACCTGTACCGTTGAAACTACTAATCGGTAAATTAGGGTTGAGAGAAAAACCTGCATCGACCGTAATTGGGTTAGAACTGTCGCGCAAGACTCGCACCTGAATGGGAAGGATTTCGCTCAGGACTACATTATTCAAAGTCCGAGTTGGGTTGGGATTGCGGACGATGATTGTGTACTGAATATCATCACCAATGGTGAGAGTCCCACTGTTGTCGTTGTCTCTCAAGAAACGCACTGACTTATTCGCAACAGGACGTGTGGGCGTCATCGGTTCCTCGACAGTTAACACCGTCGGGTCATCAAAACGTGGATTATTCGGATCACCACCATTATTGGTTTGCGGTAAATCTCCCGGTTTTTGAATGGCATCGGTCGGTACAGAGCGATCGCCTGTATTATCTGTGAAGTTAGCAATGGCTTGGTTACGAATCGGGACGCCAGGGCCTGCTATGACTTCCGCCTGATACTGAATTACTACTTGACCCCCTCCCCTTGCCAGAATGCCTGGTGTATTGAGGTTAGGGTTAGTTGTGCCATTGTAGTTAGTGTTTGCTCCTACTGTTGTTCCAGGAGTAGCCGTGAAACTGTAACTGCCACTAACAAACCTCAAGCCATTAGTGTCTATACTGTCAGTCGCTTGGAAGTTGTTGATATCTGTCGATGGGTCAGAGTTGGTATATGTGATCGTGTACTCAACAATATCACCCGTACTTAACGAGCCACTGCCATCGGTATCTTGAGAGAGACGAACCGATTTGGTTCCTGCAGGATTGACAGGTGTGGCGAAGTTAACAATAGTAGGATCGTTGGGACTATCATTGGGTTGGTTTACATTACCATTTGGATCGGGATTACCAGGATTGTTTCCAGAACCGGGTTGAGTGGGGTTAGTGGAATCGCTGGCATCTGAGCGAATGGGATTACCGCCATCCCCTGCATAATTGGCTAACGCTTGGTTAGTAATTGGACTTGCCGCTCCGGGTAAAATCCTAGCGTTATAGGTTATGGTTACTTCTTCTCCAGGAGGCAGGGTTCCACCATTGGTAAACGGAATTGCATTCCCTGTGCCATCGAAACTTGTATTGGGAAATGTTGGGGCAAGAGCAAATCCTGAGTTAGCAGGTGCATCGATATTAATGAAGTTAGAAGCATCCCGCAATACACGCACCTGAATGGGAACAATATCGCTAACAACTACATTATTGATCGCCTGAGTACTGCTAGGGTTTCGGACGATAACTTTGTATTCAACATCATCACCGATTGTGAGACTCCCACCGTTATCATTGTCTCTGAGAAAACTTACCGACTTGTTAATTGTCGGAGCTACAGGTGTACTTCCCCCACCAATGGGAACAGTAGTTGGGTCTTCTGGACTATTTGGATCATTAGGATTCCCTGGTGTATCAGGATTATCAGTTGATACGGGGGTTTCCACTTGGTCACTGGTCACTGTCGCTATATTGTTAATTTCAGTGACCCCTGGTGGTAAGGGATTGTTAATTGTGACTCGGAATTGAACAGTAGCTGATTCTCCAGGATTGATAGTTCCAGCAGGTTCACCAGGACTGTTAACTAAACCACCAGCCACAAATGGCATAACGCCACCCACGTCAGAAACAGCATTTCCATTTAATGCAGTGCTACTGGGTACATAGGTGGTATTGGCTGGAATGTCTTCGGTAAGAATGGTATTGGTTGATGTGCCAGTACCTGTATTTTGAATAGTGATGGTGTAGCGAAGTTGTTCACCGGGATCGGCTGCACCATTCCCATTGCTATCGATGGGTTCCACTGTCTTACTAGGGACTAAGTTAACAGGGTTGGGATTGACTGTTAACGGTGTTGGGTCGGGGAATGAAGGTGTAGTTGGTTCATCGGACTGAGCGCTAGTTGTTGTCCCACCTACTGTTCCGTTAATCGTCCCTTGGTTGAGAAATGTGCCTGGGAGTCCATCTAGGTTAAGGGGTATCTGAACTTGCACAGTGAATGAAGTCTGCGTTCTAGCTGGGACAGTCATACCTGTAATTTGCAAAGTTCCTGTACCTAGACCTGTTACAGTTCCTCCTAGAGGATTGGGAGGAGACACCCCCCCCTCTACAAATGTGCGCCCGTCTAGAGGGTTAGGTATAGGAGGCAGTCTGTCAGTGAAGGTTACATCATTAACTTGAAGATCAGTCTGATTGAAAACAGTGTAAGTATAAGTGACTATATTGCCAGCGTTAACTGTTGCCGGGGAAACAGTTTTTTCAATAACTGGTGCATAGGCACAAGCCGACCCATCATTGAAAGAAACACCATCAGCATTACCAAGTTCTTGGAAGATTGGGCTACTAAGGTTATCAATCCGATACAAAGTACCCTGTTGTGAATTTGGCACTCCGTTTTCGTAGGCAAAAAATCGTCCTCGTGCATCAAAGAACACTGCACCAAAAGGATTTTCTTGGGAACCTGGCGTTGGTGCAGCAACTAAATAGTCAACAGTGCCAGTATTTGGATCGATAGAAGCTAATTCTCTAAGACCTGTATTAACACCATAGAGCTTGCCATCAACTGGGTTAAACGCTAAGTCCGCAAAGTCATTATTTGGTTGATTAGTGGTATCAAAAGTAAATTCACCGCCCAATTGTACAGAGTCTTGTACCTGAGGTGGGCTTGATGTAAGGTCAATCTTATATATCCGTCCTAATCGGGCAGCGTAAACTAAATACGTTCCATTATCATCAAAATCACCGGCAAAAAATCTGGCATTCGTAGAATTAAAGTCGTCTTTCTCGTTTTGGTCAAAATTAGGGTTACTGTTATCAATTTGGGGGATTCCTAATGATACAGGTATCCCATCTTCACCAATTCTATAAACTGTCTTAAAATTTGCAGAATTTTGGTCTGGCTGAATGCCGTAAATAAACCCATCTTGAACATTAAAGCCCATACCATTGTACTGAATACCTGCTGTACCAGAACCAGGACTTAGCGTAAAAGTATTACCATCTAGAACTCTTAATCGAGTAAAATCTGTTGCAGTTGCTGCTTGACTAATATAAAGTGTACCATCACAAGGCAGCATACTAATTTGTGCAAATGTAGGCAGTGAATACCCGAAATTTATGACTAAATAAGCAACCATTGTCGCTAAACTTATAAATCTAAGCCAGCGATTTCGTGAAGCAGTTAACCAAATTTGGTATTTTTCAATAATGGTGGTTTTTCGCTTCATTAAAAGATGTCTAAAATAGGGCTTCATGGCTAAATTATTAACAGTAGAGAGAGAAGAAGCAGAACGTTATCCCAAGCCAGAACATTGGTGCAAGCTACCACTAGCTAAAAGGTAAAAGAGCGATAGAGGAGGGATGATTGAAGTATCGTAGTAAGGTAATTACTCGTCACTACCTGTTGATTCAATTTGCAAGTCCGTTTCTTGAGTCTCAAAAATAATCTCCAACCCCCTAAGATCCTGGAAAATAATCTCAACCCGCCGATCGCGTGCATAATCAACCGGATCATCTCCCATCGTGCGGCGTTGGCTTTCCCCAAAGGAACGAATCATCATCCGTTCTGGTGCAATACCTTGACGCAACAGGTAATTCCGCACCGATAGCGCCCGACGTTCTGCCAAGGCTTGGTTATACGCTGCACTGGCGCGGGGGTCGGTGTGACCTTGTAGTTCAATAGTTAGGAAAGGATATTGCTGGAGAACTGCTGCAATTTGGTCGAGTACTTCTGCACTGGCAGGACTGATATCAGAACGGTCGAGGGCAAAATGGACATTTCTGGGTACTCGCAGTGTCAAGGGTTCTGGCGGCGGGGGCGGGGGTTCCGGTGGTGCTGGGGGTTCCGCTTGAGAGGTGCATTGGGGAATCACGGGGGTTGGTGTCACGGGTGTTACTGGATTTTCTGCGGGTAGGGGGCTACCGTCCAAGGACGTGATCATCGCATTCAGTGCCGGTTCAGATGTCCCATACTGGGGATGAGTGGCGATCGCACTCACCCTATCTCCAGGCTGCAAGGTGTCAAACACAGCACTAAATCGCCCATCCTCATTCGTGGCAACGGTATCAAGAGGTACATTCAACGGACCGTAGGGAATGGCAGTATTTTCAATAACCCGATACAGTTCCACCGTTGAATCTGGATCGGCTTGACCAAACACCTCAACCTGAGAACCCAATGCCACAAACTCCCTAGAGGCAAATTCTGGGGCATTAATCCCTGCATTACCCGTGGTTTGACGACTTCGGCGTGACCCTTCGACAAGCTCAGGGCGGAGACGCTCAGTCGAACGCTGGTAACGGGACTTGCGGGGGGGATTGACTCCATCGCCCCGTTGAAAGTGGAAGGGTTCGACGTGCTGCTGGGTGTTCAGGTCAATACTCAGACCGTCGAGTTCACCAAAGCTATTGGAGACGATAATGTTACCCAGACTGTTTGGATAAGCCGCTACCACAGTCCCAGGTCCTGTCTGATAACCAATTTGGTTGCCCGTTACTTGGTGATTGTCCCCCATCAGGTAAACCGCAGCCCGACGCAGGCGTCTGCCGTTATAGACGATTTGGTTATCCCGAATCTGCACATCACCCTCCGGTTTAAACAAATACACCCCACTGCCATCGTTGCCGCAAATCAAATTCCCTGTAATCTGCGACGCATTAATGATTCCCTCTAAGCGTATGGCATCGGGCATACCTGCAATCCCGTTACCTACAATAATGTTTTCTGTTACTAATAAGGTGTTGGCACGCACTGAGGTAATAATGCCGCTGCCCTCGTGGTTGGCGATGCGGTTGCGTCGGATGGTGGTTCCCACACTGTTAAATACAGATACTCCGAAGGCGGATAAGGAGTCCGGCATTTCCTCATCGGGAGTGATGCCCAACCAATTGAACTCAATCGTTACGTTCTTGGGGGGAACGTTGCTTTCATAGAAGGGAAAGTTTCGATTGGGGGGGTACTGCTCGCTGATATCTGGAGGGGGTGAGGCGTGGGCGATGAAAATATCAGCGGGGGGTGTACTGAGGGTTGCATCTCGCAACGTTTTAAACCCGTAGATACTCAATCCTCGCACCGATGCATTATCGGCGACAATTGTCAAGCCCCGTAAAATCTGACGATCCGGTGCTGGCGCGATCGCTACTACAGGAGTGGGAATCGCAATTTCAGCGGTAGGAGATTGGGTGGCGTCGTACCCCGGTTGAGTTGTGCCATCCACAACGAGTCCCGGACGTGCCAAGGGGGGCAGTATTTCCTCAAGGCGGATGGTGGTTTGGTCGGGGGGTAAATTGAACTCAATCCGGGAGGTGGTATTACCTGGGGTAATCTGGGCTTTTTCGGCAGCGCTTAACTGCTCGACACCCAACTCACCGTTAACAATGGCGATCGCTTCCCGCAAGGTCAACCCCTGATCGGGCTGAATCTCGCCATCTTGGTTACTATTCACCACAACTACAACATTATTCGGCTGGGTGGTCGCTGAGGCGTTCGACTGAGCGTCTCCGCCCTGAGCTTGTCGAAGGGTCACGCCGAAGTCTTCTCGAAGCGCAGTGGCTAAATAGGGAAGGGTTAAAAGACTCAAAATACCCAGTCCTACACAATATCCCTGCCACTGACGAAGGAGGCGAAGGGTGTCTCCTGAGCATTGCCGAAGGGTTAGAGTTTTATCGAAGTCTACAAGTCTCACTGCTCACTGCTCCTGATACCGCGTTGCGCGAAGAGGTTCCGCTGGTTGGTCCGAAATAGGGGAAATGGATAGAACACCGAATGAGTGCAAGTTGTTGGTATGGTTCCCTTCGCTCTGCCGCAGCTCCTCTCTGAGTAAAGAGGGTTGGGCAGATCGGTCGTGTGACACCATTAAGGGAAATTGGGATAAGGGGATTATTGTCATCGCCGGATTGGTTCCAGCCACAGGTTGCACAACAGATTCCTGCTGCTGAGGTGGCACGACTTTTTGCCGTCCAAAGCCATCTAAGAGTTCATTCACCTTAAAGGTTACGCTTAAGTAGGGTCCGCCTTCGGAGCGAAAGCCACTGAAATCGCGGTCATCCACGCTGCCAAAGCTGTAGCCAACGCCCACCCGTAAATCGGGTGTTACATAGTAACCGCCTTCCACCGCCCAACCCCATTCGTCGAAATTTACCGAAGATTGTCCAATCCAGCGCCCTTCTACTGCTAAATCCACACGGTATCCTAGGCGATAGGTTGCTCGTAGCTGCCCCAGATAGATGGTGCTGCTGTTGCTGAAATCTTCGGCTAAATCGGTGGTGCTGTTACGGAGGGCAAATTTGCCATAATACTCCCAGCGCCAGTTGGGGGCATAGATTCCTTCTGCTGAAAAAACATGATCTCTGGAGCCTGTGCCGCTGTCAAACAGGAGGGAGTCTGGAATGGTGGAGGGATTTTTACGATACTCGTAGCGGAGTAGGGCATTAAAGCGATCATCATAGGGATTGCGGTACGCCATTCCTAGTTTCAAACTCGCTGTATCTCCCAACCCTTCCAAGAGTTGGTTCGCGCCACTCGCTTGTTGGTAGCGGAATAAGGCGGTGAGGGCGGGGGAAATTTTACCAGCGGCGGCGGCAGAAAAGACGGTATTGTCGCCACTGGAATTGTCGCGGTGTTCAAACCGAGCCGATGCTTTGAAATCAGGACTTGGAGTATATTCGGCAGCAACGCTGTAGGATTCCCCTTCAAAGAGTCCTAAAGCGGACGAACTTTGACCGACGGCGTAGGGGTAGGGGAAGCGATCGCTTGCGGCAGTTTCACCGAAAATATCATTAGCGATGCGTTCGTAACCAAAGTTGATACGCAGTCCAGGAGCAACAACCCAGCGGTGATTTAGTCCAACTGCCTGCTGACCCCTGATGCCATTCAATCCACTGATGATTGAATAACGAGAGGTGAGGGTGGTATTTTCTCCCCATTGCTGCTCCATGAGCGTGTCGAGGGTAGTAATCGAGTTGTCACCGAGCAGTCCGCCATCAAAGAACTGGTGCGCGAGGCGCAGGGTAACACCTGGATAGACATCCCAATCTAAACCCAAGGTCGTGCGGCTGGGGTAAAGGGGGTCTTCATCGTCGCTCAAGTTCAACTCGTTTTGCGCCCGAAATGCGAGGGAATTGGTAATCGGCACATTCAGGCGGGAGACAAATTGACTGGCGTTGCTGTCGAAGGTGTTGTTAGCATGGTCTTCGCGGGAGCGATTAACGTATTCGACCGTTAAATCAGATCTGCCAATTTTTTGTTGAACTCCAGCACGAATGGTGGTAAGGCTGTTATTAAAGAGGCTACCAGGAACAGCTTCTACACCTGGGTTAAAGATATTGCCGGGATTAAATAAGTCAAAGACCTCAAATTCGTCTAGTTCTTGGGGAGCTGTGCCGAAATTGTCTTCGTGGTCGTAACTGGCTAAAACATTGGTAGTTGAGCTAAGTTGGGCAGTGACGTTGGCTCCGTAACGGGTTTGTCCGGGAGTGAAGCTCGTTGTCGCATTGTTCGCAAAGCCTTCTTCAACCGAGCGGTAGTAGGCATTGGCGTTGATGGCGCTAGATAGTGTGCCGGAGATTTCTAGGCGATAGGCGTTACCGGTGACAGTGCCGAGGAAGGGGGATTCATTGCTGGAGTGGGCGTATTCCCCGACGATGCGCCCCTGAGAACCGAGGGGAAAGAAAAAGTCAGCCCCGTAAAGCTCAAAATCCTGTATCCCTTGGTCTTCTGTCAGATAGGTTGCCCCTGCCCAACTTTCTTGCTCGAATTCCTGGGAAAAGTTGTATTGCAATCGCCCGCCGTAGATATTCGTATCGTCATCGGCTTCGTATTGGTAAGTCACAACAATCCGCTTGACGAGGGTATTGCCGAAGGGGTCAAATTCCACTTGCCGGATGGGACGGCGGAATAGGATGCTGCCCCGGTCGTAGTCTATTTCGTAGTCGGCACCGCGACTGAGGCGTTGCCGTTCCACAACGGTGCCGGGGCGATTAAGTTCTTCAGATTCTACGAAGAGAGTTTCACTGCCAGGAATCAGGAGGCGGCGGGAGACGAAGTAGTAACCACTGGTGCCGTCTGGGGCGATCGTGTCACGCTGGAATCCTTCCACATCGGGGCTATAGAGGGCGGTGATTTGCAGGTTGCCGAGGTTGTAGTTGCCCTTGAACCCGTGCAAGGCTCTGGCGGTTGCCGTGTAGAATTGGGAGGCTCGGCTGAGTTCGGTGGTGTGGTAGTCTCCCCACATCCCGTAGTCGGGTTCGGCTCCAGGAACGGCGGAGGTACGCTCAAAGCGCAAGTACACTTCATCGGTGGAGGGGGTTAGGTAATCGGTGGTGGAGCTATCGCCGTAAACCGGATATTGTTGTTCACAAAACTGGGGTCCTTGAAATAGCCGTGTGATGCCATCGCAGGTTTCGTTGAGGGGATGCTCGGTGTTGAAGGCTCCAGTAAATAACCATTCCCCAATTCGACCGGTTGCAAAAATAGCACTGCTTAAATCGATTTCTGTTCCTTCATCGATATTATCTGGGCTGAGAAAATCCCGGCGACTCCCCCAATAGTTCGTGCCACTGGGTCCGATGCGCAGATTGACAAAGCCACTGACGAGGGACGGGCGCAGGTGGGTGACGAATTCGACTTGGGTATAGGCTTCAATGGTTTCAGAGGAGAACCCCGTTGAGGGTCCGATGATGGTTTCGTCCACCTCGGATTCGGCACCTAATGTCTCAATTGCCGCCCGGATGCGGACTTTCCGAGCGTCTAACCCGGACTGCAACCGAGCGCTAAACTGCCCGTTTTTAGCCAGTATTTGAAATCCCAGTTGGTCGTCGTCGTAGTCAGCACCGACAAAGGTTCCCACCTCTGCCGTGAGGGTGACAACGGCATCTTCTGCAATCTGTTCGCCGTTTTCGTTGGTAATTCTGCCCTCTAGGGTGATAATAGAGCGACCATCCGCAGGCACACGGGGATCGCCGACTGGGGAGAGGGTTAGTTCAACCGCAGTTGGCTTGACAGTAAGCTGAACGCTGGCAGGAGAACCTTCACCCGTTGATACCGTAATGGTATTGTCTCCCTCTTTGAGTTCGATGCCGTACCAAACCTGGGTAATAATATTTTGGGTTTCGTCTACCTCGGTAGTGGTGGGCGTATCGGGGTTGAGGGGTTGTTGGTTAACGTTAACTTGAACTTGAGAGTCAGCGTTGTACTGGATGATGAGGTTGGTTGCGCGATCGCCAATCACTCCGGGTTGGGGAGCAAGAATGCGAACTTCGTCGGGTGCCAGTGTATCCGTTGTTGGTTCTGCCTCTGTGGGAAATTCCTCTTGTTGCTTGTCTAGTAATCGCTCACGGGTGGGCAAGTCTATTTCTTCTAGATTGGATGGGGTATCTCTTTCATTCACCAATAACTCCGCCGTACCTGAATGGGTATCTACGGGGGCGCTATCAGATTCTGCTGCCAGTGAGTCGTCGGGAGAAGTTGCGGCTGTCGTCTCCTGCTCAATTGTTGCGGATGAGATAGCCGCCGTATCCAGAGCGACTGGCGTTGATGAACCCTCTAATTCAGCCGTTACATCCGTTACCCAATCCGTTGCCGCGCTTTCTGATTCTCCCACGTCTAAGTTGCCTTCATCGGCTTGAGCAGCAGGTAGAGTCCCGATGAGTGCCAACACGGTTACGAGTAGCCCCAGGGTAAGAGAAGGAAACCAGCCGTTGCCTAGTAAACAGTAACGGAGAATACTTTTGGGTAAGGAAAAATTGTTTAAGTTAGCGATCGCTTGGGAAATCGTCCTTTGGCAGTTGCCTTTGTTGTTGTTCATAGTTGTTCCTCCCCATAGGCAGGTGTCACCCCAAAGTTCATCCGCACGAGTCCACCCGGTTGGAGTCGCACTAAGCGAGACTGACTGTTGCCTTCAATAAAGTAGAGATTGGGAGCGAGACTGTATCCTGGCAGGCTGCTTAAATCTAGGGTGCCAACGCGATGACCGGCAATAACGTTAGCGAGGGAGAACAAGCCGTTGGCATCGGTGGTAATGCGGTTGCCGTTATCCATATAAATCACGGCATTTGGCACTCCCGGTTCCCCACGTTGCTGTTCGCCGTCAAAGTTCTTATCGACAAAGACTCGCCCAACAATAGTGCCGCAGTCTGAGAGAATTCCAGGACGAATTCGCACCTCAAAGGTGGCAATATTGCTCCGACTCTCCTGAGCTACGTTTCTACCATCTCCCCGAATGGCATCTGGTGTCGCCACAGCAGCGTAGACGATCGTCAGCGTCTGATTCGGCTCTAGCCTGGGATAGGTAAAAGTGAGGGTTCGATTCGATTGGGTGGCTGGGGGCAAATCCACGGGAGTTGTAGTGGTTCCCGTTCCGATTGCGCCTCGTAATGACTCTGGCAAATACTGCAAGCCCAAGGGCAGCGTATCGGTGATGACGAGAGTGTTGGCAGACGATTCACCCGTGTTTTTCAGGGCGAGGCGATAAACAATGGTATCGCCCGGTTCAGCCGCCGCCCGATCTGCTGTTTTAATCAGTTCTAACGCTGCTTGACCGGCAACTAGCGAAGTTTCATTTGAGTTAACAATATCGGGCAGGTTATCGCCAGACGCCGAGGCTTGATTTTTAATTTCATTCGCCGTAACCGACGAAGCCCCGGTGAAAAAGGAAACACTGAGAAGAACAGTTAGTAAAAGCTTACAGCTTTCTAACTGCTGAGTTAGAGATTTCATGAGCAGGCAGCACCCTAGAATGCACTCTGGTTTTTAGACATTTGGGGAAAGGGCTTGTCTAGGGATTTTTTGACAAACATTTCCCTTGAAGTTTAGAATCAATGACCATCGTTTAGCATTTTTGAGGGAAGACGTTGTACATCCTATCTCAAAACGCTTCAATCCTTTACAGAAGTTTGAAATGAAAATTCTAAACAGTACAATTCAGTAGAGTCCCTGATGCAATGGATTAAGGTAGCTATCCTAACCTAGGACGGGTATTAAGGCAAGAACTTTTAAAGGAGAATCGCCCATAGAATTAAGATACAGTTTCAATCGTGACATATTGGCAGACTTAGTCCGCCATCCTGTTCATTCAACCGTTAAAACTACTTAAACAAGGATAAGGTTGAGTCGGGTTTTTCTCATTGATATATTGATATAAAGAAAGCAAGTCGCTATACTAGCGCGAAAAGAATATTCTAGCAAGAGGGTGGAATGAACAACTGGCTCTAGAAGACCGAATGAAATGTTTCTTAATGTCCAACCCGTGGAATTCCCCCTATCCACCAGACTTTTTGGGGAAGAGCGCCGCTATGCCCTTTACAATTACCAATCATCATTGATTCTGTCAGATCAATTTTAGATCGTCATGAGATTGGTAAAACTGATCTGGGCAAACCCCCGATCTTAGATTATAGGATGTTTAAGGTAAATTATATAAAGTCTGCATAATAGTTTTATTTGCTTTTGAGAACACCCTTGGCTCTAACTTCGTTTGGACAAGGACGCCCCGATTCTACGTCTGTAATGTTAGATAAAGTTGTGTCAGCAATATTCTTCAGAGCCTCTTCAGTAAAAAAGGCTTGATGACCCGTAATCAGCACATTAGGAAAGGTTAGCAGGCGTTGGAAAACATCGTCCTCAATAACTTCTTCAGACAAGTCCTCAAAGAACAAATTTGATTCTTGCTCGTAGACATCCAACCCGAGATAGCCAATTTGCCGTGATTTGAGAGCATCAATGACGGCGGTTGTATCAATTAGCGCCCCTCGACTCGTATTAATCAGCATGACGCCTTGTTTCATCTGCTCTAAGGATTGAGCATTAATAAGATGATAGGTTTGGGGGGTTAGAGGACAGTGGAGAGAAATAATATCTGAAGCGGCGAACAGTTCAGGCAATTCTACATACTTCATCCCGAGTGCTTCGGCATCGGCATTGGGATAGACGTCGTAACCGAGCAACTGACAGCCAAATCCTTTTAAAATTTGTGCTACGATGAATCCAATTTTACCCGTGCCGATAATTCCGACTGTGCGACTGTGCAAGTCGAATCCGATAAATCCGTCTAAAGAAAAATTACCATCTCGTACTCGGTTGTAGGCACGATGAATCTTGCGATTGAGGGTTAAAATTAGTCCAACTGTATGTTCGGCAACGGCATAGGGTGAATAAGCAGGAACGCGCACGACACTCATCCCTAACTGATTGGCGGCGTTAAGATCCACCTGATTGAAACCAGCCGAACGAGTAGCAATTAGTTTCGTTCCCTCGGCAGCGAGAACTTGCAATGTTTTCTGATTAAGTTCGTCGTTGATAAACACGCAGACGGCTGGGAATCCGGCTGCCAGGGGTGCTGTATCGTTAGTCAGACGGGGTTCAAAAAAGACCAGTTCGTGATTGTAGTGAGTATTGGCAGCTTCGAGAAACTTTTGGTCGTAGGATTTGGTGCTGAAGACGGCAACTTTCATGCTTTTGGGATTCTAAAGTGCCCTTACTGAGTGGAGAATGGTTTTAATTCACATCTTGCCTTATTATCGGTAAGCACAAAATCATACCATAGGTATAAGCTGTCCTGGGTTTCTCTATCTGGTGAGGTACAATACCCTGGAGTTTAGGGAGTGGGGAGTAGGTAAGAAAACTCAATGTACCTCATGATGCTAGGAAATGCTATAACTGACTACCAAGCAATTAAGTAGGTACGCCAGTTCCTTGGCACACCCTCACTATTTTCTTGGGGAATTGCCAAACGCCAGGTTTTACCTTCTTTTTGCCGTTGGAGATAGACATCGAAGGCATTATGGGATTGAGTTACCTGTTGTGTGGGTAGCTTGATGCTAAGGCTGTAGGTTCCCCGGATGCGGTAGGTGGGTAAATTCCCTAGGAATAGAGGTTCGAGTTGCTTGAGCTTCACCCCAGTAATGTCAATATTGGATAAAGAGGATTGCAGTTGTTGAGTAAGCTGCTGTTGGGTTTGCTTGACTTGGAGGGCGATCGCTTTTTCCACGAGGGATTTTCCCGGTGCTAGACTCAGAGGGGGAGTACTCGTGCCACAAGCGGTTAGGGTAATTGCTAGTACTGCTATTAAAATAACGCGAATTATCAATGGTGCAGCTCGATGCATGCTAATCTCCAAGGGTAGAATCGGGATCGGTATCTTTCATTTTCAGGCTCCGCGATGTCCAAAAAGACTTTTGGCTTAGATAATCAGCTCTACGATTACTTCTTATCCGTTTCGTTGCGGGAACCGGAGATTCTCCGACAGTTGCGCGAAGAAACCCTTGGCTACCACAATGCTGTGATGCAGATTGCACCAGAACAAGGTCAATTCATGGCGTTGCTGGTTCAGCTTATGGGGGCTACAAAAACCTTAGAAGTTGGAGTTTTTACGGGTTACAGTTCTCTGGCGGTGGCGCTGGCTCTGCCTGCTGATGGCAAACTAGTAGCCTGTGATGTGAGTGAGGAGTATACTGCTGTTGCTCGTCGCTATTGGGAAAAGGCTGAGGTAGCTCATAAAGTAGAGTTGCGATTAGCACCAGCCCTTGAGACGTTAGACGAGTTATTAGCGGCGGGGCTTGCAGAAACCTTTGATTTTGCCTTTATCGATGCCGATAAAAAGAATTATCCGGGTTACTATGAGCGATCGCTCCAGTTAATTCGCCCTGGTGGTTTAATTGCTATTGATAACGTGCTTTGGTCGGGACGAGTTGCCGATTCCCAGGTACAAGACAACAATACGCAAGCAATTCGGGCGTTTAACGAAAAATTGTCTCAGGATGAACGAGTGGCGCTGAGTTTGGTGCCAATTGCTGATGGACTGACTCTAGCGCTCAAGCGCCGTTAATGTCTAACCTTAACGCGGAACCCATATTTTTTCAGCTTCGACTAACTCAATATCGCCAGGAAGGGGTAATCGAGTATCGGAGTCGGCGTAAAAAATCAGACCTTTATACCCTGTCAAATACTGATACTTGGTTCCAAATAACCAGAATGCTGAGGATACAACCAGAGGATTTTCGGCTTGTTTGAGGATTGTTAGAAACTCATGGGCTTTGACTTTCACAATTGCACCGGATGCTTGAGTCGCTCTGATTCTAGCCGCCGCCACACTTGCACCGACTCCACTGGTTCCAGCAGTCATATCACGAAATCTCCATCTCTCTCAAATCTTCTCTAAAACTTAGCTATTTTTACTTAGCTGAGTGGTGTGAACTCATCTTAGGAAATACCGTCAGCGGCTAACCTCCCACTATTGAGGGATAAGTATTTTTTTATAGGTTGCTTGCAAGCGACTCAGCTTTTTTTTAATGCAAGAAATGGCGCACACCCGTGAAAACCATCGCCAAACCCAATTCATTTGCCGCCTGAATCGAATCTTTATCCCGCAAACTTCCCCCCGGTTGCACGATCGCTTCAATCCCTGCTGCTGCGGCTGTGCGTACCGAGTCATCGAAAGGGTGACGCGACGCGATCGCAAGTGCTCCAGCAGGTTCTAAAATTGATCGCGTATCCTCAAACACGTCTTTTATCGCCGCACAGGTATCATCCGTATCTACTAAAATAATTTCATTGACATATTCCTGACACAGACGGAAGGTTTCTTCCCCCACTTCCCGCACCGCTACCCCATCGGCAAATAAACCCACATTCGACAAGCGCACCCGTTTCCCGGCTTTCAGGGATTGAGACATAGCATCAGCATCGACGGGTTCAACAGCAATAATCTTGATTTCGGGACGCATAATTGGAAAGCTTGGGCAATTGCCTCTGGGGATTGAGTTTGAGTAAATCTGCCACACATAGTTTTATTTAGATTTAGGGTATCGGCTAATGGTACTTGGTACAGTCAAACCGCTAGTTTATATTAGTTCAATTGTACTATAAAGAAGGATTTCCTAACCCAAGGATGAGGAATTCTCAACCGAGATTGCCCTAAGAAAGCAGGAAGTCATGGGGATACCTTTTCAGTAGATTTCCCGATCGCAGCACAACTAAATGCAGGCTAAGGTGTAGCGAAAGACACATCGAAAGCTACTTAGGTTAATGTTACGCAGAAAACAAGGTTCATGGTTCCATCTGACGGCACTCTTCTTCGTGTCTATCTTGGTGGGTTGGCTGTTATCTGACTATAACGCTCACTGGATTGCTTGGGCTGGAACTACACTCATAACGTTGCACTTAGCTTTAGTCGGAGCGGATGCTGTTGCGGTTGCTGTGACTTGGGTGGTTGGCGTGGTGTGGGCGGGAGCGATCGCTTATGCTTGGCCTGAAACCGTTCGCGGTAGTGGAATTGCAGTGTGGGCAGGCTCTTTAGCATTAGGCTGGTTTCTGGGGTTAGCGTTAGTGCTAACTTTGGCGTTTGCTAGGAGAGCGATGGCACGGATTGATACCAACCAAGTTCAAGCGTTTTTGGTTTTGGCAACGGTTACTGGGTTGGGGCTGAAACTTGGTCAAATTATGAATAGTAGTTTCTTACCCGGTTCAGGTTATTAGTTTTCACCCTTGTTTTTGATTCTAGGGGTATTGATAAAGCCCTACTATCTGCTTTAACAAAAGGAAGGTTAATCCGTTGAAACGAGCATTTTTTCAAAAAGAGCAAGTCAACTCCTCAGATTATTTATCAAGAACTCCTAGCTATTACTTGCAACGAGTAGAGCCTCATGTATTATCAAGTTTTAATTCAGAACAGCTCGAGGCAATTGTCTCTGTCTTAGACCAAGCTATTCCCAAACCGTCTCCTAAAATCGTCGATCTTAGATTTGTTGTTGACTTGGTTCTCTCTCGTTTCTATATCGTTTTATTTGTCGGGAAAGATCGGCGAAAAAAACAGCGTCGCTATGAATCGAATGGAATGGCTAAAATTGGTAATGTAGTTGCCGCTGTCATTCTGTTGATTGCGATTAACCTAATGTTGAGTGCTCTGCTCATGCTGTTTGGCTACTTACTCAAATCAGCACTAGGAATTAATTTGTTTCCAGGACATATCTCAGAAACTATTCAAAAGGTTTTGTGAGACTATTAATAGTTATTTCTGTAATTAATCATATAAAGAACTGATTTTTTTTGGTCATTGTTTCGAATTTGGTGTCATTACCACTCTGCCAAAATTGTATCGTCTTTACCCCAAAAACAACTTATACGCCGGATTCTTATTCTCATCCCAATAGTGATAACCCAACGTATCGAGAAAAGCCTGCCACTGTTCCATCTCATGGGGTGGCACTTGCATTCCCACAACAATTCGTCCATAATCTGCCCCATTATTCCGATAGTGAAACAGACTAATATTCCAGTTGGGACTCATGGAACCGACAAACTTCATTAATGCCCCTGGACGTTCGGGAAATTCAAACCGATAAAGCAATTCATGATCAGCCAAGGGAGAATGTCCACCCACCATGTGCCGTAGATGCATTTTTGTCAGTTCGTCATCGGTTAAATCCAGAGTTTTGAATCCACAAGCTTCAAAAGATTCAACCATTTTTGCTGCATCAGCACGGTTTTGAATTTGCACTCCGACAAAAATATGGGCTTCTTTTTGATCAGCAATGCGATAGTTAAACTCCGTAAGGTTCCGTTTGCCCATACAGTCACAAAACTTACGCAGACTACCGGGTTCTTCAGGAATCGTAACGGCAAAAATAGCTTCGCGGCGTTCGCCAAACTCTGCCCGTTCTGCCACAAAGCGGAGGCGATCAAAATTCATGTTAGCACCGCAGGCAACGGCAACTAAGGTTTGTCCCTGGATATGTTCTCGTTCGACGTAGGCTTTAGCTGCTGCGATCGCAAGTGCTCCTGCTGGTTCTAGAATTGATCGCGTATCCTCAAATACGTCTTTAATCGCGGCACAGGTGTCATCCGTATCGACCAAAATGATTTCATCCACATATTCCTGACACAGACGGAAGGTTTCTTCCCCCACTTCCCGCACCGCAACCCCATCGGCAAATAAACCCACATTCGGCAAGCGCACCCGTTTCCCGGCTTTGAGAGATTGATGCATGGCATCAGCATCCACGGGTTCAACGCCAATAATCTTGATGTCGGGACGCAACCGTTTCACATACGCCCCAATTCCAGAGATTAATCCGCCACCGCCAATTGCCACAAAGATGGCATGGATGGGTTGCTGGTATTGCCGCAAAATTTCCATGCCGATCGTACCCTGTCCAGCAATTACATAGGGATCATCAAAGGGGTGAATGAAGGTTAAGCCTTTGTCTGCTTCCAGTTGACGGGCGTAGGTGTATGCATCATCGTAGGTATCTCCCTGCAACACCACCTCCCCCCCACGGGCTTTGACAGCATCTACTTTAACTTGGGGTGTGGTTACGGGCATAACGATAATCGCTTGGGTTCCTAGCTGACGGGCAGCAAGGGCGACGCCTTGGGCATGGTTTCCGGCAGATGCGGCAATGACGCCCTGTGCCAGCATATCTGGCGGCAGTTGCGCCATTTTGTTGTAAGCACCCCGCAGTTTGAAGGAAAAGACGGACTGCATATCTTCCCGCTTGAGCAGGAGTTTGTTGTTGAGTCGTGCGGATAGGTTGGGGGCGTATTCTAGGGGGGTTTCTTGGGCGACATCGTAGACACGAGCCGTCAGGATTTGTACTAGGTAGTCGCAGAGCATGGGGTAAATAGGGTTGCAGATGCGGGGTGTAAAGAAAATTTTACTTTACTAAGAGTATTCCAACTAAAAAATGATCCAAAACTTTAGTCACTTCGACAAAAGATTTCAACGAACCATTTTTTCAAAGTTGGTAAGCGGTAAATCTGCTCTTCGATTTGGGCCATTGCTTGTTGTGTAA
>NZ_JADEWY010000144.1 GCF_015207375.1 Coleofasciculus sp. LEGE 07092 | reverse complement strand
CTATGGATAATGATTATATGATTCGAGTTCTCACTTCTTGTTTTCTTGACCACACATTAAATCTTGACCACACATTAAATTCTTCTGATTCCTTTTGTCAAGCCTGATTGAGATGCTCTTACCCTGGTATTTATCTCAACCAGACTTTCAGGTAATAGATAGGAAAAGTCCTTGATGTGGATGTCTTTATCCAAGTGATTCATCTCAATTGCTTTTCGTGTTTATTGTTCTGAATATTTATCTAAGACAGATACTAGGTCAAGTTAGTAACTCTATGGTGATTCACGGTTCGGAGGTACTGCGAGGTTTGAGACGGTAACTATTCCAAAATGACAGTTCCAGAATTGTCTGGAATTTTCAGCTTGAGAAATAGATTGACTTTCTGATGCTGCCTCATACAATACATAGAGGCAATTATGAACAAGCAATCAAGCGGTTCAATCGATTCGCGTGTAGTTATTTTTTGGGACTGGCAAAATAGCAGAGGAACTGAAGCACAAATCCAGTATGTGATCGGGTTTGCTTGTCTGAAAGGAATCATTACGTCGAAAAAAGTCTATTCAGATTGGCAACTAGAGAAAAACAGGAAACTGGCAGAAAAACTCTGGTGTGAAGGTTTTGAGAGCATCAATGTTCCTTCCTGCAAACAAAAGAAGAATCGTACAGACAAAAAGTTGATCAAGGACTGTAGACAACAAGTTCTCGATCAATCAGAAATCAACACAGTAATTTTGCTTTCGGGAGATGGGGATTTCACACCGTTAGTGCGTGATTTAAAGGCTAAGGATAAGCGAGTGATCGTGATTGCTCAGTGCCAGAAAAACACAAGTCAGAAACTTAGGGAATCAGCCGACGAGTTTTATCTCTTGAGCCAAATTGAGCAAGGGTTTAGGAGTTTACAATTTGCAGCCTGAATCAGGCACCAATCAAAAATCATTCACATCCGAAAAAGTTGAGAGAAAGAAGAGAAATGCATAAATTGTTAAGTTTCCAAAATGAAAAGCTCTTGCGGCAGGCGTTAACTCACCGCTCTTATGTCAACGAAAATCCTGGCGAACTGCATAATGAGCGACTGGAGTTTTTAGGCGATGCTCTACTGACGTTTATCAGTGGTGATTATCTCTACAGTCGCTATCCAGAAATCGCAGAAGATGAAATGACTCGACGACGAGCAGCACTGGTTGATGAAAAGCAACTTGCTAAATTTGCGATCGAAGTAGGGATAGATTTCAGAATGCGACTGGGAAAAGGGTTGATTCAGAGCGGGGGATTTCAGAATCCCAATTTGTTGAGCAGCTCTTTTGAAGCCGTGGTTGGAGCCTATTATGTAGATTG
Source organism: Coleofasciculus sp. LEGE 07092 (assembly GCF_015207375.1). Classification (GTDB taxonomy): domain Bacteria; phylum Cyanobacteriota; class Cyanobacteriia; order Cyanobacteriales; family Coleofasciculaceae; genus LEGE-07092. Next base: position 13,991 of record NZ_JADEWY010000144.1, on the reverse strand, counting down.
CAACCGCAACATTGAGGCAGTTCGTCCCATTATTGAAGACTTATTTGACTCTGTACCTCAAGAAACTATCGAAAATCGTTCTAATGTCGATGCAAAAAATGAATTGCAAGAGTGGGTACAGGCAAATTTTGGCTCTGTGCTACCCAAGTATGTCACTGAACGGATTGGAGGTCTAGATCATGAGCCAGAATATCTGGCTACGGTTTTAGTTGGTAATCAACCTTATGGAGAAGGAAAAGCTCGTGGCAAGAAGGAAGCTGAAAAACGAGCTGCTGAACATGCTTTATCTGAGCTCAAAAAACAAGGATTGATCTAGCAGTAAATTTAAAAAATTTGCGGTCAGTGCAATCTTGCTCACTATTATGAACGTAAACAATCATCCAGCTTGAATTATGAACTACCACGACATCATCACACTGGAACCTGGCAAACGCAGTGGCAAACCCTGCATCCGAGGAATGCGAATCACAGTGTATGACATCTTGGAATATCTAGCAGGTGGAATGACGGAAGCAGAAATTCTGGAGGACTTTTCAGAACTCACCCCTGAAGACATCAAAGCCTGTCTTGCCTTTGCTGCTGATCGTGAGAAGAAGTTATTTGTGGCATCCCTGTGAAACTGCTCTTAGAAAAAAACCTCTCTGATCGTATCGTTGCTCAGATTATCGATTTATATCCTGACTCAGAACACGTTAAACCTTTGGCACTCACAAACACTGATGATGCAATTATCTGGGAATACGCCAAAGCCAATGATTTTGTTATTGTTTCCAAAGACTCTGATTTTCATCAGCGAAGTCTGCTTTACGGTCATCCTCCCAAATTTATCTATCTCCGTGTTGGCAATTGCTCAACATCTAAAATTGTTCAAATTCTTCGAGATAGTCTTGACATTATTAGCCAATTTGGAGATAGGGAGGCAGAGAGTATATTGGTGTTAGGTGAATAGAGCATGTAGCCGAACACCACCTTGAAGACGCAGCGCTAAGATTATTAAGGACTATTACGCGCCGTCGCCCTCATGTCTCACCCTACCGAGATTCCGGATCGCCAATCCCCAAACGGACATCAACCCACCAGCCAGAATACCATCCGCATACGCGGTGCCAGACAGCATAACCTGAAAAACATCGACCTGGAACTCCCGCGCGATCGCTTAATCGTCTTCACAGGTGTCTCCGGTTCCGGCAAATCCTCCCTAGCATTCGATACCATCTTCGCCGAGGGACAGCGCCGCTACGTCGAATCCCTCAGTGCCTATGCGCGGCAATTCCTGGGACAATTGGATAAGCCAGATGTAGACGCGATTGAGGGGTTAAGTCCGGCTATCTCCATTGACCAGAAATCTACGTCCAATAACCCCCGTTCTACAGTCGGCACCGTTACTGAAATTTACGATTACCTGCGATTATTATTTGGACGGGCAGGCGAACCCCATTGTCCCATATGTGACCGCAATATCGCCCCTCAGACTATCGATGAAATGTGCGATCGCATTCTCGAACTCCCCGATCGCACCAAGTTCCACATCCTAGCACCCGTCGTCCGGGGTAAAAAAGGCACCCACAAGAAACTGCTATCCAGTCTGGCATCCGAAGGATTTGTGCGCGTGAGAGTTGACGGAGAGGTGCGAGAACTCAGTGATTCAATTGAGTTAGATAAAAATTATACCCATAATATTGAAGTGGTGGTTGACCGCTTAATTAAAAAGCCAGGACTAGAGGAACGTCTGACAGATTCACTCTCCACCTGTCTGAAGCGTTCCAGTGGAATTGCGGTAGTTGAGGTATTAAATGATACATCCGAACAGTCAAAGGATTCACTCAACCATGCTAGTAGCATAACCGAAAATCCTAGAAATGGGGAAGATTCCCCTCAGAAACTCCCGAAAGAATTAGTCTTTTCCGAAAACTTCGCCTGCCCAGAACATGGGGCAGTCATGGAAGAATTATCCCCCCGACTCTTTTCCTTCAACTCACCCTACGGTGCTTGTCCTAACTGTCACGGGTTGGGGAGTTTGCGAACCTTCTCACCAGAATTGGTCGTGCCTGACCCTAAGCAACCCTTGTATGCTGCGATCGCACCCTGGTCAGATAAAGACAATTCCTATTATCTTTCCATGCTTTACAGCCTTGGACAAGCTTATGGGTTTGAACTCCAGACGCATTGGAACCAGCTAACCTCCGAACAGCAACAGGTGGTTCTATACGGTGCAGATAATTCTATCTGGGTAGAAGAATACAACGATTACCGACGCTATCGGGGCGTTATTCCGATTCTGCAAAAGCAGTATGATGAAAATACGTCTGATTTGTACAAACAGAAGTTAGAACCCTACCTGATTGACCAGCCTTGCGAAGTTTGTAAGGGAAAGCGGTTGAAACCGGAAACTCTTTCTGTACGGTTGGGACAGTATCGCATTACGGATTTAATTGAAGTTTCCATCCGGGAAAGTCGGGAACGCATCGAACAGATGCAACTCTCCCCCCGACAAGCGCAAATTGGAGATTTAGCCCTGAAAGAAATTAAAGCGCGGTTGCAATTTCTTTTAGATGTGGGGTTAGATTACCTGACTTTAGATCGGGCAGCGATGACGCTTTCTGGGGGAGAAGCGCAGCGAATTCGGCTAGCCACCCAGATTGGTGCCGGGTTGACAGGTGTTCTCTATGTATTAGATGAACCGAGTATTGGCTTGCACCAACGGGATAATGGGCGGTTGCTGAATACTTTGAAGAAATTGCGGGATTTGGGGAATACGTTAATTGTCGTGGAACACGATGAGGATACGATTCGCACGGCTGATTGTATTGTGGATATTGGTCCTAAAGCCGGAATTCATGGGGGGGAAATTGTCGTTCAGGGTGATTTAGAGGAATTACTGAATGCAGAGGATTCTCTCACCGGGGCGTATTTATCGGGACGCCGAGTTATTGAAACGCCTGGGGAACGGCGAGGGGGAAATGGGCGATCGCTTTTTATTAAAAACGCCTACCGTAATAACCTCCAACATATCGATGTAGAGATTCCCTTAGGTAAGTTAGTGTGCGTTACCGGGGTTTCCGGTTCCGGGAAATCCACCCTAGTCAACGAACTCCTCTATCCAGCATTGCAACATCACCTCACTCGCAAAGTGCCGTTCCCGAAGGAATTAGAGACGGTGAAGGGGTTGAATGCGATTGATAAAGCGATCGTAATTGATCAATCTCCCATCGGCAGAACTCCCCGTTCTAACTCTGCTACTTATACCGGAGTATTTGATGCAATTCGGGGGCTATTTGCAGAAACAATAGAAGCAAAAGCTAGGGGATATAAGGCGGGACAGTTTTCCTTTAATGTTAAAGGTGGACGCTGCGAAGCTTGTGGTGGACAGGGGGTAAATGTCATCGAAATGAATTTTCTGCCCGATGTTTACGTGCAGTGTGATGTTTGCAAAGGGGCAAGGTACAACCGGGAAACCTTGCAGGTGAAATATAAAGGACATTCCATTGCCGATGTCTTGAATATGACAGTGGAAGAAGCGCTGGAGGTATTTAAGAATATCCCACGGGCAGTAACACGGTTGCAAACCTTAGTCGATGTCGGCTTGGGTTACGTTCATTTGGGACAACCTGCACCCACGCTATCGGGGGGAGAAGCGCAGCGGGTAAAATTGGCATCGGAACTAGCGCGTCGGGCGACGGGGAAGACGCTTTATTTAATCGATGAACCAACAACTGGATTATCCTTTTACGATGTCCATCATTTATTAAATGTGTTGCAGCGGTTGGTGGATAAGGGGAATTCTGTTTTAGTGATTGAACATAATTTAGATGTGATTCGCTGTAGTGATTGGGTGATTGATTTGGGTCCTGAAGGTGGGGATAAGGGAGGAGAGGTGATTGGGGTGGGGACGCCAGAAGATGTGGCGGGGAATCAGAAGTCATATACGGGGATGTATTTGAGGGAAGTGTTAAGGAAGCATCCGCCAATAGTTGTTGAATAGAATCTATAGCGTTTCTGTATCTGGTGAAGTACACGCTGATGAAAGCAGGGAGTAGGGAGTAGGCTTTTGCCGTGAGCGTCAGCCGAACGGGAGCAGGGGAGATCAAAAAAATTGACTTCTGCCTCCTGCCTCCTAACTGCCGAAAGTTTCGATAGAAATTGAAAAAACTTTTCTCCTGATGAAGCCGTCCAAATTTTGTAGTAGGAGGGAGAAGTTCTAACTTTCTATATTCCCCATTTCATCTAACTATCCGTAACGAAAGTTGAAACGGGTGTAAGAAAAGTTAGAGAAGAAACCCGACAGAGGTTTTAAAAGATCTGTTTTATTGAAAGAACTTGACTGAAGGACAAACGGGTTAACTCTTGTAGTAGGTAACAAATCATGAAATACGGAATCGATATCGGTCACAATTGTCCTCCAGACACGGGAGCAAGAGGGATTAGAAAAGAAGATGACATGACTCTGGATGTAGGTACTAAAGTTGCCTCCAAGTTAAAAGCCCTCGGTCATCAAGTGGTAGACTGCAAACCCAGTCGTGCTTGGAGTGTCGGCAACTCACTTCAGCAACGATGCAATAGTGCTAACGCTAATCGAGTAGATAGGTTTGTATCGATTCACTTTAATGCGTTTAACAGCAAGGCAAAAGGTATAGAAGTCTTTGCCGCAAGTAATACAGGTAGAGAGATTGCTAAACCTGTACTAGACAATTTGGTTGAGTTGGGGTATTCCAATCGAGGGGTTAAAGACGGTTCGCATTTGTACGTTCTTAAAAATACAGCAATGCCAGCCATCTTGGTTGAATGCTGTTTCTGCGACAATCAAGAAGATATGGATCGCTACGAGGCAGAAGCATTAGCTAATGCGATCGTGAAAGGATTAACCGGACAAACTCCCTCAACGTCTAAGCCTGAGGAACAAAAGTCTGCTCTCGACCTTCAGAAAGCCTTGAATCGCTTAAAAATCAGAAGTCCCAAAGGTAGTCCCTTACCAGAAGATGGCTCAATCGATGACGAAACCAAGGCGGCAACAAAAACGTTTCAGGCAATGGTAGGAGTTACGCCGACTGGAATTGGTGGACCTACTACATGGCAGGTTATTGATCAAATTCTCGCCATGCCAGTTCTCCGAGAAAACCATGCATCAGGTTCTATTGTCAAATACCTCCAACGTCGAGTCGGATCTGAAGCAGATGGCATTTTTGGACCCGGCACAGCAGCGGCTGTTCAGCGGTTTCAACAACAACAAGGGATAACGGTTGATGGGATTGTTGGAGCGCAAAGTTGGGCAAAATTGTTGGCTTAGGAGAATAAAGAACGAAAGCCATCAAGGTTTCATCCCCTTTACTATTTATTGGCAAACCGCTGATGCCTGAAGAAAAGCAAACTATCGCCGTAGAAAGACGTAACAAACTCAGACGTTGTTTCGATATGTCCGATTGGTTCGGCTTTTTGGCGGTATTCAGGCTTTTCAATAGCATCAGCGGCATTATCAGCCGCATCATCTCCTATCTGTGCAGGATTGACAGCATAAACAGAAAATAATAATGTTCCAGAGGGAATAATAGCCAGATCTTGTCTGAAGTCATGGGGTGAGCGTTCAGCAAACTTAAAATTGAGATTGGGTGTAAGAAAAATACGATAAGGATAATGAGGATGGCTTTCCTTATTCCCCTGTTGATCGATTTCTCCAAACCCTTGTAAATAGAGCTTTCTCGGGAATTTGCTGGTTCGACGAAAAATTAGGTTAATTAATTTAGGTCCCAAACTTTTCTCTTCTGGAACGATATTTGAAAACTCATTGGCAAAGAAGTTATAATTTTTACCCTGACCTGTGAGCGAAACCAAGGCTGAGAAGTTTTCTGAGGGTTTGCCATCCACAAAAAGCTTGAGTGCCAAACCAGGTGCAAAGCCTCGATCTGCTGGATCACCGGTTACAGATAACCGCAAAATACCCCAGCTAGCTCCCTTGAACAAACCTGTAAAAGGCGTGTTAGGTGCAGGTACAAATTTAATTTTAGCAACACTTCCGTGGGCGTGAATCGCTTTCTTCCACTTACGAGGAGTTTCATCGGACAAGCGATCCATTTTTATGCTTAAGATAGTGAAAAATAAACCGATAACATCTATTTTTTCTAACGGGGGTAGTGTATCATATTTGGAGTTTAAAATTCTGTGCTTCCAAAGAAAGTCTTGCTTCTGACACGCAGACCAAGATTCATAATCTAGTGGTAATGATTCTAGCTCGTGCGCCCCATCCCAAAATTTATGAAGTTCTTTCATGGTTTTGACCAATAAGGAATGAGTAGAGACATTGTATACAACATCTCTACAGGATTTCTGTGTTAATAACCAGATACGCCGACTTGACGCCACGGGGCAAAGCCATTTTCGACGCCGACTAAGGCAGGACTCACGCCCGGATAGTGTCGGCGCAAAATACTAATCAGACTGTTGTCGTCAATCCAATCCAGACCCAATTGAGTGTAAACTTCGGCAGTGTAATCTTTGGTGAAAAAGCGATCGCTCTTTAATCGTCGAGACGCCATCAAGATAAAGATTCGGAAGGCGGTATCACTGAACCCGAAGCCTTTCGGTGGGTTTTCTGCGAACATCCCGACCATCAGATCGACACTGTTGATGTCGTTGTTGTAGATCTCACGCAGTTCCTTCGCCCATTGGGGGTTATCGGTGATTTCCTCGAAGGATTTAACCCGTTCACGACCAATGAGTTCTCGGAATTGATTGTAACGGGGAACGCCGCGTTCGCGATCGCGTAAAATATCCACAGCCGCTAAGTCAAACACTTCACCATTGTCTCTTTTCAGCAGTTGCAACAGACGCGGGTAATTGTGTAGGGTAATCGCGCCAGGGTGGGAAATACCGAAGGAGTAGAATAAGTCAGCCATGTCAAATTGTTCGACAACCCCCCGCGTGCGATTGCCGGAGGCTTCAAACAGGTCTTTTTTCTGCAACAATTCCCCATTTTTTAGGGAGTAAAACTCAAATTCATCTGGCATCAGGGGATGCATCCGGTACACAGAGACAAATTCTTCAGTGAGGGAGTAGGATGCAGCATGGTGATCGGTAGGTGAACCAATAATACCGCTGAGTAACTCACCTTCACCAAAACGCCCCCAGATGCGTTTCATCTCCTTACCCAACAGTCCCCACCAATTCGCTCTCATCGCAATTTGCAAGGCAGGATGCCCTAGGATAGCAGGCGTCCATTCAACGGTGTGAATTTTCGCCAGTAACGCGGCATTAATTAATCGAGCGTGGTTGAAAAGCTTATCGTCTTTCCAATCTGAATACTCTTGTTTGAGATGGTCGCAGATAGTGTTGTGTTCTTTGACAAATAGGGTATGCATCAGGCTCATCCCTATCCACCAATTTTCCGGGTTGCCCACCTTATCAATACCGTTTTCTGCGTCGATAGGTAATAAGCCGTCCTCACCGATAATCATCTTGCCGTCTACGTGGGAGCGCAGCTTATCAATCGTTTCTGGATTACTGCCATAGACTTGTGAGGCATCCCACCAGTGAGTTTCTACATTCTGAAACGTTGGCGGATTTTCTTTGTAGCCGCCTGGACGAGTTTCATCTAGTTGGCTTTTACCAATTTGTAGGGGTCGGTATTCTTGGGGCCACGGGTCTTCCTCTTCTAAGGGAAATTCAATTGTATTGTCTAATTGAGGAACCCCGTGGGAGAACCAGTCGTGGACTTGAAATTGAATCCACGCCGCCGCCAGCATATTTAAAGTAGTGGCGGGTACGAATTCATCCCGTGTCATCAACCGCCGACTGATAACGCGGGGATTGGGATTCAGTAAGTTCTTTTCATCGCGATTGGCATACTTGAGCGGTACGTTGCGTCCGAAACGTGCGCCCGCTTTGCCCATATTCGGGTCGTTGAGGTCGTTAAACGTACCGTCTGGGGTACGGATTTGTAGATGGCTGCCGTCTGGATTGGGGGTAGGTTGGGGGGTTTCACCTTCTGTGGGTAATTGAGACGTATCGTAGAGGTTTTTTTCCCGCATTTTGTCGCGGAACTGGACTAATTTTAAAAGCGCTAGAGGTGTGGGCAGCTCGTGCCATGGTTTGTTTTTTCCAAAAATTGATGTGAGAAATTCAAACATTGGATTAATCCTTACTTAGGAATACGAAGTCATTTAAGGGTGAGCATCGGGAATCTCTCAGACATTCGTTCAGCATCAGTTGCCCGTAATGCCAAAGCATGGGTCAGCAAGTTTGAAGACAACAAGGGCAGCAAAACCCAATGCAGCGGCGGGACGCGCCTGGAGAGTCCAGTGGAAAAATACCGTGGTTTCACTCAATGCTGCCCGAATATAGTAATAGCTCAAACCTACGCCACTAATGCCACCCACGTGAATCCAGGGTTCGTTGGTTATCGGCAGTCCCAATAAAGGAAGCCCAAGGTTAGGAACCAATAAGAATAAACCACCGAGAAGCAGGAGGTAAATTCCAAAGGCGAAGATACTCTTAGGTTTAGGACTCATAAGTTTTTCTTAAGAAGAATGAATTGACACAGGCATGAGTTTAATTGAGTAAACTATAGCTTTAATATCCCCTACAACGGGAGTAACCATCAGGGTACTGTCAGAGCCTTACGAGATTTTATACTATACAAGGATGCAAACAATTATGTATCAAGTCCGGTGCCATGGGAACTTGTAAAGTTAGGTCATTAGTTTAGCAATTAGCCATTACCGATTACCAACAAATTATTAAGAGAGGTAAAGTTATGACTCTTCGCGAACGGCTTGAAGCGGCACAGAAGCAGTTGGAGTGTGATCGGACGAGCGGACTTGCGGCTTTAGATAAAATTTTCTACGAAGGTGTAGTCCCCAACCCACTCCTGAATGGTCGCTACTGGGGTGGACTGATCACATCAACCTTCAATCCCGTATTAGACAATGTTTTAGGCAGCTTTACCGAGCTTTGGTTCCCTTGGCAGGGTAAAACCTTTGAGGCGACGACAAATACGGGTGACAACATTTTTACTAATGATGGCTTGTTGCTGGGTCGCGTACTTTGGCCCTTCTACAACGACTATATCCCGGATGGACGAGGGCGATCGCGTGCCTTTAAATTCCACTCTTCTATTGCACCCTGCGTATTAAATCCGGAAATCGAAGTCTTCCGGATGAATTTCAACCTAGAAGGCAATCCTCGGTTTCTCGTGCGGGAACTGGTAGATGAGTTGCGGCAGATTGATGACGACTATTACCTCGGCAAAGCCGTGTTAGGAAACCTTGATGGCAAGCCTTACCTAGCAGCCTATTTCACTTTAAGATCGGGATTAAATGCTCCCCCTTATCCCTAAGTACAGGATTGCGATTGTCCACGTAGTCCGAGCATTTTACCCGTTTATCGGCATTAAAAAATTTCTGAGGTTCCTATGATTTTTGAACCGTTTACGATTAAAAACGTAACCTTTAAGAACAGGATTCTCCGGTCATCTATCGGCGGCAGAACCTCCTACTACGATGGCACGGTGACATCAGCTTGGAAAAACTTTGAGAAACGATTTGCTGAAAATGATATTGCTGGCATTGTCTCAGCCACAATTACGGTAGATGACCGTCGCTGGTCTCCCTTAGAATACCCTAAGATTAGTGACGATAAATTTATCAAACCCCTGCAAGCGGGAATCAAAGTTGTTCAAAGCTTTGGTTGCAAATACATCATCCAACTTGGAGATGGAGGCTGTCACACCCAAACCAGTTTATTCTCCCAAGAGTCTGATGCCAAATCTTCATCAACCGGGTTCGACTTGCTTTTTGGCTACCGCAACCGCAGTATTGAGATGACTGTAGAGGAAATCGAACAAACTATCCATAACTTTGCAGAAGCGGCGAGGCGAGTTCGAGAGGCAGGGTGTGATGGCTTAGAAATTACCGCATCCAAAGGCTATATTATTCACCAATTTCTGAATCCAGCGATTAACCGCAGAACCGATGATTATGGCGGTTCTGTAGAAAAGCGGTTTCGTTTTCTAAAGGAAATTGTCAAATCGGTTCGGGATAAGGTAGGCTCTGACTTCTTAGTGGGAATTCGTCTATCGGCATTAGATTACAATTACCTCCCCGTTAATGTGAGGTTGCCTGTTGTCTTGCCTTTTAAACATTTCTGGATGGGGAATGGATTGGAAGAAACAATCTATTACGCCAAAGAATTGGAAAAATTGGGAATTGACTATTTACATATTTCTGCTGGATACGGATTTATCAATCCCAAGGAGAATCCCGGAGATTTTCCTGTTGAAGAAGTAAGGATGTTTGCCAGTTCGACTCGCCACCTCAGCTTTAAAACGGCTGCTCGATCGACTTTACTAAATCTGTTACCCAATTCAATATTGAAGCTAATTTTAGGAAGGGGTTGGACGTTCGTACCGGGAGTCAGTTTGGGACACGCTCAGAAATTTAAAGAAGCGGTAAATATCCCGGTTATTGCCAATGGCGGATTTCAGCAACGTGATTTTATAGAAAGTGCGTTGCAGGAACAAAAATGTGATATGGTTTCCATGGCAAGACCTCTGTTAGCAAATCCTGACCTTTTAAAGGTATTTCAAGAGGGTAAAAACGAACCAGAAAACCCTTGCACATTTTGCAATCGCTGCACAATCAGAACGGTAATGTTTCCTCTCGGTTGCTATGAACCGTTGAGATTTTCTTCCCAGGATGAAATGGAAGCACAAATCCTTAAATGGTCTGCAACTCCAGATGTATGAGGGGTAGCTCCCAAAACCAGCCACATCTAGAGTTAGATTAAGTGATGAATGGGTAAATTAAAAAGGGATGCTCAATGATTTAATCAAACAATGGTTCTAACCAATAGCCAACCGGAAACTCCGATTACTAACTTTGGTGGCAATATCAGTTTTGTCCCCAAATACTTTTACAAGCCTCAGACTGAAGCCCAAGTCCTTGAGTTGCTCAATCAACACGCTACTGGTAACATTCGCGTGATTGCCTCGCTACACGCTTGGAGTGATGTGGTGGAGTCGGAGGATGTTATTGTTGATATGAGTCACTTCGATAAGGTTGCGATCGCCAAAAGTGAAGCAGGAGACGTGCAAGTAACAGTAGGCGGGGGTTGTGTTCTCCAAAAACTCCTCGATACAATACACAGCCAAACCAATTTCACCCTGCCGACACTGGGTGCAGTAAAAGAACAGACTATTGCTGGAGCTATATCAACAGGCACTCATGGCTCTGGAAAGCCCAGCCTTTCCCACTACATGGACGAGTTGCGTGTAGCCACCTACGATCCAGAAACTGGGAAAGCGGGAATTTATGAGTGGAAAAATGGTGTGGAACTGCGTGCAGCCCGATGTGCGGTGGGATGTATGGGCATTATACTATCTGTTACCTTTCGATGTATCCCCCAATATTACGTCGAAGAAACCGTCTGTCGTTACGAAACTCTAGAAGAGGTTCTAGCTCAGGAGCCTGAATTCCCATTGCAGCAGTTCATGCTCGTTCCCTATCTTTGGTCATACTTTGTTTATCAGCGACGAGAGACTCTCAAAAAACCGATAACGCCAGTTGGGAGAGTGAATACCCAACTTTATCAGACGTACCAGTTAATTGGTGTAGATATCCTGTTTCATCTCACTCTTAAGGCACTGCTTTCGAGTTTAGGCAGTTCTGAGACAGTGAGGTGGTTTTATAAAAAGCTACTTCCCAGCATTATTGTTCAGGGAAAGACAGTGGTGAACGAAAGTGAGAATGCCCTCACCATGAAACACCAGCTTTTCAAACATCTGGAGATGGAGGTGTTCATTCCTGCTAGGAATATCCTCAAGGCTACAAAGTTGGTGCAGCATAGTACATCCCTCTTCGCTGGCACTTCGGAGACGGTTCCCGACGACGTGGCATCTGATTTGAGCCGAATTGGGCTGCTGGAAATGCTCATGAAGCATCGGGGAAGCTACACCCACCATTACCCGCTCTTTTTCCGACGTGTACTGCCGGACGATACACTTATTTCCATGACTAGTAGTTCCACCGAGCCGTACTACACGATTAGTTTCTTTACCTACTCGGAGCCAAGGACGCAGTTTTACGAGTTTGCAAAGTTTTTAGCCCATAGCCTCACCCAGCTATATGATGCCAGGTTACACTGGGGCAAGTATTACCCGCTGACGAACCGTGAAATTGAACACTTATACCCGCCCTTAGAAGAATTTCGTCAGATTTGTAAAAAAACTGACCCCAATGGTGTGTTTCGTAACGATTACACTAAACGAGTACTCGGTTTTGACCCAATACTTACGCAAAAAGTCTCCCCAGCTCCCTAATCTAGAAGATATGCTGATAGGGGATTTGACTAACCCAGTAGTATGGCGGCTAGAAGGGAAATCGAAAAACTTATGAGTGACTTAGGCAAAAAATCACTAACTCTGCAAAAAATCCTTAACAGCCTTGACAATTTAAGCTTTGATGAACTTCAAACGCTCCAAAAGGTTACAAATGAGCGGATTCAGCGCCACATTGACGCCTTTGGCAAGCCGCTCCTGAGCGATTTAGTTGCAGGATTGGAATGGACTGAAGACTACAAAGAAAATCCACCCATCTCATCAGAGCGACTACAGGAAATCCAAGATGGGGCAAGACCTACCGATATTGAATTAGAGTATATCGCAGAAGCCTTAGAACTGGATAGTGAGGAACTCGTGCGGATGCTGCGTTTGCATTCAAGTTAACTCTGATCCTGGGACAAGAGTTATTAGTGATTGTGTGCTGGTTGACTGACAAAACTTGTGAGCAGATGCCCAGAAAGCCCTAGCCCTCTCCCCAAGGGGGAGGGAACAAGAACAGAGATCGACACCCCTCTGCGTTAAAAAAATTACCCCAAGAAACTTTGTGCCGCCATGCCTTGAATCGTAGCCAACGGAACCTGATAAAAATACTGCCGCAAAAACTGCTCTTCCTCCACACCCAATAAAAAGGCTTGCATCGCCTCATTCGTCATCGGATCAATCCCATCGGCACCCAATTCTCCAGGATTCCAACTTATTTGTATTGCCCACCCTTGATGTTTCACCTGAAACCCCAAACCAGAAAGGGCAGATAGTCCCAAATGCAACGTGCGATCGCTCAAATCTAATTTTCGGTGTAATTGCGCCAGGGTAGCCGATTCACCCTTGCGACTCAAAAATTTAGCAATTCCCACTAATTTCTCCCAAACCTGATGGGGTGACAGTTGATCGGGAGGGGGATATGCGATCGCTAATTTCCGTTCAGCTTGCATTGCCCGCCTAAACCAGACTTGCAATTCATACCAACTCGTCGGACATTCACAAACTCTCAAGGGGTGAATCAAATTTAGATTAATAGTTCCCCCCATCTCCCCTACTCCTTTGCCTCCCCTGCTCCCCCGCTCCCCATTTTCGCCTCGCCAATCTAGAATCCAATCGAGTTGGGTGGGAAGGCTAAAGGAGGAGATCGTATTGCCTGACTGAACGGAAACGAGGCGGACTTCGGGACGTTTTTTGTAGTTGTTATAGTCCAGTTCGACGATCGCATTACACCTACCCTTGGGAACTTCATCTCTATAATGTCCCCACCAGATACCCGGAAAACCGATACTCGTGGAGTCGTCCCAAATTTCTAACTCAGTTTTAATATATTGCACCTTTCGACCCTTTAAGTCTTGGGTGTTGCGATTCCAGACTTCTTCAAACCAACAGTTTTCAATCAGTAGTTTCGGGATAGGATTCCCCATGCCGCAGGGTTCCAGGAGTTTAAACTCGTGGAATAGTTCTTTACCCAATGCAGCAACGTTAACGACTAAATCCGCTTGAATTGCAGAATTCATTCCAGCACTCGTAGCTGTAAATTGTTGCCTCAATTGCTGGTTAATCGCTTCCACAAATAAGGGAATATTCTCAACCGATAAACTTAATCCAGCCGCAAAGGGATGACCCCCGAATCGGTGCAGTAAGTGTTCCTGAGATTTCACCAGCTCGTAAAGGTCAATATTAT
>NZ_JADEWY010000143.1 GCF_015207375.1 Coleofasciculus sp. LEGE 07092 | reverse complement strand
GGAGATAAGGTGAAGCAGTTACAAAAGCTTACATAATAGTTTATAGATTTTATTGATTCGTGCAACTATTAATTCATACTATCTTTATAATTCCAAGCATAGGCTTGATTCAATGCTTACTTGCAAATTCATTAACTGACCAAAAAAATCGGATCGGTGTAGTGACTCTTAGATAAGGGTTGAAGAGGTTGAGGATAAGTAGTTATGGATACAGTGTTGGTGGTTGAAGATGACTCGCTCCAAAAGCAGATCATCTCTAAACAACTCAAAAGCATGGGACTCAACGTGATTTTTGCTAATGATGGTGTTGAAGCTCTGGAACTAGCCCAGAATCATTGTCCGACTCTGGTGATTTTGGATATTATCATGCCCCGCATGAACGGCTACGAAGTCTGTCGGAGACTCAAATCGAACTCTAAAAATCAGAAACCAGCGGTGTTGATGTATTCTAATAAGGAAGAAGAATGTGATTTTTACTGGGGAAGCAAGCAAGGTGCAGATGCTTACGTGGCGAAATCCTGTCACCCCAGAGATTTTATCGAGACGGTAAAGTATTTGCTACAAAAGCAAAATAACAATTATGGGTTGGGTTGAGGCATCCCAACTGTCTATACTAAAAACAGCTTAAGACCGTCATTCTGAGGGAAGCGTGACGCGCAGCGATAGCGATGTAAGGAGCGTCAGAATCTCTGATATGCTTCAGTACACTGTGTTCCGTTCAGGATGACATAAGTTCAGGGTTTATCGATGAGCTGTATAGGTTTTAAAAAGTTGCGATGGCTCCCCAAAAAAAGCGAAGTTGAAAACCCACCTCTTTTAAGGGTGGGATAAAAACTCGCTAAGTACTCAGAAAGTGTATTCTACGCCAACAACTCGTAATGGCGAATATCAGGGGGTGATGCAAACAAAGCTTCTCCTTCCCGAAATGCTTGCTCAACATGGAATGAGTCCATATGTAACTTCCATACCTCCTCGTTTTCCCATTCCTCAACAAAAGCAAATTCCGTGGGAACGGCAGGGCTTTGTAGTAGTTCGTAAGTAATACAACCTGTTTCTTTGCGAGTTGCCTCAACCAGTTCTAGTAATAGAGCTTTCAGGACATCTTCCTTCCCAGGAAGCGCCACCAGGCGAGCCAAAATCCGAATTGTTGATGTTGTCATAATCTCCTATATTTTCAATTCATGCACCCATTGTCACTTTATATGACACAATCTGGTGATTGGGATTGTACTACAGACGAATCACCAGGAGCATACCATTTTGGCAAATCTATCCCCACAATCTCAAGCTTAAAGTTGCATAAATTAAACTTGCCTATGCAGGCTAATTTTCACCGCCTTTAATGATAAAAGCTAAAAACCAGACAAAAAGACATACAATAATTAGCTCAGGTTGAAATGTCCATAACGGATGATTGGACTGATAAAAGTTCGGAGCAGGCGGCTCGAAACTAGAAGTTTGAGCAATCTGGGTAATATAATACATCGTTCTGACTTACGAACAGAGGTATTTGGGTTGCATCCTGATGCTTAAAAATTTCTTACCTGTGGGTGCGCATAGACGTGCGCCCACACCCATGCCAACGAAAGCACGTTGGCATACTCTGGATATCTGTTTACCTTTTACAGGTTGTCCCGTCAGCTATCAGCTAATATCAGCTTCGGAGAATTTTCGGAGATATCTATTGCAATACTCCTATTGAGTGCTATTGAAAAAATGCCCTAATCCCCAGCCACGAAAAACCCCCAGCGCGAAGGAGAAGGAAGCGCTGAGGGTAGCCATCAGGGTGCATCTATCTTTCTTTACCTTCTGGCTAAAACTCACGGCGTCCGGAAAAACTGAGGGAATGGGCTTTACAGAAGAATGCAGGAGTTCCAGAGAAACCAAGCATCAATAGCTTCATAAATGATTGAGCTATAATCTTTTATAGAAAAGTTTTAGTGTAAGAATCCTCTTTTTAATTGAATTGAAATCATTAAATTCTAGATGAACTATTTTCCTTTAGTTGCATTTCCTCTTACCCTTAGCATCATCTTTTCCTGTAGCTCAGAAGGATTGGCAACCGTCCTCAAAGCGTCTCAGCGAATGGCAGGCTTCTCTACCGATAGCCGTCACTATATCTATCTGGAGAGTTCCCGCAATCCCGTTACGGATGTTCCGACTGCCCAAATCCAAATTATTAATGTGGCAAACAGTTCCTGTGTCAGAAATGGTTGCTTGGAAACTGAATATGATCGCTCCGCCTACAACCTCAGCAACCAAGCGGCTGAAAATGACTTGCTGGAAAAAACATTAATGCTGAGGCAGCGCCTAGAGTTGAATCGGCTGAAAGTCGGCATTCAACTCCCAGTTATTTCTCGGCAACGAACTCCCAACGAAACTGAAACAGTAAATTTTCGTTTAAATAAGCAAACTGAACCGTTACAAATTCGTCTAGAGCAACGATATATTCCATCCGTTTTGTCAGGTGGCTCTTCTCCTGTGGATCGTGCCGCTATGCGACTGATTATTAATTACAACTATCGTCAGCTCACACTTGGCAATCTCAATAACTATCGGGATGCCGTGAGGAACTATTCCATTCGAGAAGTGCGATTATCTCCCAATCAACGTAATGCCGTTGTTTTGATCGATATGACTCAACCGAGTGAAGAGGGAGTACTACAAACAACGCTTGTACAGAGCTTTTCTTTGGAACCGTTTGGGATTTGAAGCAATTTCAGGATGAAATTTTTGAGAGAAAGCGCTCGTTTTAGCAGATGCCTAGAAAGCCCTCACCCCCAACCCCTCTCCCTTGGGGAGAGGGGTTGGGGGTGAGGGCGCATGAAGTGATTGTCAGTCAATCAGGGTGTTGGGTGTCGGGTGTCGGAGAACTTAAATTCCCCTCCCGCGTCCGTAAAGTTTTTTGCCTCCCTAAGGAAGAGAGGAGTGGACTCGATTATCTTGGAGATGGGAGAGCCAATAGGAGGAAACATGGCAGATCAATACTCTCCACTGAATTACACAAGTGCCGACTTCGAGAAAGCCGCACTGAACCGATTTCGCTCTCTAGTATCTTTTCTTCCCAAGGATTGCAAGCTAAGTAGAGAAATCTGGAATCGTACCACAGTACTGTGTATGGACTTTGGAGATTGCCCCGACGCCCTTGAATCCGCTAGGGTTCAAACCTTTTTACTATTAATCATCGCTCATTATTTAGGATTGGCTGACGCGCTGATCTTTAAAAGCGGCAAAAAGGTAGTGGGATGGATGACAATGATGCCATCACTGTAAGCTCATGTAAATTTTTTTAAATTTTTAAAGTTCTCGTTTGTCTGCGAGCCTGTCCTAGGAGATAATTTCTTGAGATCTTGAGGCAGGTAGGACTACTGTAAACACACTACCTTGACCCGGATGCGATCGCTGTACTGCCTAGCCATCTCAACCACCTCTGCCACCAAGTCATTGAGAATAAGAGGTTCTAGATTAAGCCGTTGCTGCTCCCAGGCATCAAACAGGCGAAGCAGCATCTTATCAAAGGTTTGTGCTAATTCTTTCACCTCACTGGGAGCCTGATCCAAGTGAATTCGCGCTTGTCCCAAATCCTCAGCAGAAATGGTTTGGGTTAGCTCGTTGAAGTAATTTCCCAGATGGTATGAAGTTGAACATTCTCAATATCCGGTACAATCCGTCCAGTCAATGTTGTCAGAGCGATCTCACTAGTCCCTCAGCTACCCTATTTCAGCCATCAGTAAACTTTGTTAGCAAAAGACAAAGGTTTTGCATATCCTCATGTCAGTGTAGAGATATATATGTAAGGTGAGTGGGTAATTGGTTAAGGTACTACTGGAGGGTATATCCTATGCGATCGCGTCCTAAGCATTTCGGTTTTATTACTGTAACCCTGTTGCTGTCGCTGACTTCTCCTCTGTTAGCTGTTACCCCTAACTTTAAGCCTGTGAAGGCACAGGCACAGACAGCTCAAGACCGTCAAGCTGAAATAGATCAGCTACTTGAGGAGGCTAAAACCCAATTTCGTGAAGGTCTATTCGGCAATAGTGAAGTTCAACGCCAGAATGCTTTAGAATCTTTTCAACAAATCCTATCAATCTATCGAGAACTAGGCTATCGTCGTCAGGAAAGGGATCTCACCTTCATGATTGGTGAGATTTATGGGTATCTCGGGCAGTATGACCAATCGCTGAAATCCTTTCAGCAGGTTTTGGCTATTGATCGAGAACTTGGCGATCATTGTCAGGAACAAGAAACCGTTTTCAAAATTAGTTCAGTTTATGGAGTGCGAGGACGGTATGACCAAGTCTTAGAGGGATTGGAAAAAAGTATAGCCATTAATAAAGAACTTGATGAACCCTGTGGGAAACCCTACTTTTTTCTCCTCAAAGATATTAGTAATGTTTATAATAGGCTAGGTCATCCTGACCAAGCGTTAAAGACCCTAGAGCAACTTCTAGCGTTTAACAGAAAAGTTGGCGATCACATTGAGGAACAATCTATACTGCTCAATATTAGTGAGATTTATGAACAGCAAAAACAGTATGAGCAGGCGCTACAGTTCTATCAGCAGGTTTTAGCCATTAGTCGAGAACTAGCCGTTAGCAAAGCGGCTCCGCAAGAGGGGCTTTCTCCTGTTAGGGAACCCTATATTCTTACAAGAATTGGTGCGATTTACGAACAACAAGGTAACTATGAGCAGGCGCTAAAGTTCTATCAACAGGCTCTAACTATTAATCGAAAGAGTAATGGTAGTGGAGTCGCAACTCTCATTACCTTGAGTAGAGTCTATCAGAGATTAGGTCAGTACGAGCAAGGATTGGAATCCTATCAGCAAGCTCTAGCTGTTAACCGAAAAGAAAGCTCTGGCTCTTCTGAGAACCAATCTTATCCCATGAGCCTGACTCGGCAATATATATTCATGAGTCTAAGTCAGGTTTATCGCAAACTCGGTCAAAATGAACGAGCGCAAGATTCCTCTCAACAAGCTTTGGCTATTGGTAAAAAAATAGGCAATTTTGAACCCTCAATTCGGGCACTGAACGATTGGGGTTCTATACAAGCCATAAATAGACAATTTCCAGAAGCATTAGAGACATTTGAGAAAGCATTAGCCTTTAGCAAAGAAGTGGCTCTGGAATTAGACAATAGCTGTAGTTCAGCATATCCTAAAGTTCAAAATCTGGGAGTATCTACACTTTATTCGTCCAATTTTGGCGCACGGAACAAGTGCGGAGGTTTTATGGATCAAAGCAGTCTTGAAGGAGCTGAAACCTTAATTTTAAAGAATTTAGGTTTCGTATATCAAAACTTAAGTCAGCCTGAAAAATCTCGAGAGTCTTATGAACAAGCTCTAAGGCACTATCAGCAAGAATTTGCAAAACTTAAGGAAAGTGATAAAATTTGCTGGCTGCAAGAAGAATTAAAAATTCCTAGAGCAATCGCTCAGGTTTACGAAATTTTAGGTGAAGATAACCTAGCGCAGGGGTTTTATCGGCAAGCTGAAAAACTTGAGTTTGTTCAAGATGTCAAAGGGGTAGTTTGTGCAGAACTTGGAGAAGTTGCCAGTGGCATAGTACTCACTGATGATGATGACAGTTCTCCACCGAAACAAAGGGAATAAGGAGCCTTTGAGATAAGCTCCCTGAATACTAGATTCTCATCTGATGAAGGGGTCTTTCTATGCGATCGCATTCTAACCATCTCTGTCTCATTACTGCAACACTGCTGTTATCTCTGATATATCCTCTCTTTGCTTTTACCTTTGACTTTAAGCCTCTGATCGCACAAGCGCATACAAGTCAAAGCCAAAACGTTGAGGCTGAAAAACTTTATGAAGAAGCTACCCAGCAGTATCGTGATCGTCGCTATCGAGAAGCTATCCAGACTTATCAACAAGCTCTGGCTATTTACAGGCAGATAAATAATCACTCTGCTGAAGGGGCAACCCTCCACAAAATTGGAGCAACTTATGACCGTCTGGGTGAGTACATTGAAGCTCTAAACTTTTATCAACAAGCTCTAGCCATTCGTAAAGAGATCGGTGACAACACTGGCGCTGGTAGTACCCTCAACAGCATAGGTGCTATTTATTATCAGCAGGGCAATTACAACCAAGCTCTTGAATTTTATCAACAAGCGCTGGCGATTCGTCAGGAATTGGGTGATCGTATCGGGGAGGGACGCACGCTCAATAACCTTGGCTTACTTTACGAGAATCAGGGACAGTATTCCAAAGCCCTAGAATTCTATAAGCAAGCCTTAGCCATTTTCCAAATCTTGAAAAAATGTAGGGAAGAGGGGTCTATTCTCAACAATCTTGGAGGAGTCTACACACAGCTCGGTCAGTACGAACAAGCACTCTCATACTATCAGCAAGCTTTAGTCATTCTCAGAGAAATTAACGATTATCGAGGCGAAGGAGCTACTCTTCATAACATTGGGTTTACCTATAGTCAGCTAGAGAAATATAGTCAAGCTCTAGATTTCTATCAACAGGCTTTAGCCACTCGCCAAAGAATTGCCCATAAAGCAGGTGCAGCAGTAACTCTAAACAATCAGGGATTCATATATAATAAGTTGGGTAAGTATTCCCAAGCTTTACAATCTTTAGAGCAAGCTTTGGCTTTATTCCAAAAAATCGGTGATCGCGCTGGTGAAGGTAACGCTTTCGATAGCATTGGCACAGTTTATAAAAATTTGAACAACTATGACAAATCTCTAGAATTTTATCAGCAGAGTTTAGCCATTCACAGGGAAATTAGCGCTCGTCCGGCAGAAAGAACCACTCTTAGCAATATTGGTGCCTTACTAGAGAAACAAAATCAACCAGAACTAGCCATTGTCTTTTACAAAGAATCTATAAATATCACCGAAGCCATTCGGCAAGACCTCAATACACTAACTCTTGAAGAACAAAAAACTTATACTGAAACGGTCGCCGACACCTATCGCCGTTTAGCCGACTTATTACTCTCCCAAGGACGCATCCTCGAAGCACAACAAGTCTTAGAACTCCTGAAAGTTCAAGAATTACGCGACTTTACCAGAGATACTCGCGCCGGAGGTAAAGAAACCTCTGACATTACCACCAACCCCACCGAAGCAGAAATTCTCCAAATTCACGGCACTCTAATTGCTTTGGGACAGAAAATTGAGCAGTGTCAACAAACACAATGCGAACAAAAAAGCCAACTGTTAGACCAGCGTGAAGTTATCGCCAAGGAATTTGAAGATACCGTGCGATCGCTTGAACAAGAAACTCGCAGCCGCCTTGCCACCGATAAAACCTTCCTTGACCCTACCATACTAGGAGGCAATGCTGAAGAAATTGTCTCGGCACAACCCGGAACTATCCTAATTTATCCCTTAGTCCTCGAAGACAAACTTTGGATTTTATGGGCAGCATCTGGTGGAATTACTAAAAGTATAGAAGTTCCTGAAGTGGGAATGCGACAATTGAGCGAAACTGTGGTAAAGTTTCGCCAACTCCTGCAAAACCCCAAGTCTGATATCACTGAACTCAAGGCAACCGGGAAACAACTCTACGACTGGCTAATTCCCGAATCCCTGCAAAAAGAACTCAAAGAAAACCCAATTCAAAACCTCATCTTCTCCCTCGACCATGTTACCCGGTATATTCCCATGGGTGCGGTGTTTGATGGGGAAAACTATCTGGTAGAAAATTACAACATCTCCACCATCATCTCAGCCAATTTAACCCAAATGGGCGATCGCTTGCCTCCCGGAACCGAAAACAACCCAGTTTTAGCACTCGGACTATCCGACGCGGTAGCTGGATTCAATCCTCTGCCGAACGTACCCGCAGAACTAGATGCGATTGTTCGCCAATCCTCCTCCGATCCCATCGGCATTTATCCAGGGTTGGAATTTCTCAATAAAGCCTTTGACTATAAAGCTTTACGAGATAATTTAGCGGGTCATTTAATTTTGCATATTGCCACCCATGGGCAGTTTGTTCCCGGTAGCGCCTACGAGTCCTATTTATTACTGGGTAACGGCGAAAAACTCCCCATTCCTGATATTCAAACTCTACGAGATTTAGGCAAAATTCATTTAGTCGTCCTGTCTGCCTGCGAAACAGCATTGGGAGATACCGGACAAGATGGTACAGAGATTGCCGGACTCAGTTCCTATTTTATCAACGGTGGAGTTCAGGCAGTGATGGCATCTCTGTGGCGAGTTGATGACGAAAGTACACGCCTATTAATGGAACAGTTTTATAACAATTTATCCAAAAATACAATAAAATCCCCCGTTACTAAAGCCCAAGCATTGCGTCAGGCACAATTAAGTTTAATGAAAAGCGAGCGCATAACTATAACAAATAATACCGATTCCCGTGCCACCGTTGAGGTGAAACCCCGCCTTGGCAGTCAAAGCGCTACCACTACTAAGTCTGACTTTTCCCATCCTTATTACTGGGCACCCTTTATCCTGATTGGCAATAGCTTGTAATATCTCCTTTTATAGAACCATTCACCCATTCCGTAGAACAGGCGTCTCGCCTGTTCTCTATAGTCAATCTATGTCCCAATCCTGTTTCTGGTATGATGGTGAGCTAATCGAGGGTAATCGCATAGAACTTGCCATTGATGACCCTGGCTTAATTTACGGTGCCACAGTATTTACCACCCTGCGAGTTTACCAGCAGTCCCTAGCACACCCCCTGACTAATTGGGATGCTCATTATTCGCGCCTGCATCACAGCTTGCAAGCGTTTGGTTGGCAGTTCCCGGACTGGGAACGGGTGCGGCAGGGTGCAGAGCAGTTACTATCCTTATTCCCAGTACTGAGAATTGTAATTTTTCCCGATGGGCGAGAGTGGATTACTGGGCGAAATTTACCCGCCGATTTAATAGAACGTCAACAGGAGGGGGTAACGGCATGGTTGGCAGATACTCCAGAATGCCGCCGTTCATTACCGACTTACAAAACTGGCAACTACTTAGGAGGATGGCTAGCTCTCCAGAAAGCGCTGCAAATGGGAGCCAAGGAAGCCATCTTAGTTAATGATGCGGGTCATTGGTTAGAAACTAGTACAGGCAATCTCTGGGGGTGGAAGGATGACTGCTGGTGGACGCCACCTGTAGAAGTGGGTATTTTACCAGGAGTGGCGCGATCGCAATTGATTTACTGGCTACAGCAACAGGGTGTGGTGGTGGGAGAGGTGCCTTGGGACAGGGAACTCGTAAAGGGCTTTGAAGCGATCGCCTACACTAACAGTGTTATGGAAGTCATTCCTATCCACACCATCCTCAACTCCCATCAGCCCTTGCGGTATCCTGCTTTTTGCAGTTATATCGACCCCTTGCGAGTTCTGTTTTCTCCGAAACTTACACAAGATTAATCTTATATATTACCATGTAAAGGGAAAATTGGATCGACAAACGCTTTATGAGGAACCAACTTCGGCAATTAATCCTGATAGACGTTAACATTAATTAATACAAGAAGCCTATTCGAGTCCTCACATCCTAAGTCTTAGGAGGAAATCACTAGTGAATAAAAAGTGGAGAAATGCTGGGCTGTACGCACTACTAGCGATAGTAGTAATTGCCTTGGCAACAGCATTTTTAGACAAACCCTCTCAAAGTAGGGAGACCTGGAGATACGACGAGTTCATCAACAAGGTTAAAAGCGAAAAGGTTGAAATTGTCAAACTCAGTGCGGACCGCACCAAAGCACTGGTCACGGCTCAAGACGGAAATCAATTTTTAGTCAACCTGCCCAACGATCCAGATTTAATAGACATTCTCACCCAGCATAGGGTAGACATTCAGGTTCTACCCCAAAGCGATGACGGCTTCTGGTTCAGAGCACTCAGCAGCCTCTTCTTCCCAGTACTGCTATTGGTGGGATTGTTTTTCTTGCTGCGGCGGGCGCAAAACGGTCCTGGCTCTCAGGCGATGAACTTTGGTAAGTCCAAAGCCAGAGTGCAGATGGAACCACAAACCCAAGTAACGTTTGGAGATGTCGCTGGCATCGATCAAGCCAAACTGGAACTCAACGAAGTGGTTGACTTCCTCAAAAATGCTGACCGCTTCACTGCCGTTGGTGCCAAAATTCCGAAAGGCGTTCTGTTAGTCGGACCTCCAGGAACGGGTAAAACCCTCCTAGCTCGTGCTGTTGCTGGGGAAGCAGGCGTACCCTTCTTCTCCATTTCGGGTTCTGAGTTTGTAGAAATGTTCGTCGGTGTCGGTGCGTCCCGTGTCCGCGATTTGTTCGAGCAAGCTAAGACCAATGCCCCCTGTATCGTATTTATCGATGAAATTGACGCCGTAGGTCGTCAACGGGGTGCTGGCTTGGGTGGCGGTAATGACGAGCGAGAGCAAACCCTCAACCAGTTGCTGACCGAGATGGACGGTTTTGAGGACAATACGGGCATTATTATTATTGCTGCTACCAACCGTCCTGACGTTCTGGATGCAGCGCTGCTACGCCCCGGTCGCTTTGACCGTCAGGTGGTTGTGGATCGTCCTGATTATGCGGGACGTTTGGAAATTCTTAACGTTCACGCACGGGGCAAGACGCTATCGAAGGATGTGGACTTAGAGAAGATTGCCCGTCGGACTCCAGGCTTCACCGGTGCCGATTTGTCTAACCTGCTCAACGAAGCAGCTATCTTAGCCGCACGGCGCAACCTCACTGAAATTTCGATGGATGAGGTGAATGACGCCATTGATCGCGTGTTGGCAGGACCGGAGAAGAAAGACCGGGTGATGAGCGAGAAGCGCAAGACGCTGGTAGCCTATCACGAAGCCGGTCACGCTTTAGTCGGTGCGTTGATGCCTGATTATGACCCAGTGCAGAAAATCAGCATTATCCCTCGCGGTCGTGCGGGTGGGTTAACCTGGTTTACTCCGAGTGAAGACCGGATGGATTCGGGGTTATATTCCCGCTCTTACCTGCAAAATCAAATGGCAGTAGCGTTAGGGGGTCGGGTTGCTGAAGAAATTATCTTCGGTGAAGAAGAAGTAACTACAGGTGCTTCCAATGACTTGCAGCAAGTGGCTCGTGTGGCGCGGCAGATGGTGACTCGTTTTGGGATGAGCGATCGCCTCGGTCCTGTGGCGCTGGGGCGGCAGAATGGCAATATGTTCTTAGGTCGGGAGATTGCGTCAGACCGAGATTTCTCCGATACGACTGCGGCAACCATTGATGAAGAAGTCCGCAGCCTTGTTGATGAGGCTTACAAACGGTCTAAAGAGGTGTTAGTTGGCAACAAGTACATCCTCGACCAATTAGCCGGTATGCTGATTGAGAAGGAAACCGTGGATGCTGAGGAACTGCAAGAACTCTTAGCGAATAACGACGTGAAGATGGCAGCGATCGTGTAGCCTCTATGACTTGATTATTCCTTTCACGGTGACAATTTTTGGGGCAGCGCGATTGGGCGTTGCCTTTTTTAATAGAAATAGGACTGTTTGGTTTTAATATAAAAATTGCCTCTAGTATTTTATTCTCTAAACTATCTATGAGATTTATTAGCCCTAAAACCGATTTTGCCTTTAAAAGAATATTTGGCTCCACTGATAGTAAGGATATTCTGATCAGCTTCTTGAATGCTTTACTCTACGCAGGGCAATCCACCATCCAAGACTTAGACATTATTGACCCCTACTCGGCGGCTAGCATCACAAGTCTTAAGGATAGCTACCTAGATGTTAAAGCTCAAATTACGGGTGACAAGACAGTCATTATTGAAATGCAAGTACTCAATGTTGCGGCATTTGAAAAACGAGTAATTTATAACGCGGCAAAAACCTATGCTACCCAACTTAAATCTGGAGAAGGATACTCGAAGTTAAATCCTGTGATTGCTCTGACTATTACTGATTTTGAGATGTTTGAGAGTACTGAAGCGGTAATTTCTCATTTTGTTTTAAAAGAACGTGAGGAACTCTTTGACTATCCCAATCCTGAAATTGAGTTGGTATTTGTGGAGTTACCCAAGTTTGACAAGGAGTTAGATGAGTTAACCACTCTGACAGAGAAATGGATTTATTTTATGAAAAATACCCCAAATTTAGATGCTATCCCAAACATGATGGAAACTGTCCCAGAAATTCAGAAAGCGTTTAGAATTGCAAATCAAGCGAATTTAAGTCCTCAAGAGTTGGAAGACTTGGAAAAACGCGAAATCTTTATGGAAGACCAGCGGGGGGCTATTCTTAAAGGTATAGAGGAAGGGAGACAAGCAGGTATAGAGGAAGGTAAACAAGAAGGTAGACAAGAAGGCATTAAAGAAGGTCAACTGACATTAATCCTGCGTTTGCTGGAACGGCGTATAGGTGAGGTTACGCCTGATGTCATAACTCGGATTCGGGGATTATCCTCTCAAGAATTGGAAAATCTGGGGGAGGCAGTATTAGGGTTTGGCAATGTATCGGATTTAACAGCTTGGTTGCAGGTGAATGCTCCCTAGTACAACACTTGTTAATTATTTTAATATGACTCAGTAGAATGCCAATGATTTAAGCTATGGTCGCAATCTGCTAGGACTTCTACCTAATTTATAGTTTACTCTCTTTGTCAACTATGTCTACTGAACTAATGCTCTGAGCGATCGCCCAATCGTTCTCGAATTTCCATTAAAATCTGTCCGAGCCTGTTTTGCCCACTACCATCGGCACCGCAACCCCAATAATAATCAATGGGAGAATTCTCAACAATTCGCTCATCCCCCGTAGAAAGCAGTATCTCGCGGATATCGGCATGGGTTTCAAATTTACACAGTACTGCTTTGCGCATAATATCATCTTTAACCTGTTCCCAATCAGGACGGAGGGGACGGGAGCGATCGCGTCCCATTGAGGCAGCATCCTTGGGAGTTTTTACCTGCCGAATTTGCTCAAGATGGGGGGTTCCGGCAAATTTCTGAGCCTGGAAGTAATGTTCGCTGGTGTGCCACCAAACCCCATCCAACTCGAAGCCGTGGGATGAAAAGTTGGAGAAGCAACCGTAGGGTTTCTCGCGAGTGCCGTAAAAATAGATAGTCATGCCGTTCTGTTTTCTCTCCCCAATGTCACAGAATTATCCCCATTAACCCGATCGCTTCTTTTGACTCGGATGGCGCGATCGCTCGAAACCCAGGGCAGCCACTCCCACTGTCACAAACACCATCCCCAAAATTTGCCAGAGCTGCATGGTACTTTGAACGAGTATCAATGCGACAAGTGCAGTTAGAGCAGGTAGCGTTGCTCCTAGTACTGAGGCACTAGCTGCACCCAGTCGGGCAATTCCTAAGTAATTAAAAACATAACTTAAGAGGGTGACACCTCCCAACATTAAACCGCTAATGATTACACTAGACCATAAGCTGGGTTCGACTTCAAAACTCCACGATGGGGGTAATGGTATGACTAAACTAAACGCAGAAACAATCAGAACGATAGCTAAGTTGAGCCAGAGGATAGGAATAGGGTGAAGCTTTTTTGCAGACAGTTGCATCAGCAACAGATGTAGAGCGAAAGTAATTCCAGAAGCAGCAGCAACAGTAACACCCACTCTCGAAAGTTCTCCACTGCCACCCGTCGGCAGGGTAGCCAGCACAAAGCCAACCATAACGCTACTGAAAATTAGGAAACTACTAAATCGGTTGAAGCGATCGCCCAATAGCAAAAGCACAATTGGGTAAATAAAGAAAACCGTCACAGCTACCCCAGGTGCAATTGAACCCAATGCTAGAAAAATCAGTACCTTGGATAAAAACAGCAAAAAACCACTGCCTACCAAGTTTGCAAATAAACCCCAATCCTGCGATCGCAAAAATTGCTGAATATCTCGCCACATAAATGGGTAGAATCCCGTTGCAAAAATTGCCATCAGCGGCACGATTACCAGCATCCGCAGCCATAAAATGAGTAAGGTATTACCCACAGTTGGGACGATAAAGCCGCCAATAGGAGCAGAAACTCCAGTAAGTGGAGATGAGTTGAAAATAATATGGACAAGGACGTTTTCAAATGCGAGTGCTAACAAGGAAAGTAGGACAAGTAACAACCCAATGAACCGTTTCCTTACAGTTTGGGGCTGAGAAAGAGTCATAGGGGGTTTTGGCTCGGGAGCGGATACGGTATCAGGCAGGGATTGCTTGGTAGGATAAGTGATCATTACCCTACCGTTTTGATTTTCTGGAGACTCGTCGTCTGGAGGAAGTAAGGGGGGGCGAGGGGATGCCTCCGAAAAGTTGTGAAGAGTCGTCGATTCCGGGGGAATTTCTGCTTTGAGCCGATTGACAAGTGTCTCTAAAATTGCCTCTCCTTGCTGTTCGAGACTATGCATCTGGCTCAACTGCTGGGAAATGGAACTTTGATAGCTGCTTAAGTCTTGTTGCAGTGCTTGAAAAGTCGAGCGGAGGGTAGCATCTAGAGATGCCATCCGTTGGTAAATGGTTTCAGTGCGATCGCCAATAGCACTGTCAGCCCCTGTTTCCCCTTGGGATTCTGCAAGCTGATTGAAGTGTTGTGTCAGTAACTCGTGGAGTTGGTTGACTAAAGTCGGAGCGATTTGCAAGACTGTCTGTTGCTGTTGCGTCATCTGCTCCTGACGCTGGAGTTTTAAAGTTTCAACATCTTCAAGCAACTCGACTTTTTCCTGCCGGAGTCGCTCGATATCTTGCGAAAACTGAATAACGAGACTGTGCCGCAAGGTTTCAATTCCCTCAATACTCTCCGTCATCGCGCTGAGGAGATCTTCGACTGTCCGCAGATCTCCGGATTCAAAGTTTTCGGGTTGCTTGTCCGATTGCCCCATTGTTTAACCTCTCTTGGCAGAACAGAACCTGGTTTCATAAAAGTCTGTGCCGACGCCTCAAACACACTTTACCTAAAAAATACACGCAGACCGACAAAAATTGTTGCCCCCAAGCCCGCCGCCACAGGTAACGTCACAATCCAGGCGAGAGCAATGGATTTAATAGTTTGAAAACGAACCCGCCGCCAGTTTTGAATAAGTCCAATACCAACAACGCCGCCGACTAAGGCGTGAGAGGTAGAAACGGGGAACCCAAAACGGGATGCCAGTAAGATTGTGGTAGCCGTAGCGATTTCAGCACAGAATCCACTACTCGGTTGCAAGGGGATAATATTTTCTCCAATCGTAGCGATTACCTTTTTGCCCCAAACCGCTAAACCCGCAACGATACCACTACCACCGAGAACAAGAATCCATAACGGAACGCTAAAGCCAGTTAGGGGAACAGCACCAGTACGAATGATATAGGCAATGACGGCTAAGGGAGCGATCGCATTTCCCACATCATTAGAACCGTGAGCAAAGGCAACAAAGCAAGCACTCAAAACTTGGAATCGGGCTAACACTTGCTCGACAGAGGTAGTGGCAGCGGATTTTGTAGCGGATGTAACGGATGGGGTATTGGCAATGGGAGATAGAAGTAAATTCTCCTCAGCTCCCCCGCTCCCCTGCTCCTC
>NZ_JADEWY010000142.1 GCF_015207375.1 Coleofasciculus sp. LEGE 07092 | reverse complement strand
AGACAGGAATGGTTTCGATAAACCCTGATAATTCCAAAGCCTGTCCGACTACAAACAAGCCAACTGCCAAACCCACTTTTTGCAACAAGACCATAAAGCCGTAGAAAATTCCTTCCCGACGCTTACCTGTATTGAGTTCATCAAGTTCGATCACATCTGGCATCATTGACCAAGGAACTAAATAAGCGGTAGCAACCCCAAATCCTGCCAGAATAGCAAGAACGTACATTAAGCCGACTTGATCGGGTTGCAGGAAAAACAAACCCGCTTGGGCAATAATCCAGAGAACCATTCCCATGAAGTAAACCGCTTTTTTGCCAACTCGTTCACTGAGAGCACTCCAGACAAATAGCATAACGAGGGCAGTTCCTTGAACAGTGAGGGCGACTTGGGGAAACACCGCTTCTGGTAAATCCATCCAGTTGACGACGAAATACGGAATAATTGACGCTGTTACTTGCACGCCTAACCAAGAACAAAGGTATATTCCAATCACGAATAAAAAGGGGCGGTTGCTGAAAGCAATGCGTAACTGTTCTGGGATGGGGATAGATTCGGTTTCCTCGGTTTCATTTCGTTTGGTTTCAAAGGCTAAAACGCGATCGCGCACTCCCCAAACGCACCAAAATAAGGGCAAGACAGAAAGAACTGCACAAATGCCTGCTAAAATCAGATACTCTTGGTCGGTGGGGAGTTCTAGCTGGGAAAAGATAACTTGAGCCAAAATCAAGGATAAAATGCTGCCGCCAATCGAGAAGGCAAAGCGAAAGCTGTTGAGGTTGGTGCGTTCGTTGTAGTCTTGGGTGAGTTCTGGGGTTAGGGCGGTGTAGGGTAGATTAACAGCAGTGTAAAAGCTGTTGAAGAAGATAGAAATGATGACGTAATACCAGAACAGTCCCCAAGTACTGAAGGGGGGAACTAACCACTGTAAAAAGAAGAAAATCCCAAAGGGAATGGCACCGTACAGCATCCAGGGGAGTCGGCGTCCCCAACGGCTTTTCGTGCGATCGCTCAACACCCCCACCATCGGATCGTTCACCGCATCCCAAATTTTACCAATCATCAGAACGCTACCCGCCAACCCAGCGCTTAAACCTGCCACGTTGGTGAAGAAAAATAACATGAAGAACACGCCAACGTTAGCTGTAATCGCTGGGCCCAAATCACCCGCACCGTAAGCGAGTTTGGTGAAAAAACCCAGCTTGGTTGGCTGGGGTACGTCCGGCGGAACCGAAGAGTCAGAGGGGGAAGAGTTACTCATAGCAGCCATTGATACTGAAAATTGCACAACTGTACCATAACTTCTGGCAGCCTTCTCTTCATATTTGTTCGGGAGTTAGGAATTGGGACTTCAACGTTTAATGCCCTTAAACCGTTCCTGTGCTGTCTGAAACGCTTCTTGCATTACGGACTGGATTTTTTGAGGATCGGGTTTTTTCCCCCCCATTAAATCACCGAAATAAACACAAGCTCCTTCCCCCAATGCCCAGGTGTATGCTGCTGCCCAAGATGCAGCGATCGCACTGCCAAAACCTGGCAAAAATTTGATTAACTCCCGCCCAACTGCCTGTGCCAGGAAGCCACCTGCGATCGCACTGACAACACCTCCTGCCTGGGATGGCGTCAGGGTTTGCCCATACAATCTCCCTAGTAAACCCACCATTGAGCCTTGCAATGCTGTCAATACAGGCATGGTGGCAAAAGGTAGAGGCACCGCCGCCAAAGTTGCTGCTGCGATCGCAAATGCCAGCATATAACGGCGTGCCACATCCCGGTAAAGATCGCCAATTTGCTGCCCCGCTTCCTCATCCAATAACTGATGAATTGCACGGGCTTCTGCTTCGGGTAGCAAGTCTGCTAAGGCATCTCTGAGCGCCTCTAAACCATAGAACGTTGGCGTATACTCATCCTCCTCCAGGGTAAAGTCAATTCTAACAGCACCATAGCTTTGCTGGTGGGCTTCAGGCGAAGCACACAAGTCTTTGAATGTGTCCTCAATTGCAGTAAAGGCTCGATTAACCTCTTCATAGTCGGGTGGATATGCCGGATGATCGGCAATACCAGGAGGATAAACTTCATGCAAACAAGTCACCGTCAGCAAACAGGGAATATCTGGATACTGCTGGCGTAACTGAGTCGCAACGTGTCGTAGTGTATCCGTTGCAAAATCATTGATTTTGACGGTTAAAATCAGGATTTTGGCGCGGCGACTCTTCTGCTGTAAATCGGTAAGCAACTCTTGAATAATCGTCTGAGTCTCCTGATTTACATCCCCCAGTCCGACTGTATCGGTGAAAATAAGCAATGGTAGGTCAGAAGACGGATAGGCATAGCGTTCGGTGTGTTGCGTATGGGGACGAAATCCTTGACCCACAATTTCCGCAGAAACACCCGTCAGTCCCCGCACAATCGAACTTTTTCCAGCTTGGGGCTTACCAATCAAAATGGCTTCCGTGGTTGGCAGTTCGGCTCGAATGGTTTCCAAAATCTCTGCAACTTGAGCTTCGCTGACACTAAACCACTGAACCGCCTTCTGTGCCACTTGCTCTACGGGGAGGAGTTGCACCAAGCGTGATGTAGCGTTGTTCCAGACACCCGCAATGCGGTTTGTCCAAGATTCATCGACAGACTCTTTTGTTGTACCTTCGGTCTGTTTATTGTACTGCTGAGAATTAGTTGACGGTAAATCAGCATCACGTTGCTCAGTCATGGGCATCAAAATGGCGGACTACTTCAAACCCTATCGGACTCTATCATCCTTCGACTTCGCTCAGGGGAAGGTGCTCAGAGAAGTCGAAGCATTGACACTTAACTTGGTCAACTAGGGCTGTTTCTCAAGCCATTGCTGGAGTCTGGAGACTTAGCGATGGCTGGTTGACTGATAGCGCTTTACACCTTTTCACAATTGAGATTATTAAACCAAGAAGCTCCTTTAGTTATTTTAGATGATTAGATGGAAAGCTCCACAGGAGTGGCTGTGATAGGCTAGCTAAGACTCTTGTGTGTGCGAGTCGGCTTTCGCTCTTGGGATCGCAATTTTTAATAGAAATACATACAATTAGGTAAAATTCTTGACTTGAATTTAATTGAGTAGTATGAATAGTTTCTTTTATTTGACATTGAAAATATTTTCTCTATGTTCTATGGGAATACCTTATTAGGCATTCCCACCGATTGTTTAATATAATACCGAAGGATAGCTTTGACAAATTTTAGTAATCAAATTTACCAGAACGATACCTCGATTAATCGTTAATTTCGATAAAACGGAACGTATAATGCCTCCGCAGAGACGTTTTAGCAGTATCTCTAGAAATATAAAATTTTATGAAGATTCTCATGCTCTCTACGACCTTTCCTTATCCACCCACAAACGGGGGAATTGAGGTTAGGACGTTTAACTTGCTAAAGTACCTGAGCGAGCGTCATGCTATCACCCTGGTTACTCAACATTCGGAAGATATCACAGAGGATAAAGTCGCTAAACTACGGAAGTGGGTAGAGGAACTAATCATGTTTCCGCAACCGAAACCTTTAGACAACGAAAAAGGAATACGGTCGAAAGTACAGCGTTGGAGTACGTTTTTACAACAGGGAACTCCTCAAAGCGTGCTTGATCCTTACTCAACAACAATGCAGCAATGGGTAGATGAAGCCGTAGAATCTGGCAAATTTGAGGTGATCACCTGCGAACATAGCATGAATGAAATTTATATTCATTCAGCATGGCGGCAGCAACTGCAAACGGTGGTTAATATTCACAGTTCTGTTTACAGAAAACACCGCAATCAGGTAGAAAACAGCAAATCAGACAAAAACTTCCGAGATCAGTTAAATTTGCCCCTCTTACGCCGCTATGAGGAACGATATTGCGCCAAGTTTACTAATATTGTGGTGGCAACCCCGACCGATCGACGTCAGATAGAGGATTACGAACCGGAGGGCAAGATAGCGCTGGTTCCCAACGGCGTGGATCTAACTCAGTTTCCGAAGCGCGTCTCTGATCCAGGAGGACAGCGATTAGTGTTTATTGGGACAATGGACAGCTTAACAAACATTGATGCTGTGAAATTTTTTAGCTTAGAAGTCTTTCCCGAAGTTTTACGGCGGTATCCAGAGGCAACATTGGAAATTGTGGGGGCAAGACCAACACCAGAGATTTTGGAGTTGCAGGAACATCCAGGCATTACCATAGCAGGTAGTGTGAGTTCGACTGCAAACTACTTGCACAAAGCCACTGTTTGTGTTGTGCCTTTACAAACTAGCTACGGGATTAAGAATGAAACCCTAGAGGCAATGGCAGCCGGAGTGCCAGTAGTCGGTAGCGATCGCGGTTTGGAAGGACTAGCGGTTGATGGTGCAGATGTTCCCTTGCGGGCATTGAGGGCAAATGAACCCGCAGAGTACGTGTATGCCGTAAGTCGGTTATTTGAAGACCGCCAACTGCGCAAGCAACTATCGGAAAATGGACGTAAGCTAGTTGAAAAAAAATATACCTGGCAAAAAGCTGGCGAACTTTACGAACAGGTATTGATGGGGAAGTAGGGACTATTCTTAGCTACCAGTAACGTTCCATACTACCTGTAGTTTGCCAAAATAATACCCAAGCCGAATGGACTTGGGAGGGATGTTTTAAGAGACGTAGCATACTATCTATAGAGATTATTCCCGTCTCTCGATAATAACCTTCAAACGAGCGACTAAAGCACCAATTGCTCCAAGGGCTGCTATTACCGGGAACACAGTAGCACCAACCACCCCGCCAACGACGCCAACCGTCAGCGGAATTTCAATCAGGGTGCGATCATCTTCCGTTTTGATAATAATGCGACGAATGTTGCCCTGATGAATCAGTTCCCTAACCTTGCCAACTAGGTCATCGCCGCTAATTGTGAATTCTTCTACACCAACTTGCGTGTTTTGATTCATATCGGGTTCTACAGGATTGAGCTCCACTTCAACCGTTGTTGATACCGTTTCAAGTTGCTCGACTTCTTCTATCTGACGATCTACAGGTTCGTTCATCTTTCACTCCTAGATGTCGATACTTTTAAGGTTAGCGAAATAGACTGGTTTTCGGCTTCACCATTTTGGCTGAACCAATCGAGTGAGAGACAGAACTCAGGAGACAGGATTCAATGGGATGTAGGGTGTGGGGTGTAAGGAGGAGCTGAAGTTGGGGATTGCACCCCCACTTTCTCTCTTTACTGGCTTTGGTGTTACAAACAAGTAGGTGATGGATATGAGACTCACAATTCTGGTAGGAGTTAGCCTTTTAGTTCTAGTTGGGTGGAATGCTTCAACTAGAGCTGAAAACCCCCAACATATTCAGCGATTGCTCGAAACCCGCCTATGTCGAAGGTGTGACTTGAGAGGTGCTAGTCTGAGAGAGGCTGATCTCAGACAGGCTGACCTTCGAGATACCGACCTCAGACGTGCCGACTTAAGACGTGCCAACCTGAGACGAGCTGACCTGAGACGAGCTGACTTGACAGAAGCTGACCTGAGACGGGCTAACCTGGCAAATACCTACCTGAGATTTACCAACCTCACAGATGCCAAACTCAAACGTGCTAATCTCTGCGGTGCGACTATGCCCGATGGTACTGTATCTCAGCAAGGTTGTTAGAGATTTCAGCTATACTCCTCAAAAAACTAGGGTAAAATTCTGACGAGCAATAAACAGCTTAGTAAATACTACTAGCAGCTCAAAATGTATTTGAGGCTAGTTTGCCTGGGTAGGAGTGTGGATGTGAGTCTATCAATTATGGAGCGCTTGCGCCTCGGTTTGTCAGTAGGTGCCGCTAAAACAGTAACATCTCTGGTGCGGTTGTTCCGCTTGGGGGCAGCTAGCGTGCTGCCGGGGTCAATTTCTCGCCGCATCCAACCCCAAGCTTTACCCCTGCTGCTAGCACAGGTAAGGCGCGGGGTTATTCTCATTGTCGGCACCAATGGCAAAACTACTACGTCTCTCCTGCTGCGTACCCTTCTTGAACGTCAGGGATGGCAAGTTGCCCACAATGCCACCGGTGCCAATTTGATTAATGGCTTAGTAACGGCGCTGATGGAGCATACCAATTTAGTTGGTCAGCTTGACGCCGACTACGCCATTCTAGAAGTCGATGAAAATATCCTGCCTCTAGTTTTGCAGGACTGTCAGCCTCAAGTTATTTTGGGGTTAAATCTATTTCGTGACCAACTCGATCGCTACGGGGAAGTAGATACCATTAGCCAACGATGGCAGAAAGCGATCGCACCCCTGCCAACCACCACCACCGTTATTTTAAATGCCGATGACCCAACACTCTGCCACTTAGGTCAGCAGCTAACCCAAACGGTGCGATTCTTTGGCTTAAGCGAACCCGACGCCTATCTAGAAGAAATTCCCCACGCGGTAGACTCGATTTACTGTCCTAGCTGCGGACATCCCCTAGATTACAAAGGCGTTTACTTGTCCCATCTGGGAGATTATCACTGCCCCAAATGTGGCTTTAGCAAGAGTCCGCTAGCAGTTAACAGCCAGGAATGGCCCCAAATCCTAATTGGAATTTATAACAAATACAATACCCTAGCCGCCGGATTAGTGGCGCAGGTAATGGGGATTGATAAGGCTGTTATTTACGACACGATTAAAAACTTCCGCGCTGCTTTCGGACGAGCTGAAGAACTAGTGGTTGGTGGCAAGAACGTGCGGATTCTACTCTCGAAAAATCCGGTAGGAATGAACGAAACCATTCGCGCCGTGCATGATATCCAAAAACAGGGTGGGGCATCAACTAAATTAGTAGTATTGAATGACCGAACGCCAGACGGCACCGATGTATCTTGGATTTGGGATGTGGATACCGAGAAGCTGGTAGCGTTGGGGGGAACGATTGTCGTGAGTGGCGATCGCATTTACGATATGGCGCTGCGCCTGCGGTACAGTCAGCCTGAAGGGGAGAATCCGTGTAAGTTAATCATCAAAGAAAACTTGCAAGATGCCATTAAAACAGCATTGGAACATACCCCAGCCGATGAAACCCTACATATCTTGCCCACCTACTCTGCCATGCTAGAAGTACGGGGAATGCTGATAGGGCGACAGATTTTGTGAATAGTGATTAATCTCAAAGCAATGAATCCCGAACAACTCGAACTCACAATTGGCTGGCTATACCCTAATCTCATGAGCACTTACGGCGATCGCGGCAATGTAATCTGCCTGCAAAAACGCGCTGAGTGGCGGGATATTAACGTAAAAGTATTATCCCTTGACCAGCAAGCCTCTGCTGACCAATTCCACCACGTCGATATTTTTATGGGTGGGGGTGCTCAAGACAGACAGCAAGAAATCGTCATGCGGGACTTGCGGGGTGCCAAAGCCGAAACTCTGCGGGAGAAAATAGAAGCAGGGACGCCTGGGGTGTTTACCTGTGGTGCTCCTCAATTGTTGGGTCATTACTACGAACCGGCTTTAGGTCAGCGGATTGAAGGCTTGGGGTTATTAGATATGGTCAGCAAGCATCCCGGTATTGATGCTCGTCGCTGTATTGGTAACGTGGTATTTGAGCTGACGGCATCTCCTTTAGCCGAAGAGTTGGAAGTGATGCTGGGAAGCAAGCCTGTAGTTATTGGCTTTGAAAATCACGGGGGTCGTACCTATCTGGGGAAGGTTGCACCCTTGGGTCGGGTGGTGAAGGGGTATGGGAATAATGGGGAAGATGGTATGGAGGGGGCATTTTACCGAAATGCGATCGCCACCTATTCCCACGGTCCCCTGCTGCCCAAGAATCCCTTTATCGCCGATTGGCTGATCCAGACGGCACTACGTCAAAAATATCAAACTCCTGTGTCGTTAGCACCTCTGGATGATACGCTAGCAAAGCAGGCACGGACAGCTATGTTTAAACGGCTCTCTCTGACCAGCTTGAGTCAAGAAGCCGTAAAGTGTTGATCTCAACAGCTACCGACTTAAAGCGAGATCCGTATAGTAATGGTTTGCCATACTGTAAATTTGCAAGCAGGATATGACTGGAAAAGTAATCGATAGCAGTGCCAATAGGATTCTCATTTTCATAATTCCCTTCGCCTTTTTGAGCATCCTGCTGTACAAAACTTGGCCTTATCTGCTAGGGCTGTTAAGCGTCACCATCCTTTTTAAGATTTGGCAGCAATACCGATGGCTGCAATGGAGCAAGCAAGTTAATCCGTTCTTCAATCAGCTCATCAAAGAAAATCAGGGTTGCTTGACCTCCTTAGACTTGTCCTTGAAGGCTAACATATCCGGATCGGCAGCGCGGCGATATCTTGATAAAAAAGCGGAAGAGTTTGGTGCAAAACGCCGACTTTACGAAGATAGAGGTATTGTCTATTACTTTCTGACCGCCAGCGCTTTGGGTAGCATTTTTGAAAGCAGCGACCCCCCACCGGAGTCGGAATACGAATCGCTGACCAGTCAAACCCCAAGGCTGATCCAATTGCTGGCTGAGGAGGAGTCAATGATCTCTGAAAATACTGCCTTAACGGAGGAGGACGAAGCCCCCCAGAAACTGGAGAAATCCCTGTATCAAGACGAGAATTTAGGGGAAAAGGAACCGGAGGCTAGTCACTCTCTAATCCAAGCAGAACTGGCAAAGCGGCTTGAGGTTCATTCAAGTACCGTTGGCAAGCGCAAATCCGATCCAGATTTTGCAGAATGGAGTCAAAGTAAAGACCCAGAAGGAATTGCCTGGGAATATTCTCCGGAAACAAGAGAGTTTTTGCCGCTAAATAAGCCGTCATAAGTACTTTACAAGAAGACTACCCAAATTTGGCGATAGATAGCTGTTCAGAGGGTACAACAGGGATCATTTGACCAACGCAGTCGTATACAATAGGCGATTCAGGCTCTAGAGTAACGGGGTGACAACCATGAAGATCCAACGTCTAATTCTTCCTGCGATCGCTCTTTTTTTGGGCACCACACTTCAAATCGCCGCAACTGCTCGATCACTCAATGAATCGGAACAGGAAGTAGAAGCACAACTTCAGGCAGTGATTGAAGCCCAAACCCAGGAAGGCTATCAACTGGCGTTTCCACGAACTTTAGCGAGGCTGTCTCGGGGAGCACAGGCACCGAAGACAGTCTTGCTCTATCCCAATCGACAGTACAGTTTCGTTGCCGTATGCGACCAAAGTTGTATAGATGTAGATCTGATCGTCAAAGATACGAAAGGTAATGTTGTTGCGTCCGATATGGCGGAGTATGCTATCGCCGTCGTTCCCTTTGTACCATCATCGGAAGATAGATATGAGGTCAGCGTGAAAATGTCAAAATGCTCAACGAGTAATTGTAATTTCGGTTTAGGAATATTTTTTCATAATGATGGGAATACACCGTCCTCAGCAGAGCAGCAAGAAGATGAGAGGCGGCGTTCTTGACTTCTCTGACGAGTAGGGAGTGGGGAGTATTAGATGCCGGGGCGTCAGGACTCCCCTCTACGGGATTTGCTAGTTGCCAAATTGTAAAAAGTTGTAAATAAACAGAACGTTTGGCGTAAAAGCTGCTGTCCAATCCAGAGTTATTAGTAGAACGGCAAGCAGCTTGTTAAACTCTAAGAGTCTGCTTTACAAAAGTTGATAATAACTAGATTAAATGTTCAATTTTTTATTACAAACTCTAAAGAGAAGTCGTCAAATATGTAGCTGTTGTAAAGTGACATAAATAGTTTATGGTGTTTTCGTGAAGTTTATGTCTATCTACTAGCAGTAAGTTTAAGAATAGACTAATCTTACTCTTAAGAAAGTAAATTAGCTCAAAAGCCAATTTTGCGGAATCAGTGAAACGACTGGTTTCCTACTAGCTCTATCTAAAAGCAAAGCTCTTTAACATCCTCCTTGGCTGCAAAGAGGGTAAAATCCTGATGTCTTTCAACAGAAAAATTATTAATTAAAGTCAGACATGAGGAAGTAAAAATTAACAGGGCTTTGCAGGATTTCTCGAACAACTTGTCGGTATCAACGGAGTAATAACTCAATTATGTTAACTGCAAAAACCCGTCATACTATCCTCAGTGTGACCAGTTTCGCTA
The DNA here is from genome assembly GCF_015207375.1 of Coleofasciculus sp. LEGE 07092. Classification (GTDB taxonomy): domain Bacteria; phylum Cyanobacteriota; class Cyanobacteriia; order Cyanobacteriales; family Coleofasciculaceae; genus LEGE-07092. The sequence continues at coordinate 5,837 of NZ_JADEWY010000142.1, read as the reverse complement.
CCCTCGGATTTGCTCTATCTCTGCCTGCTGAAGCCATAGAATTTCGCTCATTTGATGGCTCTGGCAATAACATCACTAATCCCAGCTATGGTGCTGCTGAAACTGAATTGATCCGGCTCTTAGAACCCGATTACGGCGATGGTATTTCCTCCCCAGCCGGTGCAAACCGTCCCAATCCTCGTGCCATCAGCAATGCCATTTCCCGTCAATCCAGCTCAGTATTCAATCCCATCAACGCCAGTGACTGGCTTTGGCAATGGGGGCAGTTCATTGACCATGACATAGACTTGACTGAACCGCTTACGGGTGGTCAGTTTGCACCCATAATTGTTCCTGATAACGATCCAGTTTTTGCACCTGGGTCAATTATTCCCTTTAGAAGGAATGAAGCAGCCCCAGGCACTGGCACTAGTATTGACAATCCGCGCCAACAAGTTAACGCCCTGACTTCCTATATTGATGCTTCACAAGTCTATGGTTCAGACTCAGTGCGGGCAAATTCTTTACGCACACTTGAGGGTGGGAAGCTGAAAACCAGTGATGGTAACTTGCTGCCATTCAATATCGGTGGTTTACCCAATGCTAACCCTCCCCGCATACCCGGTGCGCCATCGCTACCTGATGATCAGCTATTTGTTGCTGGCGATGTTCGTGCCAATGAACAAATTGGGTTAACGGCAGTTCATACTCTCTTTGTGCGCGAACACAATCGTCTCGCTGACGAAATAGCGGCAGAACCTACGACTCCCCAGAAGGCGGCTGAGGCAGGACTTACCGTAGATGAATATATTTACCAGACAGCACGCCGGATTGTCGGTGCCCAGATTCAGGTTATTACCTACAATGAGTTTTTACCGTTGCTGCTTGGTGATAGCGCTTTCGGCGACTATACAGGTTACAATGCTAATGTCGATGCGGGTATGAGTAACGAATTTGCCAATGCCGCTTACCGCTTCGGTCACTCTCTGCTCTCTCCAGAACTTCAACGCATTAATAATGATGGTAGTTCTCCGGGAGCTATTGCACTCCGAGATTCCTTCTTCAATCCGCAAGTAATTGTTGATGAAGGCATTGATTCATTACTACTGGGTTTAGCGTCACAAAAAGCTCAAAATGTGGATGCTCTCCTCGTTGAAGACGTGCGTAGCTTCCTGTTTGCGGCTGGTGGCGGCGGACTCGACCTTGCTGCTGTCAATATCCAGAGGGGACGAGATCATGGACTCCCCAGTTATAATGCAGCCCGTACTGCGTTAGGTTTGGGAGTTTATAACAGTTTCGAGGAAATTACCTCGGACGCTGAAATCGCGCAGCAGTTCCGCTTTATCTACGGTGTGGATGAGTTTGGCAATGACAATATCAATGATGTCGATCTTTGGATTGGAGGTATTGCTGAAGATCACGTTAACGGCGGTCTTGTTGGTGAACTTTTCTACACTATTATGGCAGATCAGTTCGGACGTTCCCGCGATGGCGATCGCTTCTTTTATCTAAATGATGAGTATCTATTGAGTCTGAAGCCAGAAATCGGCAGTACAACCCTCTCTGAGATTATCCGCCGCAACTCGAATATCACAAGTATTCAGGACAATGTCTTCATTGTCGCTAAGGACGTGCCGGAACCATCGGTTGTGCTGGCACTTTTCACAGTGGGTGTTTTGGGTGCAGGTTTACGGCGCTTGCGTCGTTAACAAGCTATTCCCCAACTAGTGGGCATTAAACCTCTTGCATAAATCCTTACTCTTGTGGAATGGACATCTTGGCTGTCTAAACTCTGCAAATATGGGATGCACCCCTAAAGACTCCCAATTTACAGAAAACTAGGACAAGACCAATTTTGAATTTCCAAGTCTTCCTCAAAACTGAATAGCTGCAAAGAATCAGGATTTTCCATTAGCGCTTTTGCCACTAAATATCCAGCAACTGTCCAGGTTTGATATTTCCGTGCTTCTTTACCAATCAATCGCCCATTTCGACCATCGTAATATTCAGGCCAGTGATCCTGTAACAAACGCTTTTCTGCAATTTCAATGGCTCGTTGTGCTAGTTGCACTCGTCCCGTCTTCTGTGCGGCTACGGCTAGGGACCAAAGCAATACGGGCCAATTTCCTCCATTATGATACGACCAAGCTACATTTTTTGGATCACAACCGGTAAGAAGTCGCCATTCCAAACCTTCTACCGCAGGAAAACAAATCTTCATCGGCATTGTTCCTACCAGATCATCCCAGCGTTGTTCGATCAGTTCCATAATCGATTGGGACTCCTCAGCACTTGCTAGAGAATAAATAATGGCTAGCAAATTTCCTTGGGTAAAAAAGCGAAAATCCATGAACGATGGACCAATATTTCCCGCTAAATATCCCCCTTGAGTTGGCATCCAGTCTGTTAACCAATCGGGAATTGAATCGGGATAAATATTGAACTTGTTTACCGCTGTTTCGCCAAACTCTTCACCCCGATAACGATAGATTTCATTCAAACGCTTTAGATCGAGCCAGTAATATCGGCGAATGTAATAATTAAGGGTACTTAAGCGCTGATTGATGAATTGAATGTAAATTTCACCTTGACGACTGGGTGCTAGGAGTTCTCGCGCTGACCTTAATGCCCCATAAAATAGAGCTTGAATTTCTAAGGGATGCCCATGTACCCCCATCCGGCGATCTATCATAAATGAACCATCGGGAACTAGCATGGTAGGGAACATATCAAAGCGATCCGCCAAGCAAAGCTTGAGAATCAAAATAATTCCCTTTTGAAATTCCGGTTTGTGAGCGAGTTCAAAATCCCCAGTTGCTTTAACATAACTGCGTAACAGAATCAGCCACCAAAGAGAGGAATCAACAGGTGTAACTCGGGCGATCGCGTGTTCGCCAAAATCTGGTGTCAGGTATTGTTCGCCATAATTTGATGCGACTTTGAAACTCGCAGGCATCAAACCTTGACCTGCATTAAAACAATCCATTTGCTTCGTTGCACTTTGTAGCGCCAACGTCTCTATCAGAAAATTGCGAACGATTTCAGTCTTGCCGTTCATTATAAAGATGAGCGCCGAAGAAATAAAATCGCGAACAAAACAATGGTTATAATTAAGAGCTTCTACATCTGGATCACGAGCAGCTACCGTTCCAACGGGGCGTCCGTAATAGTAAATGACAGACTCTTCAAGAGCCTGCCAAGCCTTTGCCACAGTATCGCTTTGCGTATTCATTGATGCCTCATTGGTCATTGGTTATTAGTCATTAGTGGTTAATCTTTGTTTTATACAAAGGACAAAGGACAAATAAATTAGCTCAACCTATCGATGCCAACATTACGAGCCACTACCATATATCGGAAGATATACTCAGCTACCTCTAAATAGTTGCGAGTTCCTTCTGGCGAAGCCGCCCAAACAGTAACACCGTGATTGCGAATGAGCAAGGCACTCATCGAAGGCAGTGTTGTTTTAAAGCGACTGCCAATATCACTCGCAATTCGAGGCACCTCTAAATGATTGGCAAATATCGGCATCGTCACTTTGGGGTTTTCTTCCCATATCCCCAATCCTTTGAGCATTTCCAAAGGGGGCAAAGGCAGTTCATCCCCATCTGTAAAGCGAGAAACGATATTCGCCTCAATGGAGTGAACGTGATAGCAGGTTTGAGCCTCGTCAAAGAGGGAGTAGATAGCCTGATGAATACTTGTCTCGGCTGAAGGGCGGCTATTCGCCGATGGTTTCTCCAACACCGTACCATCCGCCGCAATGCGGATGAAGTCACCGAGAGTAAGCTGCCCTTTGCTGCGTCCGCTGGCAGTAATCCAGAAGCTGCCGTCGGGCATGCGGGCAGACAGGTTGCCAGCGGTTCCCACCATCCAGCCTAACTCATAAAAGTGACTAGCGTCTGCAATTAGAGTCGGTCTTGGATCTGCTTTCATTTTAACCTCACAAGTTTCTGTACTCAGGATTTTGTCCTGTGATATCCTGCCACAGCTTTAATCCGGATTTCTCACTTTCCCCCTACCAGCAAAAAAAGTAAAAATAGGAGAAAAGTTGAAGGAGGAATACCTTTTTCCTTTTCTCTAGATTAGTAATAATTGCGTTAGTCGTGCCTATCTGCACTAGAGAACTAACCCATCAGTTTCGACGAAGAAGGAGAGGGGATTAGGGAGTAAAAAACTGGTGAGTAATTTTTGCCCTACTGGTTTAGTAATGTCCTAACGGCTCGATTTCATCAATCATGAGCGGTCCATAGACGTTGGTGAAGCCAGTATCTTGACTGTTCCAGTCACCTTGGATAAAGTAGATTCCTTCGCTGCTACTCGCAGAAATTTTACCCGTGTAACCTTTGAGGCTGCCCTTGGTTATTTTGATGCGATCATGTTGCTTATAGAGCATGATTTCAGCTCCTTTTTGAAATTCTTAATATTGTTTTTATATTTTTTCTAGTTTAGACAAAATTGGAACAATAGGAAAGAATCTTTTGGACTATTTTAAAATCTAACACCATTTAATAGTTGACAAGATAATGAAGAAATGCTTCTTAAGACAGAGGAATCCGACTTTATTTTTCTGATAACGTTGTCACTCATCAAATTTATAATAATACTGCCAGTACCTGAATGAGGGGTGTTATCCCTCATTAGTTTAGTTAATTATTGGCACTGAAACTTGTAACAAAAACTGGATAGTATCAGAGAAATTTTAACCCCATACCGAACTAAGTCTAGAGACGTAAGTCTTTATGGTTATTTAAAGTACAAAAAATCTATCGAATAACCGTATAATCAGAAAACCAGATACAAGTTTTTGAGTAACGAATTATTAACTTAGCGTTGGAGACGTGAAACTATGCAGATTGCTAATGATGTAACCGAGTTGATCGGTCGTACTCCCTTAGTTCGGCTGAATCGAATTCCCCAAGCTGAGGGATGCATGGCGCAGATTGTCGTCAAACTGGAAGGGATGAACCCAGCCGCTTCTGTAAAAGACCGGATTGGCTCAAGCATGATTCAGGCAGCCGAGGAAGCGGGTCAGATTCAGCCCGGAAAAACAGTTATCGTTGAACCGACTTCTGGTAACACTGGCATTGCCTTGGCAATGGTAGCAGCAGCTAAGGGGTATCGCTTAATCCTGACTATGCCCGACACAATGAGTGTAGAACGACGAGCTATGCTCAAAGCTTACGGTGCTGAGTTGGAACTGACTCCAGGAGTACAAGGCATGAAAGGAGCGATCGCTCGCGCCCAAGAAATTTTCGACAGCACACCCAATGCCTTCATGCCGCAACAGTTCCAAAACCTAGCCAATCCCCAAATTCATCGAGAGACAACCGCCGAAGAAATTTGGACAGATACAGACGGTAAGGTCGATATTTTAATTGCTGGAGTTGGTACAGGTGGGACAATTACCGGTATTGTCGAGGTAATCAAGCAGCGCAAACCCACCTTTCAAGCGATCGCCGTTGAACCCACCAACAGCCCGATACTGTCTGGGGGAGAACCCGGACCCCACAAAATTCAAGGCATCGGCGCTGGATTTATTCCCCAAGTTCTCCGCACCGATCTGATCGATGAAGTGATTCAGGTGAAGGACGAAGACGCCCTTGCCTATGGTCGCCGTTTGGCAAGAGAAGAAGGTTTACTCTCCGGCATTTCTTCCGGTGCAGCATTATGGGCAGCGATTCAGGTTGCGAAACGTCCAGAGAATGCCGACAAGTTGATCGTCATGATACAGCCCAGCTTCGGCGAGCGTTACCTGAGTACAGCACTATTCCAAGACTCAGCACTAGAAGTCGCTGCGGTTCGTTAATTGCTCATGGTTCACCAGATGGGGACAAGGGGATGGGGAGATAGGG
>NZ_JADEWY010000141.1 GCF_015207375.1 Coleofasciculus sp. LEGE 07092 | reverse complement strand
CTGCCCCTCTGCTCCCTCGAAACTACGGACTTTCAGAAGGAAGTGGATCGGGGAAATTAGAGGTTTCGCCACTGGGTGATGAGTTGGGTGCTGCCGCTGGTTGTTCGCCTGCGGTTGCCAGTTGCTTCACTTGGTCTTTGTATTGAGCTGGTGCTAGGGAAACAGCAGTCGTGAAGAGGGGTTTTGCTTCTTCGGTTTTACCCTGTCTTTTGAGGATTACTGCTTTAGCCAATACGGGGCGAAAATCTTGCTCGTTCGCTTCGATCGCTTGATCGTAGATGACTAAGGCTTCGGTGTAGCGTTGCTGGTTGGCATAGACTTTACCTAACAGTAGCTGTACTGAGGTGACATCTAAAGTTCCCGGTTGAACGTCATTCAGTTGGGTGGCAGTTTTTAAGGTATCTTGCAAAAGACCAACTGCGGCTTCGGGTCGGTTTTGCTCAATTAATAGTTGTGTTAGTCCTTCTAGGGCATTCAAATCTCCCGGTTTGGATGCTAGTAACGTGCGATAGGTTTGAGCTGCGCCTTCGCGATCGCCTGTTTGCTGCTTGGCTTGAGCTAGCAAAACTCTATACTCGGTCTGATCGGGATTCAGCTTGGCTAATTGTTCTAGGGGAGCGATCGCACCGGGGATGTCTCCCAGCTTCAGTCGTGTTTCTAAGAGTCCTTGCAATGCGGTTTGATTTTGGGGTTCTCGCTGCACAACAAGTTCATAACCCTTCGCTTGCTCTTCAAGTTGCGATCGAGCTTGGGCAGACATTGTTGGCGTTGCGCTGGGTGCTGCCGTTGTAGGAGATTTGTTTTCCTGAAAAACGCTTCCCAACAACGGAATCATTGAAAGACCTACAAACGCTAGCACTGCCAGCACTAATATCACATTTATCCAGGGATTACGCTTTTGAGACACGACTCTTCCTCAAACTTGAACTGTAATTATTAACACGATAGGGGTTTTTCCGCCAACCATCTCTTTTCGGAGTAACTGTAGTGCAACAGGCATGAGGTGGGTTCAATCGTTGAGCCTATCAGCGATCACTACCAAAAATTTATCAACATTAAACGGCTTGAGAATATAGTCATTGATTCCTAGTTCTCTAATTTTCTGAAGATTACCTTTATCTGCACTAGCGGTGAGAAACATAAAGGGGATGTTTTCGGTGGCTGAATCTTGACGCAACGATTCTAGCACTCCATAACCATTTAGTTCTGGCATCATCACATCGCACAGAATTAAATCGGGTTGGTAATCTTTTGCCTTTTGCACGCCTATATTACCGTTTTCAGCACCTATAGCCTCGAACCCTTCAATTTCTAACAGTTCAATTAAGTTATCTCGGATAAAGCTTTCATCTTCAATGATTAGAATCTTTTTCATTCGTTTTATAGGCTCCATACAAGTTTACATTTTTTAACAATTCTTCCCGATCTCGTATCTAACAATCGCTACTCTTAGAGTGAAGCGGGTAGATGAACCCCCACCAAAAAGCGGACAAGGATTGCCAACCGATTAGCTTAAACTAATAATGATAAGATCAGCCACTCTTTTCTCTAATCCCCTCTGTAAAGGTGAAAGTTTTACTGTAGCGCGTCTCAAAGACAAAAAGCTGCAATTATAGAAAGGTTCTATGGAATAGATTGAGACAGCAAAAGCGATTGGCTGATGGGATGCTTTTTTTTCGACACGGCGATCGCTGCATCCATTCTTAAGGTTAGGTATAATGCGATACCTGTATGTCCTCAGGCTGTTTTGGAGTACCGCAATCGCGGCTGAACTCGAATATCGCCTTAACTTTCTGATTTCTGCCTTGAGCAGTCTGGGAAACTTAGTCGGCAGCTTATTTGGGTTATTTTTGTTCTACCGCACGGGCTATGAGTTTGAGGGCTGGAGTTGGGAAGAAGCGCTGATTATTTTGGGGATTTTTACCTTACTTCAGGGATTTTCTGCCACGTTTCTTGTCCCCAATCTCAACCGTATTGTTGGACACGTTCAACAAGGTACGCTAGATTTTGTACTCCTCAAACCCATTAATTCTCAGTTTTGGCTTTCAGCCCGCACTGTTTCACCGTGGGGATTGCCGGATTTAGTCTTTGCAGGTGTACTCATTGGTTATGCGGGTGGACACCTTGGCTTGAATATCAGGAACTACCTTCTGAGTGTAGTGCCTTTGGCATTTGGTCTGATCAGCCTTTACAGCCTCTGGTTTATGCTAGGAGCGACGAGCATTTGGTTTGTCAAAATCTACAACGTTACTGAAGTACTTCGAGGCTTGTTGGAAGCTGGTCGATTCCCGATGGTAGCGTATCCGGCGGCGTATCGGTTTTTCTTTACCTTTGTGGTTCCTGTAGCGTTTTTGACGACGGTGCCAGCAGAAGCCATGCTGGGTCGAAGTGAAATGGGTTGGGTTGTTGGGGCAGGTATACTGGCTTTTGGGTTACTGTTGGCGTCTGGGATTTTTTGGCGGTTTGCGCTGCGGTTTTATACAAGTGCTTCGAGTTAGACTTCTGACATGAGATTAGTGAGATGCTGTTTGGCACAAGGTGGGTAGAGTTCGTCTGGTTACCCGTTTATTAACGTTACAAATCATCCGCCTGAGTATCAGAGTAAACTAATTCACCTTGCTTAACGAGTTTCATTGGAATTTTTGGATTGTTTATTGCCCCGCTACCCTGCTTTATTTTCCTTTCCCATTTTTGAAACTCAGGTTCTAACTGCTGGGGCAATAGTTTATAAATTTTCTTGAGCAAAATTCCTTCGTAAATTCCTATATACCAAGCTTCTACCTGGCGATATTTATCAAGAATATCTTCATTTAAATGATGATGAGTCGTAACTCCGGGGTTTTTTCGATTTAAAACATTTACGGTTTTCAATTCATATTCTTTACCTTCAGCATCGAGCGCATCATTGCCTTCTCGTCCTGGAGATATACGCAGCCCTAGGAGAATTAATAGCTGTAAAGTTTTGCCGCCATTATCTTGAAAAATATCATTGATACCATATTCCTGAGCAAGTTGTTGCATATCTTGAATACCTTGAATCGCCCTATTGAGGCGTTCGAGATCGGAATAGCGTTTTCCTTCTGTTGCAATAGAATCTTCAACGGGCTGAACGGTAGAAGGACGAATAGGTGCAGCAACTATAGATTCAAAAAAAGCATCTATTTCACCAGTTTTACCGAAGCTTAATAGATAAGAAGGAGGTACATCTAAGGCTTCAGCAAGGTCTAAAATGACTTCAAATGATGGCGATCTTTCAGCACGCTCTAATAAATAAGCTTATATAATCTGTAGTCTTATCGATAACTTCTGCTAATTCATCCTGTGTTATGTTTTTCTCTCTGCGAAGTCGCCCTATCTTATTGGCAAACAGTCGTCGAGCTTCCAGATGATCCATATCCCTTTTCTGAAAAAAACGAACTAAAAGTTTGCCTCTGATATCCTATAAGGGATGAGATTGTTAGTAAACGAACTGAAAGTACGGATTTGAGCTATACTAGCCAGGTGTTGTAGCTATACCTTCGATTTTCAGGAACTTTAACGTAAGCATGAGTAATACATTACCTCTTCCGATATACATCACTAAGTACGGTAAAGCTTATTTAGGAGATTCCTTGGAGCTGCTTAAAAATCTTCATGAAAACTCTGTAGATTTAGTCATTACGTCACCACCTTTTGCATTATTACGCCCAAAACATTATGGAAATGAAGAACAAACTGATTATGTGGATTGGCTATTAAAATTTGCCTCTGAAATTAAAAGAGTTTTGAAGGATACAGGAAGCTTTGTTATAGATTTAGGCGGAGCGTATGAAAAAGGAAAGCCCATTCGCTCTTTGTACAACTATCGGGTTCTAATTAGACTATGTGATGAGTTTGAATTTAAGCTCGCTGAAGAATTTTTTTGGTTTAATCCTTCTAAACTTCCCTCACCTATCGAGTGGGTGAATAAAAGAAAAATACGAGTTAAAGATTCAGTTAATACTGTATGGTGGCTATCTAAAACAGAATTTCCTAAAGCTGATGTAAAAAAAGTAAAAGTTCCCTATTCTAAGAGAATGAAGAAGCTTTTGGAAAATCCAGAGACATTTTACACGCCAAAAGAGCGTCCTTCTGGACATGATATTAGCAACAAGTTTGGGAAAGACAATGGTGGGGCAATTCCTTCCAACTTATTAACCATCTCCAATACTGAAAGTAATTCTAAGTATTTGCGCCTTTGTAAACAAATTGAAGTGGATAGGCATCCAGCTCGTTTCCCTCAACAGCTCCCATCTTTCTTTATTCAGTTTCTCACCGAGCCGGGTGATTTAGTTCTTGATATTTTTGCGGGTTCTAATACGACAGGACAGGCAGCAGAAGATTTATCAAGGAAGTGGATAGCCTTTGAGAAAGAAAAACAATATATTGCCACGTCTGCTTTTCGTTTTTTAGCAGAAGATTCATTTAAACAAGCTCATAAAATCTACACTACTCTCCTTGAAAAGGAACCATTGGCATTGGTTATACCTCAAGAGAAACTGCTTTTTGATTGTATTAATTAACCCTACTCCTAAGCTTCCCTGACAAAACTGCCTTATCTCAAATGCCAAACATTCTAGAGAGCTGTAGAATCGCGCTTAAACTGGTAGTGGCGTGACACATAACGGGTTACTCGGTACAAACATGCGATCGCAATGGGACTGTCTGCTACAAAATCTAGGGGAATGGCAAGGTTCATTCACCCGCTTCTCCCCGCAAGGGGAACTGGTGCAAGACACACCAACCGTAGTGAGTTTTGAAGGACTCAACGAGAATAAAACCATGCGCCAAATCGTCCGCCGTATGCCACCCGGTCAACCTCTGGACGAAAAAGTTTTAGAATACAGTTCGTTGAATCGAACTATCTTACTTTTTGAAAATGGTGCATTTTCCCAAGGCTCGATTCAGTGGGCACCCTTTTCAGAATTTGGTGCTGAATTAGGCTTAATTGAAGGCAATCGCCGCTTGCGTTTGGTGCAACTTTATAATAAAGAGAGCCAACTCAACCAGCTCACATTAATTCGAGAAAAATTGGCAGGTACGGATACTCCAGAACGCCCACCCCTAACTGTAGAGCAGTTGCTGGGAGAGTGGCAGGGAGAAGCAACGACTATTTATCCCGACTGGCGATCGCCCGATACCTATCCCACACGACTAACGATCCAGCGTCAAGGGAGCGATCGCTTAATCCAACAACTCACCTACGGGACTGGCTCATCCGTTCGTACCCTTACTTCTACCGCAAAAATTAACGGTTCTATCCTCCTCTTCGATGAGAGTGCCTTACCCGTTCAAGTATTGCTGCTACCCGATGGAGCCTCTTCTAACTGCCCCTTAACGGTTAAATCAGGTCACTTTTTCGTACTAGAAGTAGGTTGGCTGGTACAACCTGATCAGAGACAGCGGCTCATTCGCAGTTACAGCGATCGTGGGTCATGGGTTAGTCTGACTCTAGTGAAAGAGTACAGAGTAAGCAGTTAGTTCAGCAGAGTTTGGGAGATGAGGGGACAAGGGGACAAGGGGACAAGGGGACAAGGGGACAAGGGGACAAGGAGATTTTTGAGGTTTTACTCATCCCCCCCGCTCCCCAGCGTTCGACTGAGCGCTCACGCCGAAGGCTCCCCAGCTCCCCTACCCTGTGTTCGGTATTCGCTATGGGCAAAATGCCTATCGGCGTCTATCGTGGGGAGTAGGGAATAGGATAGTATGCCAATTTGCATGATTCCTGCAATTTTTGGCGGAGACAAGGGAGATAAGAAGCGATCGCATCTTGCATCTCGCTGGTAAATCGGTAACAGACTTTAACTCTACCTATGGCAAAATCAGCCCATAGGAATCCGACCTAATAGATATTGACTTGAGACTCATCGTTAATAATGTTCCCTACACCCTGTTGAGATGTAACTGAAAAGCTGCACAGAACAAGTCGTCGTGCATTGAATTGGTATGTAGGGGGCTGTCAAAATGTTTGCTAGCCCTCAGTTTACCCATTTTGATATTTGATGAGCTGAGGTGCTGCACTCAAACTAGATGATTCTACACTCGCTGTCAGTGATGAATTACAAGAAAAACAACGGCGAATTTTAGAAGCTAAAGTGAAAACAACAAAACTCGGTAATACGGATATTACTATCAGTGCCATCGGTCTAGGCGGGATGCCAATGTCTCTAAGTAGCAGACCTCCGGAGTCACAATCGATGGAGGTGATTCATACAGCCCTAGACTTAGGAGTTACCCTAATTGATACCGCTGACTCTTACTGTCAAGATGAATCTGACAAGCACCACAACGAGTGCCTGATCCGCAAAGCCCTCCAGCACTATAACGGTGATACCACCCACGTCACCATTGCGACCAAAGGCGGCTTAATGCGACCCGACGGTGCTTGGACGTGCAACGGCAACCCCGACCATTTGCGGCAGGCAATTCGGGCTAGCTTTGAAGCGTTGGGTGGCTCAAAACCTCTAGATGTTTGGCAGTACCACGCGCCCGATCCCAGCTATACGATTGAAGAAGCCTTACAACCTGTAAAAGAAGCTATCAATTACGGTTTAATTCGCTTTGTTGGCGTCTCCAACTTTTCTGTCAAGCAAATCAAACGCGCTCGTGAGGTGGTTGACGTTGTTTCAGTTCAAAATGAATACAACCCGTGGCGTCGGACACCGGAATTTGATGGGGTTCTGGAGTATTGCGAAACTCAAGGGCTGACCTTTTTTCCCTATCGTCCCTTGGGCGGTCGATCTCGGGTTGGCAATCTGCAAAATATCTCTGTCATTGCCCAGTTAGCCGCAGAAAAAGGAGCGTCAGTCTATCAAATCGTCCTGGCATGGCTACGGGCGAAGTCTGCTTGTATTGTACCCATTCCTGGTGCTAGCCAGGTATCGAGCATTGAAGATTCTGTGGGTGCAGTTGAGGTGAAGCTATCCTCGGAAGAGGTGGCAAGAGTTGACAAAAGTACTACCTGATGAATCGGTGGAATAAACCGCCTCCCCAACTCCTCCAAAATTCATTGATAGAGTGGGTTTAACGATGCACCTTGCTATCCGATAACAAACGAGTCGTTTTCAAAACACTGGGCAACGCTGAACGAGAATTATAATATGGGGGCTCTCTTGGCTAACTTGTTTTTCGTGTCATTTATACCCCACGGACACTGCTATCTCTGGAAACCGGGGCTAGTAGGACTCCATGTAATATCAGATTCATTAATTGCACTGGCGTACTATTCCATTCCCGTGACGCTAGTTTCGTTTGTTCGCAAGCGACAGGATTTACCATTCGATTGGATATTTCTGATGTTTAGTGCGTTTATCCTGGCATGTGGCACCACCCACCTGATGGAAGTGTGGACGCTCTGGCATCCGGATTATTGGTTGAGTGGATTCATCAAAGTGATTACAGCAGGGGTTTCCCTAGGTACGGCTGTGTCACTAGTGCAGTTGATTCCGAAAGCGTTAGAGTTGCCCAGTCCCGCTCAACTAGAAAAAGAAATCAAAGAACGCAGGGCGGCAGAAGCCAAGTTAAAAAATGCCCTTCAGCGCCTAACCTTTCATGTTGAAAATTCCCCCCTAGCCGTCATTGAGTGGGACAATGACTACCGAGTGCAGCGTTGGTCAGAACAGGCAGAACATATCTTTGGTTGGACGGCTCAAGAGGTACTCAATCAGCAGATTGACAAGTTGCAACTCGTATTTGCTGACGATGTGGAAGTCGCCAACACAACGATGAGTGGATTGCTCGATGGCAGCATTCCCCGCAGCGTCAGTTGCAATCGGAATTATACAAAAGATCACTCAGTCATCCATTGCGAGTGGTACAACTCGGCTTTGCGTGACGAAAGTGGTAATTTAGTTTCCATTTTATCCTTAGCGCTTGATATAACCAGCCGCAAGCAAGCCGAAGAAGCCCTCAAACAAGCTAAGGAGGAGTTAGAAGTTCGAGTCGAACAGCGAACCGCCCAGTTACAGCAAGTCAACGACTATTTAGAACGAGAACGTCAGCAACTGCGACAAATTATAACGGTTGCCCCCGTAGCAATGGCAATGTTTGATACCCAAATGCGCTATATGGCTCACTCACAGAAGTGGCTCACGGCTAAAGGGATAGAAGGGCAATCGATTATCGGACGCAGCCATTATGAGATGTTTCCAGACTTGCCAGAACGCTGGAAACGGATTCACCAAGAGGCTATTAACGGGGCAGTTATCACCAATCCAGAAGATATGTGGCAACATACCGACGGTTCTATCGAGTACATCCGTTGGGCAATTCATCCCTGGTATAGCCCCGATGGAGAAGTGGGCGGTATTGTTATTGCTAGTGATCAAATTAATGAGCTTGTGGAGGCGCGAGAAGCTGCCTTTGAAGCAGCGCGGCTGAAGTCCCAGTTTCTCGCCAACATGAGTCACGAAATTCGCACCCCGATGAATGGCGTTTTGGGACTGGTGGAGTTGTTATTACAAACCCCGCTTACCCAGCAACAGCAAGACTACACCCGCACCATTCGCAGCAGCGCCCAACATCTGCTGAATGTGATTAACGATATTCTCGACTTTTCCAAACTAGAAGCGGGTGAAATGCCCTTAGAGCAAATTGACTTTAACTTAGATACTTGCTTGGATTCGGTTGTCGATGTTTTGGCAGCACAGGCAGAAACGAAGGGGTTAGAACTGGCAATATTGGTAGAAAGCAACGTCCCCCGACAGTTACGGGGTGATCCGGGGCGGTTGCGTCAGGTACTTCTAAATTTGCTGGGGAATGCTGTCAAGTTTACAGATGTCGGTGAAGTTTTGGTAAAAGTATCGGTGAGCGACTCTCAGCAAGCAGGGCAGCCAAAAGGATGTTTAATCGAAGAAACTGCCCAATCCTCAATCGCTCTTCGATTTGAAGTCATTGATACGGGAATTGGCATCAGTGCTGTTAATCAACAAAAGCTGTTCCAGCCTTTCTCCCAAGTGGATGCCTCAACGACACGGCAATACGGAGGTACGGGTTTAGGACTGGTTATTTGCCAGCAGTTGGTTGAATTGATGGGCGGTAAAATTGGCGTTGAAAGTGTATTAGGTCAGGGTTCCACGTTTTGGTTTATTGTCTCTTTAGGGACTCAACCCCTACCGTTGACTCAAGCCGTACCCCTGGCACTGCGTCAGCTTAAACTGTTGGTTAGTGCTGAACATACCACAACTCGGCAAGCAGTGCGATCGCTCGTCGAAGCCTGGGGGATGCAGTTGGATGAAGCAACAGACAGCATTACCGCCCTGAATGTTTTGCGCTCAAGTGCAGCGCTAGGACATCCCTATGATGTGGCAATTGTTGACCAACAACTGCCTGATTCTCAGGGAGCAATGCTAGTGCCAATGATTCGCTGTGATCCCAATCTTGCTCACACCAAGCTGATTGTTTTAACCACGATGCATCACATTGATGCCGTGCAAGAGCTAGAAGCAATGGATATTTCTGGCTATCTGATCAAACCCGTGAGAGCCTCACAGCTCTTTGACAGCCTATTGAGTGCCGTCGCTCCTGAAGAAGAGATTGCGGGTTGGACATCAAGTTTCAGACAAACCCCAACAACTAACCCCTCAAAATCCTGCCAATCTGACCTAAAAATTCTGCTTGTAGAAGACCATCCCGTCAATCAAATGGTGATTCTGCACCAGCTCGAAATGCTGGGCTACGAAGCAGACTGTGTAGAAAACGGCTCGGAAGCTCTCGCCCAGTTACAAACGCAAAACTATGATATCGTTTTAATGGATTGTCAGATGCCCGTACTCGATGGCTACGAGGCAACCCAAGAGTTACGACGCCGCGAAGATACAGACCGCCATACTGTTGTTATTGCCCTAACCGCCCATGCCCTACCTGCCGATCGTGAAAAGTGTCTGGCAGCAGGAATGGATGACTACCTCAGCAAACCCTTTGATCAAGAAGCATTAGGAGCAACTCTCGAACCTTGGATTAAGCCACGGGTAGAATTTCAACCCGTGGGTACCAACAAGATGATAAACTCCTCCGATAACACAATCCAGCCCCAGGTCGTCGTTAACCCGTCTGAGGAAACAATCTCCGTTTTCAAGATCGACGAAACCCTACTAGATGGAAAACGCCTCGAATCCATCTCTCGCAGTAACGCAGTATTGCAAAAGCGACTCTTGCAAGCGTTTGTTGAAAATGCACAGCCAGGACTCAAACAAATGCAGCAAGCCCTTCAACTACAAGATTTTAAAACAATCGAACAGCAAGCTCACCGAATTAAAGGTGCAAGTGCCAACGTTGGCGTGCGGGTAATACCAGACATTACCGCTCAATTGGAACAGCAGGCACGACAACAACAACTGATAGGAGCGGCTGAAAACGTAGAAATTCTAGAGCAGCAACTCCAGAAGATTCAAGCTTTTCTAGAATCAATGGGCTAGAGGCGTCCCCACTCCCGTTCGGCTTTCAACTGAGCGCTCAAGCGTTCGACTGCCCTTTGAAGCTGAGCGAAGCCGAAGCTTCGACAGGTGGAACACTGAGCTTGTCGAAGTGCTCAGGAACCGCGTTCACGGCGAAGCCTACTCCCTAAAAGCTCGAATCATTGCCTGCGTTCCCTGTTCGCCTCCCGTCCCATCATCAAGTTTTTGAACAATTTTAAACAAGCCGTCAGCCAATTCGACTCCAGACAATTGCTCACCAGACGACTGGACGGTTTCCTGCACCAACCTCAAATCTTTGAGCATATGTTTAATCATAAAACCCGGTTGGAAATCAGACTCTGCAATTTTAGATCCCAAATTGGAAAGCGCCCAAGAACCTGCCGCCCCCGTACTGCAAACCTCAACGACTAAATTCGGATCGATTCCCTGCTGCCGTGCCAGTTGCATCGCTTCGCACAATGCTACCATATGGATGGCACAAAGCACTTGGTTGCAAAGTTTCACCCCCTGACCACTACCCACAGATCCGCACAAGCGAATCGTTTTACCCAAAACCTCGAGTAGTGGCTTGCTCTCTTCAAAGTCTGCTGGTTCACCCCCAACCATAATAGTTAACGTACCCTTCTTTGCGCCAATGTCGCCCCCAGAAATCGGGGCATCTAGAAAATGCAGGTTACGTTTTTTGAGTTCAGTTCCCATCTTACGAGCAGCATCAGGTCCGATGGTACTGGTGTCAATAACCAGCGTACCCGGACGAGCAGATTCGGCAACGCCGCCACTTCCCAAGATAACCTCCTCAACATCTGGAACGTCCCCCACGCAGGAAAACACCACATCTGCCGATGTAACTGCCTCACGGATGGACGGAACTACCGTTGCCCCAGCACTGGCAGCAATTTCGATACCCGGACGGTTGGGGGTACGATTCCACGCCTTGACAGAATAACCACTTCGCGCCAAATTTGCCGCCATGGAACCCCCCATTACGCCGAGTCCGAGAAAGGCAATCTGTTGGTTCATGATCACGATTTTCCTTTAAATGGGGTACATTGTTTCGCTATAATACTAAATTCACTTGTTCATCTCCACCTCCCCCATCCCTTGAGAAGCGCAATTGGTGTCGAAGAAGGGCAACTCTACACGAATTGAAGGGTTTGTTTGTATTCCAGAACAAACCGCAGTGTTATAGTAATGGCAATCTCCCAAAAACCAAGTTCTTTGCTATCAAAGCAACGTAGCAGTTTTTTTACTCGCTGTCTAAGCGAAACTATGGGGTAGATTTGTAAATAAATTCTAGCAAACTAGAGGTTAAAAAATGTCAGAAATCAGTCGAGAGCAAATGCGCGAAAGGTTAGGAAATATTGACCAAATTCGGGATATAATTTTTGGCGCTCAGTTGCGAGAATACGACAGTCGTATTGACAAAATTGAATCAAACTTGATCTTAATTCAACAAGAAATGCGTGAACGTATCGAACAAAACAAAACCATTTATTTAACGGAATTACGGTCAGCCCTTGATTCTATTGAAAAAAAAATCAAGTCGATCAGTATGACCATCCAAAATGAAAATTCTGATGTAAAACAAACCATTGATTTGGTTAACAAAAAGTTTTCTAGCAGTATTGAAGCTCTCGATCAAACCGTTGAGCAACAAACCACGTCGCTCCAGAAAGAGTTATCCGATACAAGAGAAACACTTCAAGATGACGTAAGAAATTTAAGAGCGCACGTCTTTGAAGAATTGGAACGACGCTTTTCAATGATGACTAACACAAAAATTGCTAAAGACGATATGGCAGAAATCCTATTTGAGGTGGGCTTGAGAATTAAGGGGACTGAATTTGCTCCTGAGCTCAAAGAAGCGGCTGGTAGTGATGTAGCTTCAGATTATAGGTTACTGGAGGCGAGTAAAGTTTCCGAATAATTTCAGGGTTGCACATTCGAGATTAACATCCTTGATGAACTGCCCGAAGTCCAATGAAGTTTGGAGTATGAAGGGATAATTATATAGAATAAAGTCAGTTTTTTATCCGTTCTACTTTTAGTTCAACTGGTGTCTTTGGGCGCAATCCATCAATCGAAATAGATGCCATTAAGCAAACCTTATAACAACAGGATTTCCTTAATTGAGCATCTTCTGCGATTCATGAAGATTTACAGCAAGGCAGGGTTAAGACTCAGACTATGGATTCACCAGAAAAACCCCAATCTTCCGTCTCTCAATTGGAAGGGTTGCTAGATTTACTCGTTAATTTACAAACAATCGGTCAATCTAGTGAAGAATCTCTCCCATCTAAGGAAAAATCAACCAATGGCAATAAAAATGCCGATTTTCAGTCAGAGCAAGACGAACCAGAGGCATTGACCAAGACTACACCAGTTCTTGAGTCTGAGTCAAACCTGTCGAGTCAGCCGCCGTTTAAGGAAGAAGAATCACCAGCAGGGATCAGTTCGTCAACAGGAGATGATTACCCCTCACGGTTAGAAAAGCGGTTAGATCAATGGCGTCAATCTCAGTTATCAGAAGACTCTCTAACAGAAGCGATCGCATCATCCCTGTTTGAGGAGTCGCCAACCCATCAGTCTACCCCTGCCGTTTCAGAGGGGACATCTAATGGGGTGACAAACTCTCAGTTGCAGACAGAACCCTCAGAAGAAGCAATTTCAGCAGTGCTGGAAAATGACTTAAATTTATCGAGTTCATCTCAGTTATCAGAAAACTCTTTAACAGAAGCGATCGCATCATCCCTGTTTGAGGAGTCGCCCACTAATCCAGTTTTCCCCTCCCCTCCAGAGGCGACACCCAACAAACGAATGGCATTTCAACCCTCAGAACCCTTACCCCAAGAGTCTACAGACCCGGCTATCTTATCAGAATCAGGCGATCGCCAGCCGACAGAAAACTCCATCACCCTATCGGCAAAGGCATTGAGTGACATGATGTCGTCTCAACTTGCAACCCAACCCCTCAACGAGTCTACCCACCAATTTCTGGCAACCTCAGATGATGACGAGTCAGAGGATGCTTTCACCCCCTTAGAGCGTTTACAACGCCTACTCATCGATCCCGAAATTTTAGATTCTCAGCAGGGATTTGAAAGCCTAAAAGAGAAATTTGAAAACCTTGAACATAAAATCTCCGACTCCAAAGAGTTAATTAAGTTACTGGTGCCATTAATTACTCAGATTTTGAGTATCAAAATTACTGAAGCTCGGGAAGAAATGGCGCAAGCGATCGCACCGATTATTGATGAGATGATTGAAGCGAGAGCAAAGGAAGATAAAAAATCAATCAGCAGAGCCTTAGCACCTTTATTACCCTATGCCCTTAGTCAACGAATACTCACATCTCCTGGAGAATTTGCCAAGGCAATTGCGCCTGAGATAAGTGAAGCCATTAAAGAACAGATTGAGATAGAACGGGATGCAATGGTAGATGCCCTGTACCCTGTTGTTGGCAGTACGATTTCTAAATATATGGCAGAAGCCGTTACCGCGATTAATCAAAAAGTTGAAACCGCCCTCAGCCCAGAGGGAATTTCTCGTAAAATCCGCGCTAGGATGCAGGGGGTTTCCGAGGCAGAACTCATCTTCAAAGAGTCAATGCCCTTTGCCATCAAAGCAATTTTTTTAATTCATAAAGCATCGGGATTGGTAATTTCAGAAGTGCAACCCTTCGGCAAACAGCACCTAGAATCAGACATGGTTGCCGGAATGCTAACCGCAATTCGCAGCTTTGTGAATGATTGCATTGTCCAATCGGGTGAAGTTTCAGAGCTGGATCGGATTGAATATGGTAGTTGTGAAATTACTCTAGAAGTAGCAGGGTATTGTTATTTAGCGGTAGTGACTCAAGGATACCCGCCCAAATCCTTTCTAGAGAAAATGCGGGAGGCGCTCAGTACCATTGTGCAACGACATGGTAACGCAATCGAATTATTTGATGGCGATCCCGATAATGTTCCCCAGCCAGTACACCCGCTTTTAAAATCGATTACAGATTTTAGCGCCATCGTAGAAAAGCCAAAGCGAAAATTTCCCTTCGCCTTACTAGCACTGAGTGCCGCAGTTCTGAGTGCTATTTTCATTCCATTGGGAATTCGTCACCATCAGAGTGGGATTAATCGCAATCTGGAGGAAAAAACGAGCATTGCCTTGGCTTCTGATCCAGAGTTAGCAGTTTATACTCTGACAGTAGATGCACAGGAAGATACAATTGAGCTGTCTGGAAAGTTACCCAGTAGCTATTTGGTTGAAAAAGCCGGACAAATTACTAAGACAGTTGCCCCCAATGCTCAGATAAAAAATGACATTATTGCTGTCAAGGTTCCTCCTGATCCGGCAGAAGTTGCGGCGGAAGTTGAGCGAGTGACATCCCTGCTCAATAATATGGATCGTATGGCAATTTGGACGAGTTTTGAAGCGGGTAGAGTTACGGTAGAAGGTAGTGTGCTTCAAGTGGCAGATGCCCGGAAAATTACAGAAGCTTTTGAGAAAATTCCGGGCGTTGAATCGGTAACAAATACAGCACAACTCCAGCCTCTAGCCCTCGCGTCTCGCATTTACTTCGAGCTGAATTCAGCCGAGTTAAAATCATCAGAATTTCAAAAACTCGACCAACTCGAAGCCTTTCTAAAAGATTATCCTAACCAGACTATTCGGATTATCGGTCATAGCGATAAGAGTGGCAATATGATAGAAAATCAGCGATTGGCACTGGAAAGGGGGCAAATTGTAGCGGAGGCACTTGTGAGTCGTGGGATTGATTCAAGGCGTATCGAGATCGCTGGAACAACTAAACCGCCTACGGGTGTTTATGATGATGAACCCTTAAACTTCAGTCGGTTTGTAGAATTTGAAGCGATCGCACCGTGAAGAAGGCAGCAGGCAGAAGAAATTTACGAATGACTATAGTAGTCAAACAACCGCTATGGTTAAGTAGATCTGTAGAGTTCGAGGCGATCGCATCTCAAGCGTTCAGCCCTCTTTGTGAACTAGTACCTTATCGCAGCTAGCGATCTGTAGTGATTTCACGTCATGATATCTAAGAAAATATGTCTCGTCGGTGACTTTGGCGTTGGAAAAACCAGCCTGATTCGCCGCTTTGTTGATCGCCAGTTCAGTGATCAGTACCTGTCCACCGTGGGCGTGAAAATATCCCGCAAAGTCGTGGAATCACTAAATGTACAGTTGTTAATCTGGGACTTAGAAGGACATACCAAGTTTAAAGCGATCGCGCCCACCTATTTGCAGGGATCGGGTGGTGCTGTAATTGTTGCCGATGTCACTCGTCCAGAAACCATCGATCAGCTCTCAGAACGAGTTAACCTTTTTTCATCGGTCAATCCCAAAGGCTCGATTATGATTGCCTTGAATAAAATTGACTTAATAGAAGAGGAAAAATTGAAAAAATTGCTACAACAGTTTCAGCTTGAAGATTGGAAGCAAGCCCTAGGTATCTATCCCACCTCAGCCAAGACAGGTTCCTCTGTTGATGAAATGTTTGAACGTTTAGCCGCCAAGATGATAGAACCGGTTGGGATGTAGGGGGAGCTGGGGAGC
>NZ_JADEWY010000140.1 GCF_015207375.1 Coleofasciculus sp. LEGE 07092 | reverse complement strand
GGGGGTATTTTAATCAACCTTCCGTCTGCAAATTTTCTCTTTATCTCCCTCATCTCCCCCATCTCCCCTAGGGACGTACAATTGCAGGCGAGGCTTCTGGCTCAACCAACATTGGGGGAGCTGCATTGAGCTGCTGAACGTACTCATCGACCTCATCAATTTTTTCTAAATTACCCTCCTGAATGAATAAGTTCCTGGCTTGCCGTAAAAAAGAAGTGGCTTCCGCCCCTCGTCCAGATTGCTCTAGCGCTATTCCCATGTTGTAAAAAGCTAGTGACAGCGTGGGATTGAGGCGAATGGCTTCTTGATATTGAGCGATCGCTGCATCATACTGTTGGGTACGGTGTAGCGCCACGGCTAGATTGTAGTGGGTTAGTCCGTCGTAGGGATCGAGTCGCAAGGCTGATTTGAGAGCGGCTGAAGCTCTCTCGTATTCACCATTTTTGGCAAGTGCTGCTCCTAGTTGGCGCTGGGCTTCCACATTCGTGGGTTCTAGTTGCGTCACCCAGTCAAATCGACGACTAGCTTCTTTATACTGCTCTTGTTGAGCAAGAATTAAACCCAGTTGGTAATGAGCCTCGGCAAATTTGGGATCGAGTTTGGTGGCTTTCAAAAATGATTCTTTCGCATCGTCTTGCCGACCTTGCACGGCTAGCATCAATCCCAACTGGTAGTGAGCTTGTAACAAATTCGGATCGGTGGCAACGGCTTGTCGTAGTGTTGTAATTGCCGATTCAGGATTGTCTTGTTTGACCAGCAGCAGTGCCAGATTATACTGGGCAACAGCAGCATTAGGATTGAGGCGAATCGCTTCGGTATATTCAGCCATTGCTTCATCTACCCGCCCCAATAACTCTAGCGCCAAGCCCAGATTATAACGAGCGGCGGGCAAATCGGGATTGAGAGAAAGCGCTTGCTGGTAGGCAGTAATAGCATCCTCGGTTTGGTCTTGCTGGTATAGCATCAGACCTAAGTTATAGTAAGACTCTGCCATATTTGGGTCAAGACCAATGGCAAGTCGGTATTGTTCGGCGGCTTGGTCGATTTGACCTTGCTGGAAAAGAGCATTTCCGAGTAAATAACGCGCCATCGGTATAAACGGATCATTCTGAAGCGCTTTCCGAAACGCTAACTCGGCGGCGTTGAAGTCGCTGCGGTTGTAGCGCATTACTCCTTGTTGGAAGTAAGACGCCGCTTCCAGATTATCACTGTATAGACCTTCAACGAGCTGCTTGGTGTGATGGTTGAGGGGAACCTTATCAGCCAACGCTCGATTGGTAGTTGTTAAACCAAAAGCGATCGCAGCGGTAGCGAATAAGACTATCCGTTTGTAGTGTTTCATGGTAGACACTAGTGCCTTTATCTATTCGGGGAAGTTGTGAGGGAGCCGAAATACCCCTACTATAGCGCTTGAGATTCGCTCTCTGGTTATCAGTGACACGTTGTGGAAGTTAAGCTTGGATTCCTTGGGGGAATGGGGAAGATGTTGGGTTAGCAGGCGCTGATGTTGCGATCGCGCAGTTGGATGAAATTCAAGTGGTGGATGCGATCGGGTAGTTTGGGTGAGGGGTTAAGGGTTAAGGTTTATCGCCGCATCTTCATTTGCACTTTAAGTGAAGCTTTTTATATCTTTGCCTTCAAGAATTGTTCCTTGAAGATTGGCTTGTTCAAGATTTGCCTTTCTAAGATTTGCTCCTTCAAGGTTTGCCCATTCAAGATTCGCCCCTTGAAGATTTGCCTCTTTTAAATTCGCTCCAGAAAGATTTGCTCTATAAAGATTTGCTCCATAAAGATACGCCCATTCAAGATTTGCGCCTCGAAGCTTCGCCCATTGCAGATTCGCTTCTCCCAGATCTGCCCTTTGAAGATTTGCTCCTTCAAGATGCATCCCTTGAAGATTTGCCTCTTCCAAATTCGCTCCAGAAAGATTTGCTCCTTCAAGATGCATCCCTTGAAGCTTTGCTCCATAAAGATTTACCCCTTGAAGAATTGCTCCAGAAAGATTTGCTCCAGAAAGATTTGCCTCTTGAAGATTTGCTCCAGAAAGATTTGCTCCAGAAAGATTTGCTGTACATAAATATTGGCAGCCAAGGGAACAGCATTGTAAGTCTAAAAAACTTAAGCAATTTAGGCAAAATAGTGAATTTACTCGTTGTCCCTGCAGTCGGAAAATCCAGATACCAAAAGCATCTAGAGAATGCCATTTAATTTCCGAACATTTCTCAGTCAAACGCGCACAACTATTAAGAACAGCAAGTAGTGCTTCTTCCGCATTGCGTGCTTGTCGGTTTTCTTCCTGAAAATTCGGTCTAGGATTCAACCCCTCCATTGGCATTCCATGACGCAACATAAACTCAATCAAGCGGCATAATGTCTTCTGCCAATCGCGAACGTCTGATAAATCCTGTAAACGCATTTCATCACAGACGAAGTGAAACAGGTATTCATCCATCGCCGATAAACCGCAGAGAGTTGCCCACGTTACTAAAGCATCAGATTTTCCCCAAGACTCATCCAAATCTTCCTCTGAATTTTTTAATTTTTTATGGATGAATTTTACTCCCCGTACAATACGCTTTGCCGTCAGATATTCACCAAAACTTTTATGAGTAAACTCAAACGTTTTCTCGTCTTCCCGTATACCGCCACTCTCGCGAAAGTAAAAAGCAGTTAGCAGGCGGGTTATACTTGCTCTTGAGTTTTCTTGTAAGCTCTCCTGAAAACGATCTAAAATCCGCTTTAGACCACCCTTTTTACAATGATTCTCAATTTCTCGCACAGTGGTTGTTCTACCATCTCCGTGCCAGCAAGCTAGGGCAATTTCCTCTAAAATTCGGATAAACTCATTTTTGTTTATCTCTTCAATTGCACGATGCTGTCTGTCTTTACCTTCATACCCTCGCTCGTAAACAGCATCGAGCAAATCAGCATAGATTTCATTTAGGTTAGTCTCTTCTGAGAATTGCAGCTTATTGCGTTCAATACTGAGAGCAACCAAATAATTCAACAAGGGTTGCGCGGTAATCTCAATCAAATTATCCTTGTCTAATTCGGGCGGTAAACCACTATACTCTTTCCCTTTAGCCTGACCATAGAACTGCCACCAAAGCTGCCGTTGGTCTGCCTCCAGCAAATTTTGCTCATCAATATATTTATTCGTTTCACTCTTTCTTTGTGCTTCAGTCACAAAATAGGGCAGAATATACAACAGTTGACGCGACTTGCGAAACTTGCTGCGGTTCGCCTGCACCACTACTTCCCGTCCCGTAATCAAAACCTGTAAGCGAAGTTGATGATAATTAAAGCGGTCAACTTCCCGCCGGACTTCCTCAACAAAGTCTTTAGCCGTTTGTTCAGCAACTTTACCCTGCATCGATAGCTCATCCAAGCCATCAAAAATAATCAGTAACCGCGATTCCCCATTTTCTCGATCCAAGGGATTGTGAGATAAGAACCCTTCAACCTGGACAAACTCTCCCACCGCTTTTACCAAGTCATCCGAGAGTTTAAATAAGTGGAGGGGAATAAACAGAACTGGAATCTCTCCCTTTTCTGCTTGCTGTGCGGCAAAGATTTTGGCAAAGGACGACTTACCACTTCCAGGTCCGCCACTGATTAAGCGAATCGCATCATCTGATTCAGCATCCTGCAACCAGGTTTCTAGTTCACTATTGAGATCTACGATAACTCGCTCATAGTCTTTCCCTTCCGTAATCCCTCGTTCTAATTTCTTCTCCGATTGTCCCGCAACCTCTCGCTCATAGTAGGCTCGTAATGGCACATAAACCTGTTTTAGGCTGAAGGCTTCCCAAAATATTGGTTCATCCACCCGCTTTTGCAGCAAGGCGCGATACCGCAACCATCCCTGTTCTCGTTTCGTGGCTTGGGTGAAGGGGGTATCCAGTACCTCTTTTAGGGCAATATAATCTTGGGAATGCTCGACCCACTGGTTATTCAGGGCAAAGACAAAGTAAGCTGGGAGGCGATCGCTAATTTTTTCTGCCTCAACCTTTTTCTCAACATACGCCTCTAACCACTGTGCCAACCCACTCTTCGCCGCTTGCACAATCGGCAATTCTTTGGGACGCTGAAAAAAGTCTGGGTCAATAATCAATTCATCACTAGCTAACGCACAATTGAGCTGGTTGTACAATTCCTTAAGATTATCCGGTTTCTTAACCAGTAACTCCCGATGTTCCTTCAACAAATCCTGTATAGCCTGGATAAGAGAACGAACAATCAGCAACCCGGCGATTTCTCCGGATTTTGCCTCCAGTCCCAGGTTTTCTAGAACCTCTACCCCACTCTCCGCTAAGTCATCCCACTTGAGAAACGCGCCATTAATTGCCGCCTTACCCAGTGACGCGAACAAACCCTTGAGGTTGACTTTTATCTCTTTGCGAAATACTGAAACAGGCTTCTTAACTTTAATTTCCAGTTCTCCAGCCATAAAATTAATCGGTGAAAGACTTAGCTGATTCCAGTCTAGCTGGCTTCTTCAGTAAGCAGGTGGAGGACTCGCGATCGCTATTGCTGCTATCTGTAGCGCCATAAAGTTAGAATTTTTTCGAGAATTGGGGACATAAGCGATCGCTCACCGTGCTTTTGAGGAAGCCGATCGATATCTCAAAGATTCGGCGGGAGATATAGAGTGGGACGCCGTGCGGGTGCGGCGGGTTGTATTGGTATTCGTTGGGGGAATGGGGAAGATGTTGGGTTAGCAGGCGCTGATGTTGCGATCGCGCAGTTGGATGAAATTCAAGTGATTGAGGTTTGAGCTGGCTACTGACTGGGTTTCGATTCACAGGTTGCGATCGCCTCTGGATGGAGAATTATCTAGTTTATACAGCACCCATTTTCCTTCTTGATCTACAACCAAACCTTGAATATCCGAATGCCAATCTGATCGGGTAAGAATGTAATTCGCACCAAACTTATTGGCAACAGTTACTAACTCGGAACTACTTCGTTTACGGAATAATGAATCGACATTACGCCAAGATAGTGGAGGTTTTACGGGGCCTAAGATAGTTTCCATCCGATTTTTCCACTCTCGGATGCCTTTGTCTGTAAAGGAATAAGAGCGGAAATCAAAAACAACAGCTCTTTGAGAGTAGAACCTAAATTCAGTTAATGAAGGAGGAACTAAGACTAGAGCATCATTACTACTTCTTTGACGAAACCTTAGAGCCAGTTTGGTTAAGCTGTCTGCCGGAACTTGATATAATGTAACTCTTTTTTGCAGAAAATTAGACAAATTACCAGGCAGAAGATTTAATAATCCCAGCATCAAGAACGCAAAAGACGTGAAAGCCAGCGTATAGGTAATTTCCTTAATTCTACGCACAGAACTCAAAGACTCTTCTAAAATAAATGGGAAAGCCAGAACTAAGAAAAGAGCCAGCTTCCAAAACACTCGACCAAATGCTTCTGAAACTGAAGAGGGAGGAGGATACAAAGTCAGAATTAATAATACACCGAATACTAGGATAAAATTCACTAATTTATGTCGAATTAGTTGAATACGATTCTGATTTTTTAAGATAACTAATCCTATGGATAAAAAGAATAGAATTATTGCTCCATTGTACAGTATTGGAGTTATTACTAAGAGTACAGTTATTCCTATATTTACTTGTTTATAATGTTCATAAACTAATACACTTATAGCAATAAATACCATAAGTTGTGCAAAGGGAGTAGTCCTGGCTAACTGTAACTTTGCGAACAAGGACAAGGGATAAATTTCTAGAAAGATATAACCCAATAAGAGTGCAAAAAACGATGTAAAAATAACAATGACGAGATTAATTTTATCTTTTGATCGTAGTGAATCAGCACTGGTAATACACAATAAACCTCCAGCCATAAAGAAGATTAAATTTCTCCACAGTCGAGATGGCCAAGCTGAAGGAATAATATGATGGGGGTTACGGATATGTCCGTAAAGGTAGACAAACTCTTCATTAGTAATTACTCCACTGCCCGTACTTCCAGTAATGACCATTGGCAAGTAGACAAAACTAGCAAAGATACCGAGTGTGAGAAAGGGTAATATTGCCGTTTTCAGATTATGGGTTCTTTTAGCTTCCAGAATAAGCAGAGGAGCCATTAATCCACCTGGGAGAATTCCAACTAAAAATTGACTAATGCATGCCAATCCGAAAAATAAATACCCTAAAATCCACCGCTTGCACAGGCAAAAATAAACTCCCCATATTGCACACCCCATAGCAAAGATTGCTGGGATAGGTTCTGATCTAAATAGAGAAGTATATCCAATAGTTCCTTCTACAGAAACTAACCCCAAAAATGCTAAAACTGCGGCTGATAATTTAGATTTTCCGAACTTATTACCAATTGCATATAATCCCAATATGAAAGAAGCAAAGGCAATAACATAATACACAAAATAGGTTAGGGATAATCCTAGACCTAGTTTTGCTGTCATATACATCAAATATTGATAATAGGATCTTGGGGTTATTTGCAGCATATCCTGAACATAAACATCTTGCTTGTAAATTTCAGGATTTAATAAAGCTATGACAGGAGGGACTTCAATCAGATTATTTGATGATGGAAAATGATAACCATAGATAATTAAGGAAATAATTATCACGAAAGCATATACAGCTACAGTGAGTTTCCAACTAATATTTTGTGACAATCTCATAGATTTGCTTCTTGTATAGATCAGGTTAAATGGGTCACTTAGGCTGGTAAAATCACCTTTGGGGTTTGTATCAAAAACTACAAAGTATAGCTATAACTAGTAACTGGTGTGAACATCGGCAAACGCTAAAAAATAATGGCACAACTTTCTAAGACGTGCCATTAAATTTTATTTACAAAATTCTGAATCGTTATACCTGTTACAGGCACAACAGCTTAATTCTTCCAAGTCACATCCATATCTAACGGTGCGCAATAGGAGTAAATCATACTCAAGAAATCCCGTGACGCTTCTCCAAACCGATGAATTCGCTTTTGGCGGTCAGGATAAGACTGCCCATATCTGCCTTTTGCTATACATTAGAGTTTTTTCGAGAATTGGGACACAAGCGATCGCGCAGTTGGATGAAATTCAGATAGTGGATGCTTAATTCTCCCAAGTCACATCAATATCTAGTGGTGCGCAATAGGAGCGAATCATGCTCAAGAAATCCCGCGACGCCTCACCAAACAAGTGAATTCGCTTTTGGCGATCGGGGTAAGACTGCCCGTAAACGATAACTTGCCCCACGGCACATTTCCAACTCTTAACAGATTTAACCTCAATCAGTTCCCGCTCCGTTAAGATATCGATATTCCCCGCTAACGTCGGCACTTCGCGCTGAACTTTACCTAGAGATTTTGCTAATCGCTTTTGCACTGATTTTTCCGTTAATCGGACTCGATGCTTGGAATTCAAATATTCCCAATACTTGAACGCCAATTCGTCAACGGCAAATGTCCCGCCATTCCTTCCTCGTTTAGAATAGGCAATTTCGCCTTTGAATTGCCGACTTATAGATTCAATCAGCAGTTGGGTTTGCTCTTGTCGTAACCAACGGGGAGGAGTCCGATTTTGAGGACTTCCAGCAACGCGCCACATATCTGTGAGGCTAATCAAACCATTTCTACGGCGGACTTGAGAACCCGAAATGTTGCGGGATTCCAGTTGTGGATCACGAACCGTCCACTCAAATAGTTCTAACTGCTGAAATTCTTCACGATGACTCGATTTTGGAGTTGATTGGGTTGATAGGTTTCGTAGTGGTGCTATTGATTTCATAAAATGTCAGTATTGAGGACGAATGCCTGAAAATTCGCCTAAAGCATGGCAAAATATTGTCAAGAATAAATCTTGACAAATACAGAAGAATATGTACTAGTCTGAAATAACAGACCGTTAAGACCGACTGCTTGATTCAATAATCAGCCCTTTCAGGTAAAATTGCACGTTGGCAGCTCGTTTACCCGGCTCTACATTTAGCGCAAATCAATTTTACAGGTACTAGGTATAGTACCCAACATCTCTAAGGAATTTTTTAGACGAAGTAGGGACACGGATACTATCGTGCCCCCATCCCGAACATTATTCTGTAGATCTCGTAGAAGCGATCGCCCTAATCCCTAAACCTTAGCGGTATCAGCAAAACGAATCTTCAGATAATCTTCCTCCATCTTCGCTCCAGCAGGTTGCAGTGCAGCTAAGGCTTGGGGCAGTACCAAGTTGCGGCGATGGTTGCCAATCCGCACATTCAGTTCATCGCCCGTCTTACTCAACTGAATATTGTCTTTTGGTACACCAGGCAGGTACAGTTCCAGACTGTACTCGCTTTGGTTTTGCACCACCCGAATCGTATTTTCCTGGTAGTAGACTTGAGTGGGGTCTTCCTCACTATAGAGCGTTTCCTTCAGCCGCTCTAGCGCCTCTAAGCCGCACATCTCTTCGGAATAGAGCGGAACTTCCTTGACGGGTAGGGGATGGAAATTTTCGTGAATTTCGTGGCGGTACTGCTGCTGATTTTCCTTCCAGCGCTGGAAGAACGGGTCCGTCACTTGGTCGGGAATAATCCGATTGGCGACGACTAAATCAGTAGCGACGTTGTACAAGCTCAAGTAAGCATGAGCGCGTAACGACTCTTTAATTACCATTTTTTCAGGATTGGTAACTAAGCGCACCGAAGTCTGCTTATTATCGGTGAGCACTTTCTCCAGCGCTTCTATTTGCTCGTAGAATTCGTAGGGAGCATCCATCACCTCATTATCGGGTAATGAAAACCCGGCAATAGGTCTGAACAAGGGTTCAACTAAGGGTCTGAGAGCAACAGACATTTTTTGCAGGGGTTTGTAAAAGCGACGCATATACCAACCGCTGACTTCCGGTAAACTTAATAGCCGCAGCGCTGTCCCCGTGGGAGCCGAGTCAATAATCAGCACATCGTACTCCCCTTCGTCATAGTGGCGTTTCATCCGCACCAATCCGAAAATTTCATCCATTCCGGGGAGAATTGCCAACTCTTCTGCTTGAACGCCATCTAATCCCCGTGCTTGCAGCACCTGGGTAATGTAGCGCTTCACCGCACCCCAGTTCCCTTCTAATTCCATCAGCGCATCCAGTTCAGCACCCCAGAGGTTGGGACGCACTAACCGAGGTTCGTGACTCAGTTCCAGGTCAAAACTATCGGCGAGGGAGTGAGCTGGATCGGTACTGAGTACCAGGGTTTTATAGCCCAACTCAGCACAGCGTAAGCCAGTTGCCGCAGCCACGGAGGTTTTTCCAACTCCGCCCTTGCCAGTCATCAAAATTACTCTCATAAATTGTCCAGCTCACCTGAGAAACCTTTATATTTATTTACTTTATCGGGTTTTCCCTTGAAACAGTTGCTTGAGAACGTCTAAGCGGGAGATATCCCAATAATCGATGTGGGAGACAATCAGTCCATCTGCATTTAGACGTAATTCGCTCCAACCGGGGATGGCAACTCGTGGTTTCCAGGGGAGTGGGGTTGTCCAGCTTAGAGTCCAGCGAGTTTTGATGGTATCGCCAGATTGGGAAATGTCGTGGAGGTCGAGTTGCGGATTGATGAACCAGGTATTGATGAACCCAATCATTTGTTTATAGCGTTCCACTCCCCGGAATTGGTTGAGGGGGTCTTTGAAAAAGACATCAGGGGCGTAGATACTGTAGGTTTGGTTATTTGGAAAACGTTGGTAGTCCTGTTTGAGGATTTGGAGAATATTCATCGGGTTTGACCTGGGGCGGGTTTTTTATTTCATGGTAATGGTTGTCTCCGGCAAATGCCCAAAACCAGTTCCTACTGTTACTCCTAAATCAGGAAGCTTAATAGATGGCAAAAGAAATTAATAATAAAAAAGCAATGACTATTAAGTTAGTCAGCTAATTAATCTATTTCATTAATATTTTTAATAGTTATTTTTTAATTTTTTATGCGGATTCTGCCTTAGTAAGTGTGAAGAACTTATTAGAGAACTTACTCTATTCAGCTACCCGTTTATTTTTTCTAGGATCTAATTTTATTCTATCTCTAGGTAGACCTTAAGGGAAAGTTCTTCTATTGAAACGCTGACAAGGACGTCCAAAATGCTCAGTGACAGCTCTATTTTACTAGCCAGTCTGTTAGCTGCTAGTCTAGCAATGGATTTTCCTACTTTTTCTACCTTTCCTACTTTGAATTTCCGCTCTGGAAAGTTACACGTATCGCATCTGGTATCGTCACCGTTATTCGTTCAAGTGTCAGTTAATGAGAGTCCCCCTCCTGGCTGCGATCGCACTGACTTGCCGGGTTGTGAACCAAGAACGGTGCAGTTCACTCATACAAGTTAATGTAGGGTAATGCTGGGTGAAATAGCATACCATTTCCCATGGAAGCCAAAGGGAATGACTGACGGTAATTTCAGCCGACAGACAGGTTCTTCATTGAGAGCATCACTGTTAAACACCCAAACTTCACTTTGATCAGAATTTCCGTCATAGACAACCGTTAATACCCAACCCCAATCAGGATTTAGAGTATCAGCCACATAGATAGGTTCTGAGGGATAGCGATTTTCCCCCAAATTTGCTTCGGTAAGGGTATCGGTTTTGTTGTCAAATCGAGCGATCGCACCGTAGAGTTCTTGACGAATATCAGCCCCTTGACGATGTAGTGACAGATAAGTGTAATCAGGAGATTGACCAACTTGAGAGGGTGCAACCACAGGAAACTCACAGAATCGGTCTAACAACTCTCGCTCTGCTGTTACTTTGCCAGTTTGGGGATTGAGACACACTTGCCAGAATGTCCCTTCTGCAAGGGTTTGAGTTTGACCGATAGCGACTTCTTTCAGGCGTTGGTTTGTGAGAAAGTCTTGATAGCGAACAAACTCAACAACGATAGAACCACTCGCATCGACATAACCATTGGAAAAATGCCACTGATACCAAGGTTCCGTTTCGCTACGCGCCACTAAGGATAACGTTTCGCGATCAAAAATCAGGATTTGGGTTCCGAGTTTGGGATGCCATTTCATCGCATCGCTAAAGCTACTCAACCCAACGGCGGCTGGTAAGAGATTCACCCGCACTGGCGGCACGAAAAACACCAGATACGCCCCTGCCAAAACGAAATCGTGAACGAGGGGAAGACCGTTGAGCTTAATGGCTGATTTTTGTAAAATTTTGCCTGTTGCATCGCTCTTATAAAGATTTAACGTGGAATTTAATCCGGCATCGATACCAAAATTAAAAATCTCACCTGTTTTTGGGTCGCATTTGGGATGCGCAGAAAAGGGTTCTCTGGGCTGCAACTGAGTTAAACGATCAATTCCCCGAGTTTCTAGTGTCTGTAGATCTAAAGCATGAGGGTGACTGCCTTCCCATAGAGCCAACAGCTTATCGGGTAGTGGCAGTATTGATGTATTGGCTGCATTCTTTATCGGCTTGCCCCAACGCTCCCAGAGATATCCTGGTGTAACCATGCCGTAATTGGGGTATAGAAAGCGATCGGCAGCCGTTTCAGCTTGGTAGCCCGCCGTTTGCACGTAGCGATAAACTCCCATCGCTCCGGTATCGGTGAAATGAACTGCCAAAATTGCGCCATCACCATCAAACCAATGCCCTACACGCTTGCCGCCGCGTTCCAAGCGTCCGGGTCCGTTGCGATAGAGCGAACCCCGCAAACCATCTGGTATTTTACCGGAAAGGATAGATAGGGGTGTGAGGGGGAATTCTTTTCCGGGTTGGGCGATCGCGTTTGACCACGCTCTACGGGTTGATGGCTGACTGGCTGTTAGCATCGTTTAGAAATTAGATGGCAGTTCGGTAGTCTATCGAATTGTTACATATTCTTCATGATAAGTAACTTTTGTTACACTCACCGAGCTGAAAAAACTCTAAAAGCCAGATTCTAGTGCAGGCTGGCAGAAATAACTGACCCGCTAACTATCTTCCCTGCTCCCCTGCCTGAAAAGAGGTGGTCACTTTCCTTCTGCCATGCTGCACTAACCCCTACTTCCCAAATCCCTTACCCCGATCTGGAGAGGGTAAACAGACGCATTTGTCAAGCTGATGGCGCAATTTTTCATGGTCTAAATCCTGACCAATCAGCACCAATTGATTTTTTTTAGGTCTGTTTTTCCATTCATCATCCTCAATCGTGAACCGCTTGCCGCTAAGGTGGAAAATGTGACGGTTCGGGCTCTCATCAAACCAGAGAATACCCTTCGCTCGGAAAACGTTTGTTGGCAGTTGATTATCCAGGAAAGACTGAAACTTCCGGATCGCCATGGGTTTATCACTCTCGAAAGAAAGGGAGGTAAATCCATCATTTTCTAAGTGATGGGAGTGATGATGTTCATGGTCGTGATCATGATGGTGTTCGTGTTCGTGTTCGTGGTCGTGATCATGATGGTGTTCGTGGTCATGGTGGTCTTCGTGTTCATGCTCCGATGACTCGGCATCAAAATATTTATCAGATTCAAAGAGTCCCACACTCAGTACTAACGGCAGTGGTACTTGAGATTGGGATGTGCGGATAATTCTGGCACCGTCTTTAATTTCTCGAATCCTGATTTCTAAGGTGTCTACATCCGCTTCATCCACCAAATCTATCTTATTAAGCAGAATAATATCGCCGTAGGCAATTTGGCTGTATGCTGCTTCGCTGTTGAACAGATCCAAACTAAAATTTTCGCAGTCTACAACCGTGACGATTGAATCCAAGCGAGTCATATCTCGCAGTTCTGTACCCAGAAAAGTAAGTGCCACTGGCAACGGGTCAGCTAAACCCGTCGTTTCTACCACCAGATAGTCAATTTTATCGTCCC
Organism: Coleofasciculus sp. LEGE 07092; assembly: GCF_015207375.1. Lineage (GTDB taxonomy): Bacteria > Cyanobacteriota > Cyanobacteriia > Cyanobacteriales > Coleofasciculaceae > LEGE-07092. Next base: position 3,246 of record NZ_JADEWY010000140.1, on the reverse strand, counting down.
GTTCTAGAATCTTGTAAACGGCATTAACTAAATCTTCGTTAATAGTGCAGCAAATACACCCATTGCTCAGTTCCACCATATCCTCACCAGTGGTGACAATCAGCTCATTATCAATGCCGATTTCACCAAACTCATTAACGAGAACGGCGGTCTTGACGCCTTCCTGATTGGTCAAGATGTGGTTGAGGAGCGTAGTTTTGCCACTGCCGAGAAAACCAGTAATGATGGTAACGGGCAAGCCATGCTTGGGAGCATTCATTGCTTGGTCGGGAGCAGACTGCGTGGTTGCTGATTGCATAAGATAGCTGTCGAAACGTCAGAATATAGGAAGATAGCCTTATCGTGCTATTAACCTGTATCGGGATGTTCGCTTGACATCCAGAACTGTTCTCATTATTGCGTATCTGCTCATTACTGATTTCACTTTATACTGTGTCATGACCCTAACCCTGTACAACACTCTAACCCGCCGCAAGGAACCCTTTGAGCCAATAGAAGCTGGTAGGGTGCGGATGTATTGCTGCGGCATTACAGTATACGACTATTGCCACTTGGGTCATGCCAGAACTTGTATTATTTGGGATACTGCCCGTCGCTACCTGCAATGGAGCAGTTATAACGTCCAGTACGTCCAGAACTTTACTGATATTGACGATAAGATTCTCAATCGGGCGCGGCAAGAGGGGACATCTATGGAAAATGTCTCTGAACGCTTCATTGAGGCATATTTTGAAGATATGGCGCGGCTAAACATCAAAGAAGCTGATGCCTATCCCCGTGCAACCCATACCTTGGATGGAATTAAGCGGCTGATTTGCGAGTTAGAAAAGAAAGACTACGCTTACCCATCAGCAGGCGATGTTTACTATGCTGTGCGTCGTTTTTCAGACTATGGCAAACTTTCGGGACGTAAGTTAGAAGACTTGCAAGCGGGTGCCAGTGGACGGGTGGAGGTAGAAGATCAGGAGGCGTCGAAGAAGAAAGACCCGTTTGATTTTGCCCTGTGGAAGGGTTCTAAACCTGGAGAACCTGCCTGGGAGTCTCCTTGGGGGGAGGGGCGTCCGGGTTGGCATATCGAATGTTCGGCGATGATTCGGGAGAAACTGGGTGAAACAATAGATATTCATACGGGGGGTTCTGACCTGACTTTTCCCCACCACGAGAATGAAATCGCCCAATCGGAAGCGGTGACGGGTAAACCTCTGGCGCGTTACTGGCTACACACGGGTATGGTAATCGTGAATGGTGAGAAAATGTCCAAGTCTCTGGGTAACTTTATCACCATCCGGGAGTTGCTCGATCGCCCGACTGACCCCATGGCGGTGCGGTTATTTGTGTTGCAAGCGCAATACCGCAAACCGTTAGATTTTACGGATGAAGCTATAGAAGCAGCAACTAATGGGTGGAATACCTTAAAGGAAGGGTTGCTATTTGGTTATCAGTGGGGTCAAGCTCTAGGTTGGACAACTAAAGATTTTTGCACTCAGGGTGCATTGGATAGCAATGCAGTCAAGCGATTCCAAACAGCAATGGATGATGATTTTAATTTTGCCGGAGGGTTAGCAGTATTGTTTGAACTCGCGAAGGAATTGCGCCGCGAACGTAATATTCTTGTTCACCAGGGGCAAACTGAGACTCAAACGCAGATATTAGAGCGTCAATGGCATACATTAGTCTGCTTATCACAAATCTTAGGTTTAGAGACTTTAAAGGGAGAAATATTCATAGAGGCTAGTGCAGCTAAGGTTAATTCCCCTCATAGAGTCGGTGGATTGAGTGACGGAGAAATTGAAGCACTCATTCAGCAACGTGCAGAGGCGCGGAAAGCTAAAAACTTTACAGAGAGCGATCGCATTCGTGACGAAATGAAAGAGCAAGGGATTAGTCTGATCGATCAGCCCGGTGGTGTGACTCGATGGCATCGGAGTTAGGGAAGGAAACGAGCGATCCCACCATCATTTTTAAGGAAAAGGAAAAACGGTATACCTTTTCCTCTACTATTTTCTCCTTTCGCTCGACCCAAAGTTTAAGTGCGAATCCATCGGGAATCAACCCAGTTGCCCTTCGCTAGCTGGGACCAACCATTAACACTGCGATCACTCAGATTGATAAAAGCACCGTTGGCTAGGGTATCAACAACCCGATACCCCAAACCTGGACCCGATCGAACATTGAGCGGACTGTTGTTGGTAGCTACCCTTGCGGTATCAACAGTCGGACTGCCGCCACTTGTACCGCCAGCACCGTCACCATATAAACTTGCCAGAGTTTGTGTTCCGGCAATACTGTCTACTAGTAATCTTCTTGACGATTGAAACTCTCTTACTGCTGCCTCGGTTAATCGACCGTAGTAGCCTGTTATCGGTCCGTTGTAGAAACCCAGAGTGTCCAAGCGATTCTGAAGGTTAACAACTCCATCACCACGGCTACCAGATCGCAAGATTGTTGAGGGAACACCACCGCCAGTACCACCGCCACCCTCGCCCACTATCCAGGGGGAATAAACCCAGTTCCCATTAGCTAGTTGTGACCAAGCATCGACACGGCGACCGCTCAGATTTACATAAGTGCTACTGGGTAAGGTGTTAACGACCCGATACCCCAAACCTGGCCCAGAACGCACGTTGAGAGGACTGTTATTGGTTTTTACATAAGCCGCTAGTGTACTGCTAGCTGAACCCAAAATTGAGAGAATCATGAGAGCGGATAGCAAACCCGTCTCAGTCGAATTCGGTAGTTTCCAATTGAACTTCTGGAACGAATTCTGTTCGCATTCTGGATGGGTTCCCTCTTCGCAAACTATGGATAAATGTGTATATGCAAGTATTTCCATTGCTATCCACCTCATTAACTAGTCGGCATCCCCATTAACAAACCCTGACTACATGAATGCACAATCTGTTAATTGCAAACAGGGTTTCTTTTCAAACCAAAACAAAGACCCCAAAGCTTCGGCATAGGGGTCTTTGTTTTAGCCTTGGGACGTTCTCAGCTTCTATCCTCATCTATGACCAACTTAGTGCCATCTATCCAAGGATGTAACCGAAGGATAAGCCTTTCTGCTGAGGAATAAGAAAAATAGAAGTACCAAATAACGTATCCCTTCCCTGCTGGTTTAAGATTATCCTGGCACTGAGCTATTTTGGCAGGAGGCAACCCTCCAACTATCTTCGCCGCTGCCGCGTTTCACAACCGAGTTCGGGATGGATTCGGAGTGGTGCCACGGCGCTAACAACACCAGGAAAG
>NZ_JADEWY010000139.1 GCF_015207375.1 Coleofasciculus sp. LEGE 07092 | reverse complement strand
GAGCTGGGGCGCAGGGGAAGAGAGGAGCAGGGGCGCAGGGGAGAAGCTTTCTTACATATTGAAGGGAGTGGGGATTTACCGCCTGCTTTAATTCAAGACGTTGCAACTCTGGCGCGGGAGTTGGAAAACCGCTATCACGGCATTCCCCAAGATATTGAATGGAGTTATGACGGGCAGCAGTTGTGGTTGCTGCAAGCGCGACCGATTACTACCCTACTACCGATTTGGACGCGCAAGATTGCCGCAGAAGTGATTCCGGGACTAATTCGACCCCTAACGTGGTCGATTAACCGTCCCTTAACCTGTGGGGTTTGGGGAGAAATTTTTACACTGGTTTTAGGGAAACGGGCGGAGGGATTGGATTTTAATGAAACGGCAACCCTGCATTACTCTCGCGCCTATTTTAACGCCACTCTATTGGGTAATATTTTCCGACGTATGGGTCTACCGCCGGAAAGTCTGGAATTTTTGACTAGGGGTGCTAAATTTAGCAAACCACCGATGCGTTCAACCTTGAGCAACGTGCCAGGGTTACTGCGCCTGCTGGGTCGGGAATGGAGTTTAGATAAAGATTTTGAGTCTGATTATCAAAAGGAATTTGCCCCTACCCTCGCTCAACTCAAAGCACAACCCGCCTCGGAACTGTCTCCACCCGCTATCCTGGAACGCATTGATTTAATTTTGGAGGTGTTGAAACGAGCGACTTATTACAGTATTCTCGCACCCTTGAGTCTGTCGCTGCGGCAAGGGATATTACGGGTTAAGGATAAGGAACTCGATAGCAGTCAGACGCCAGAGATTGCCAGTTTGCGATCGCTTGCTCAATTAGCAGCCGATGCTCATCATTTATTATCTACCGAGCAAGTGGCTTGTGAACATCAAGCGTCTCTGTTTGCCACCTTAGCGGAAATTCCCGATGGTCGCACTGTGTTGGAACAGTTCGACCAGTTTATGGAAAGCTATGGTTATCTGAGTGATGTGGCAACGGATATTGCTGTTCCGACTTGGAAAGAAGACCCCCGACCCCCACGGCAGTTGTTTGCTCAGTTTTTGTGCGACCCGCCACCCGCATCTGCACCCCCCAAACGACAGCGTTGGAAAGCAGAAATAGTACAGGCACGATTAAATCTGAAAGGTCGAGTGACTGAGGTTTATTCTCAGCTATTAGCCGAACTACGTTGGAGTTTTGTAGCACTAGAAACCCAATGGCTAGAAGCGGGTTTACTTGGGCAAGAGGGAGATATCTTTTTCTTAGGATTTTCTGAGATTCAGCGCTTAGTGGCAAAAAGCGATCGCACCTTGAAAGAGAATTTAGAGCAACGGGTGCAACAGAAGCAATTACAACTGGAAGAACACAGTCAGTTAACGAATATACCCGCCCTCGTCTATGGTAATCCTCCACCTGCATCTTTCACTATGCAAATGCGATCGCAACCTTCCGGGCGACGGTTCCAAGGAATTGGTGCTAGTTCTGGACAGGTTGAAGGGTGGGTGCGGGTTTTGCAGAACTTACAAGCAGTTCCAGAGATTGACCGACAGACTATTTTAGTTGTCCCCTACACTGATTCGGGTTGGGCACCGTTATTGGCGCGTGCTGGGGGTTTAATTGCGGAAGTGGGGGGGCGTCTTTCTCACGGTGCTATTGTGGCGCGTGAATATGGCATTCCGGCAGTGATGGATATTCATAATGCAACTCAGGTGTTGCAAAATGGTCAGCGGGTACGGATTGATGGGCAGTTGGGGGTTGTGGAGGTATTGGATTAGGGTAGAGCTGGCAGTAGGGTGAGTGGATTTTTTTAACGCAGAGGTACGCAGAGGGTTTCGCAGAGGGTTTCGCAGAGGTTAGTTACTCCACCAACCCGTCCCTTTTATCGGTATTGCGGCACAGGGGCTTGGTACAATAAACGTTAAGAAAGATTGACGCCAGTAGTCAAGTAGGTGTAATGGTTTTTAATTGGTTCCGCCGCCAGAAAAGCAATCCTAGCGCCGCGTCTGGGGAAGAAACTCCCTCCCCAACTCCCCAAGCTGAACAAGAAGAAAAAGTAACGGAGCAGCCAGCCGAGGAGCAGTCACAGACGGTTGCTGATGATTATCTGAGCTGGGCAAAAACTGCCTATAAAAACATTCAGAAACAGCAGTCATCCCCAGAAGTCCAGCCAACGGCAACAGAACCGACTGAAATCCCAGCAGTAGAAGAATCCCAAGCAGAGGAATCAGAAGCGCCAGCCGCCACAACAACGACTGAGCCAGAAGCCGTCCCCATCCCTGAAGCCTCAGAATCTCCAGAGCTACTAGTCCTTACAGAAACCACCGAAGTTGCTACCGAAGAAGAAGCTGTTCTCGTGGAGCCTGCTCTTACTCAATCTGAAGCTGAAACCACGGCTGTGGAACCAGCAGATCCAGAACTGACGGAAGAGGCACCAATTACATCTGAACCTGAAGCTGTAACTCCAGAAGCTCCCATAGAACCAGCAGTTGCAACCGAAACAGCAGCTCCAGAAGCTCCCATAGAAGCACCAGTTGCAACCGAAACAGCAGCTCCAGAAGCTCCCATAGAAGCACCAGTTGCAACCGAAACAGCAGCTCCAGAAGCTCCCATAGAACCAGCAGTCTCTGAAGAACCGACTGCCCCTGTACCTATCTGGGCGCGTCAAGCGGATCGGGAGGAACGACTCAAACGCCTAGAAGCCACGGCTATCGAAACGCCGGAGCCGGAACCGATAAAGGTAGCTGCGCAACTGGAGGAATCAGTAGCAGAAGCGGGAGTGGGTGGTGTTGCCTTTGATGAGGAGTTTGTCTGGTCTGCTCAAGTCTTGGCGGCTCAGGGACGCACCCCTGAAGATGTTTCTGTTGAAGAAATTAGTTGGCTCAAGCGGCTGCGCCAGGGATTGGGTAAAACTCGTCGCAGCTTGATCAATCAACTTAAGGCGATTGTCGGTCAAGGTCCGCTAAATCAAGACGCGGTAATGGAGATTGAGGCGCTGCTATTGCAGGCTGATGTAGGCGTCGATGCCACGGATTACATTATCAGTACCCTGCAAGCCAAGCTGCGAGAGGAAGTGCTACCACCCGAACAAGCGATCGCTTACCTGAAAAAAATCTTGCGAGATTTGCTAGATAAACCCTACACCGAATCCTACAGCACCACCTTTGTCCCCGAAAAAGACACCCTCAATATCTGGTTGATGACTGGCGTCAATGGGGTCGGTAAAACCACGACAATTGGCAAGATTGCTCACCTGGCAAATAAATCAGACTACCGTTGTTTAATAGGGGCAGCAGATACCTTTCGAGCCGCTGCCGTAGAACAGGTGAAGGTTTGGGGAGAACGCAGTGGTACGGAAGTGATTGCCAATCCTGGTAAAAATACCGATCCGGCAGCGGTGGTATTTGATGCGATTACAGCAGCGCAAGCGCGAAATGCTGAATTACTCTTGGTAGATACAGCCGGTCGCCTGCAAAATAAGAAAAACTTGATGGAGGAATTGGCGAAAATTCGCCGGATTATTGATAAAAAAGCTCCCGATGCTAAGGTCGAATCTCTACTGGTACTTGATGCCACCCTTGGTCAAAATGGCTTGCGTCAGGCAGAGGTTTTCTCAGAAGCGGCAAAACTTAGTGGCGTTGTCTTAACAAAACTAGATGGAACAGCGAAGGGCGGCGTTGCTCTAGCCGTGGTACAACAGTTGGGTTTACCGATTCGCTTTATTGGCGCGGGTGAAGGAATTGAAGATTTGCGTCCCTTCTCTAGCTACGAGTTTGTTGAAGCCTTGTTGAGTGGCTGATTGGGAAGATGACCCTGCCCGATTGATGAGAATATTGGAAAAATGTCTAACCATCCGGCTGTTTAGATAAAAAATGTTGCAGCTCATTGATCCCGTTGCTGAGGTGTTATACCAATTGGCTTTTCCAATGGCACATCTGGAACCCCCCCAGCCCCCCGATGTTTTGGGGGGAGCAAGAGAGAATATGTGCCAAATTCAAACCCATTTGGTATTACTCTTCTCCCTTAGCTCCCCAACTCCCCTGCTCACCATTGGGTTTGTTGCAGCAAAAATCATCGGGTAATTGTGACTCGCCAAATTTGCGAACTGCTTCAACGTAGAGGGATAGTGCTAAATCTCGGATGATTGCCTCATCACGAAAGCGATCGCCAAAATTCTTCTGAGCTGTCTCAATGCAAATAATCATCAAGTCTGCTGAGTACTCGATCTGTTGAGCGATCGCTTATTTTTGATCGGGTGTCCACTGCTGTGAGGTTGATGGTGTTGTCGGAGTTGTGTCTAGAGATTCCTCACGTCGCGGGGAGGAGACTCCTTCCAACCTTCCCCTTCTGCCTCCTGCCTTGGAGAAGGCTCTCGTTTTGCAGCCATAACCCTTAAAATAGCTTGCTTCATAGGAAAAATGCAAGGGGTAGAAACATCAGGCAGTCAATGTTAAACTCACCCAATTTTTAGACTAAACATGGCGAAAAAAGTCAATCTTTCTATCGATATATAAATTGCCGATTTAGAGAGAAAGAATCAAAATATGCTAAAAATACCCTCCGGGGGTATTGCATTTTTTTACAAAAACTTGTGTGATTAAATTTTGTATGCTAACGAAGTAAAGCGTTCACAACTGTGATGAGGAAACCGCTATTAATTTTGGCGAGTCTGACGTTTCTGGCTCCTGGGATACTGTTGGGCTGTTCCGAGAATGGAGTGCAGACTGAGACTCAGGCAGGAGCTCCGGCAGCACAAGAAACCCAAACTCAGGCTCAAGGTGGGGAGGGAACGCTCCAGCTTGTTGCTAATGGTGAAGACTTCGTGCGGCAGGGTTTTGTCACCAAAGACGGCTGGCAAATTGACTTTGAACACGTTTACGTTACCCTAGATGATGTCACCGCCTATCAAACTGATCCCCCATTCGACCCCGATAAGTCGGGTGAGCTGAAGGCAACTGAAAAACTTACCCTTCTCGACGAACCAAAAACAGTAGATTTAGCGGCGGGGGATGGAGATGCAGCCCCCATCACCGTGACATCGCAACCAGCCCCAATGGGAACCTATAATGCCCTGTCTTGGAATTTAGTTGAGGCAAATCAAGGTTCAGTCGAAGGTTCCACTATCCTTCTCGAAGGGACTGCCGAAAAAGAAGGTCGCATTATCAACTTTACAATCAGCTTTGATAAACCTTTGGAATATACCTGCGGACAGTATGTCGGCGAAGAACGTAAAGGTATTCTCAAAAATACAGACCAGACTGAAATCGAGACAACCTTCCACTTCGACCACATTTTTGGTGATGCCAATGCCCCAGAAGACGACGCCCTGAATCAAGATGCCATTGGCTTCGAGCCATTTGCTGCCCTGGCGCAGGAGGGAACTCTAAAAGCGGATAGGGCAATGCTGAAACAGGAACTTCCTAGTGAAGATTATCAAAAGCTGGAAGAAGCGATCGCAGGTTTAGGTCATGTTGGCGAAGGTCACTGCCGCATTGAAGGAGCTACCGCTCAAGGGAGTGAACCTCCTTCTCCTGAATAACTAAAGATTTTTTTCCTTTCTTCGTAGTCCTCATCAATAGTAGGGTGGTCATCGCTCACCTGCCCTTGATGCTGAGGCAACCCAAACAAGTCAAGGAAAAATACTGTTGGCAAGATTAACAAAGATGATCGTGAAGTTTAAGTTTTTTCTTCCCCTATTGTTTCTTTCCGTTATCGGTTGGTCAGCCAAGGCATCTGCCCACGGTACAGATATTGAGTATCAGAAGGTTCAAGCCGTTCAAATTGATGCGATTTATGCTGGGGGTCAACCCATGGGTAATGCCCAAGTGACCGTGTACGCCCCCGATGACCCGTCTACGCCCTGGACAACTGGAATTACTGACGAAGAAGGGCAATTTACCTTCGTGCCAGACCCCTCCCAGCCAGGAGATTGGGAAGTTAAAGTCCGTCAAGCGGGTCACGGTGACCTTATTACTGTTCCCGTCGGTGACAGTACCCAAGCGGCTATTGCTACACAAGAAGGAGGTGGAAACAGCGAAGGGCTGAGTTGGCTCGATTATTCGCAGGATAGCACCCTAGTCCAAAAAGCATTATTATCAGCGGCTGGTGGTTGGGGATTTTTCGGAACGGCGCTATTCTTTGCCCGTCGGAGGAAGACGGCTTAAATAATGCACATCCCCGACGGTTTTATCAATCCAAGTGTTTGTGTTGCCGGATACGCTGTTACGGGCGGCATGACTTGGTACTGCCTGCACAAAATTAATAAGGATAAAAATCCCCAGGCGAAGATTCCCAAAGCAGCGCTTCTCACCGTCGCTTTTTTTGTCGTCAACTTAATTAATATCCCCATACCGCCTTCAAGCCTTCATTTTGTCCTCAATGGGCTGATGGGAGTTGTCTTGGGATATTATGCTTTTCCAGCGATTTTGATTGCGCTGTTTTTCCAGGGGGTGATGTTTCAGCATGGGGGAATATCGACCTTAGGGGTGAATGGGATAATTATGGGCTTTCCCGCACTGCTTGCCTATTACATCTTTAGATTGCGATATCAAGTCAAGATTGAGGAGCCAAAGCGGACGAAAATCTTTGCTTTCCTTGCGGGTGCGGGTGGCGTAATGATTGCGGCGACAATTTTTTCGGTTGTAGTGATTACTACCATTCCCGGTGATATTAATGCCGAGATGGAACGGAATGCCATATATGCTGCCCTTGCCGTTTATACAATTCCAGCAGTACTAGAGGGAATCTTTACCATGATGTTGGTTTCTTTTTTGGATCGAGTCAAGCCGGAGCTTTTGGAAAACAGATGAAGCTAGGACTCGATCGCTACGCAAAAATTAATTCACCCATCCATCGCTGGGAACAACGCTCGAAGTTGGTGGCACTTGTTTCCTTAATTTTTGCTATTGCCTTCGTCAATCAATTGATTTTGCTCCCAGCAGTCATTGGGGTGACTATGGTGCTTTATGGGTTATCCAAACTGCCCCTTTCTTTTCTGCTGACACGGATGCGCTACCCTGGCTTATTTATTTTGGCGGTAGTGTTACTGGTGCTGTTTGCTTCGTCTGGGGGGGCGGTTCTGTTTAGCCTTGGACCGTTGGCGGTGACTCAAGAGGGTGTTGAGTCAGTCTTATTAATTGCCACGCGCTTTCTGTGCATCCTGACGGTAAGTTTGATTTTGTTTGGCACTGCACCTTTTTTAACCACTATTAAGGCAATGCGATCGCTGCATCTGCCGGATGTCATTGTCGATATGATGCTGCTGTCTTACCGTTACCTCGAAGAGTTTGGCGAAACCCGGATGCGGATGCAACGGGCGATGCGGATGCGGGGGTTTGAGAGCGATCGCTTTAGTGTTCGCAATCTGAACCTTTGGGCTGGCTTGGCGGGTAGCTTGCTAATTCGCAGTTATGATCGCTCGGAGCGAGTTTATCAGGCAATGCGGTTGCGGGGTTATGGGAGCCGAAAAAGCAGCATCGGTAGTAATCGTCAGGAGTTTGCTGCCGATATTAGTGAAGCCAATAAAACCAGCAAAATTGCTTTTTGGCTTACCCTCTTTGTCGCCACAGTCTTAGTAGCGGCAGAAATTTTCTTTTAAGCGTTTGAATACCTGAAGTGTGAAGGGTTTATTGATTGGTGATGACACAGCTAACGAAAGAATTCAACCAAAAAAAAATAGAGGAAGCCGCACTTTCAATTTCAGGGCTAACTTTTGCTTATCCCAAACAAGGGGAAATTTTGAAAAACCTGAACCTGAGAATTCACTCAGGAGAACGGGTAGGTTTGATTGGTGCTAACGGGAGTGGGAAGACAACCCTATTTTTATTAGTTTGTGGAATTCTAACACCAATTTCAGGGAAAATTCAGTTATTTGATAAGCCTGTGGAAACGGGAGCATTTCGTTCGGAAATGGGCTTAGTGTTTCAGAACCCAGACGACCAATTATTTACGACTTCCGTGCGAGATGATGTTGCTTTTGGTCCTGAAAATATGAATCTTGATGCTGAAGAGGTGGAAAACCGCGTCCGTAAAGCTTTATCGGTGACTGGGGTAGAAGAACTAATTGATCGGGTTCCTCAAAATCTGTCTGGGGGTGAGAAGTGCATGGTGGCGATCGCATCTGTTCTGGCAATGCAACCTCAGATAATATTGTACGATGAGCCGACAGCTAACCTGGACTTGCGGGCACGTCGTCGCCTGATTCGGTTTTTGCAGAACTCTCAGGAAACTTATATAATTTCAACCCATGACTTAGAAATGATTCTGGAAGTATGCGATCGCGTTTTGCTTTTAGATGAAGGACAGATTATCGCGGATGGCAACCCCCGCGAAGTCATGGGTGACAAGCAACTGATGGAAGCTCATGGTTTAGAAAAGCCTCACTCGCTGACTCCTCATCGGTAAATCCAGGAGTTGAGTCTTTTTTTTCCTGAACTCCTGACCGAAAAACAGGGGGAGTTTGAGGGGGTGAAAAGCAAGCCCCTATCATTAGGGTACGGGGATAAGTTTCACCCCCTCAAATCAACAATTGAGGGGCAGCGAATCAAATCCATGAGTATCAGATTTCCTAAGATTACCAGGGACTCCCTACTAAAGTAAAGGCACTCCAATAATAAGGATGAGTTAGTTCTTTATCTCCCAATTCCACTAACTCTGGGGGTAAAGAAATCCTCAAATTAGGCGTCACTAACTCCCCATTTTCTAGTTTAACTTCACCTCGAATTAAAGCTAATTGAGCTTGTCGCAGGGCTTCAGCTTTGATGGGGGCTTGTTTCAATTGCTCGTAAAACTGAGTCATGAATCCCAGCGTCCCCTCATCACTGACATACCATAAACTTCCCATAGCTGATTTTACCCCAGCTTGTACGGCTAATCCGGTAAATCCTAACTCGGCTTCTTCATCCCCCAAAGCCGTGCGACAAGCACTCAAAACCATGAGTTCTACAGGTGGGTTATTTAATCCCAGTTCCCGTAGTTGATTGAGTTGTAGTTTTGTATCCCAAAATTGGATATAGGAGTTTTCGGGTTTACCGGGTTTAAATTCGCCGTGAGTGGCTAAATGGAGGATACCAAAAGGTTGGTTAGTACGGGCAGTTTTCAGGTTTTCTGGGGTAAAGGAAGAGTTGAGGAAGGACTTACCTTGCCATAATTGAGTGGTGAGGGTTTCTAATTCGGTTGGGACTGCGGGTAAGGGGTTTTGGTCAGTAAATTGGGAGGCTCCCATTGCCAAAACTTGTAGGTTAGAGATATCGACATAGCGCGTATCGGTGAGGGAAAGGCTGGGCATGAAGCCAATGCTGTAGCGTTCTATGATAAACCCAGTGCCATCGTGGAGGGCGGCAATGGGGAGCGATCGCAATCCCTGATCCATAATGAATGCTAGGTTATTAATTTGTCGGGTTTGTAATTCGGCTTCCAGGGGAGCAATTAACCACTGATAAAGTTGCTGTGCTGCGGGGAGATAGGGGCGAGGAATTCGGGTATCAGTGATAGCACGGCGGAATTGTTCAGCCGTTTGGTAAACTTTTTCTCGTGTAGCTCCGGGTACAGGATAGCGAATAGGTTGTCCGTCGGCAGTAACGAGGATAAGTTCGAGTTGGTCAGTATCTTGTGGAGGCTGGCTGGTGGATGGGATAGGTTCTTGCTCGGAGGACAAGCCAAAGGAATTGAATTGCCAGAGGTTTTCTTGGGGTTTAGGGGTATCTTCAGGTTGGGATTTTGAGTTATTGGTTGGGGTTTGAGGGGGAGCAGTGGTTGGCACAAAAACGGCATAAATTAGGGCGGGTTTGACGCCAGTAGCTTGTTCGATTTTTTGTAGGGTTGCTTGGGCTTGTGCCAGAGTGATAATTGGGGTATCACTTAGTCCCCAATACTCTTCATATTGATTGGTAAAGGACTCTTCGATTTGGGCAGTTGGATTGAAAATTGGAGAGTTATCGATCGCAATCTCTTCTGTGATATCTTCAGAGTCGCCAGTTTTCGAGCAGAATGGGGGACAGATACCCGTAATGGTAGCGGTGATGATACGAATATTGCCAAGGGTGAAACTACCAGGGAAGGATTGAAATGGGGAGATGGTAAATTCACCACTACTGATAGCACCGGTTGTGCCATTTGTTGTTGAATTTCCCACGTCAAAGGGAGTGCCACGAAATCCACCTCCGTGCCGAATAGTAATATCTCCCCCCTCTATTCCACCAGCCGTGGAGATACTAGTAAGAATGCCATTTCGGTCAGTAAATGCGCCTGTGACTCGGAAAAATTGTTCGGTGGTGATGTCAACCTCTCCACCGATGTTACTACCTTGGGCGTTGATATGAGTGACTTGAATATCGCCACTGGGATCTAAGGTGACATTACCGCCATCCCCAGAACTTCCACTGGTATTAATTTCACCTGTGGTAATAGCACGTTCGGCTTGAATTAAAATATCACCGCCGCTAGTTCCAGAAGTACTGAGATTTCCGGTAGAAACCGTTCCGTTATCGCTAGTTAAGGTAATTGCCCGACTGGGGTTAATAATATCGCCTGTGCGGATATCTTGGTTGGCGAGTAATGTTAGGGTAGCGTTGTCCTCTCCGAATAACGTTCCGCCCGTGTGGTTAATCGAATTGGCTTGTAAGGTAACGGGGTCATTAAATATGGCATCACCCGTCAAGGTTATTGCACCCGTTTTATTGTCGCGTCCGATAATAAGTTGAGTAAATCCGTTTTGTAAACGATTGAGTTCGCTACTATCTAGATTCAAGCGAGTATCATTAATCGTGTTGCCAATCGTAATCCCTAAATTAGGGTCAAGGGGTTGTACTTGGAGGATGCCATTCCCTCGGATTTCCGTGGTTTCAAGGAAGCTAATTTCATTAGCCGTGAGGGTGATAGTGCCAGTACCGTTAATTACAGCGCTATCTTCTTGAATTTCAATACCAGAGTTTCCTTCTCCAGTACCATCACCACCCGTACCAATCAGGTTGAGATTTCCATTAACTGAAGAGACACTCGAACCCGCATCTTGCATTATTATCCCACGATTAAAATCCGTTCCCCTTCCACCTGTACCTGTCAGGGTGATATTGCCAGTTGCGGAGGATGTCACCACACTACCCTCGACAATCGAAATACCATCGTTAAATTCTCCCGTTCCCGTACCGCCGCCATTACCGGTCAAACTAATCGTTCCATTAACTGAAGAAACAATCGAATTCACATCTTGCATTTTTATCCCATCATTACCATTCGTTCCGCTTCCGCCTGTACCTGTCAGGGTAATATTTCCATTCTCGGAGGATGTCACCACACTACCATCCACAATAGAAATACCATCATTGAATTCTCCCGTTCCCGCACCACCATTACCTGTCAAGTTAATCGTTCCATTAACTGAAAAGACACCCGAACCCCCATCTTGCATTTTTATCCCATCATTACCATTCGTCCCAATTCCACCTGTACCTATTAGGGTGATATTTCCATTCTCGGAGGATGTCACCGTACTACCCTCGACAATAGAAATACCATCGTTGAATTCTCCTGTTCCCTCACCACCATTACCTGTCAAGTTAATTGTTCCATTTACGGAAGAAACAGTCGAACCCGCATCTTGCATTTTTATCCCATCATTACCATTCGTTCCGCTTCCGCCTGTACCTGTCAGGGTGATATTTCCATTCTCGGAGGATGTCACCACACTACCCTCGACAATAGAAATACCATCGTTAAATTCTCCCGTTCCCGCACCGCCATTACCCGTCAAGCTAATCGTTCCATTCACTGAAGAGATACGGGAGTTTAAATTACTAATACTAATTCCGTCATTATCATTTGTCCCGTTTCCACCAATGCCAATTAGGGTAATACTTCCTATCTCGGATTCCACTACAGCGCCATCTTGGATTTGAATACCAGTGTGTCCTCCTCCAATACCATTCCCACCAGTACCAGTTAAATTTATGTTGCCATTAGCTGATTTAATAGTACCGCTTGTATTAATTAATAGTCCATAATTTTCAGTTGTACCATTCCCACCTGTACCCGTGAGGATAATATTTCCACTTCCAGTCGATTCAACCACACCACCGTCTTCCACCACAATGCCACGGTTGATCCTTCCAGTCGTCGAATTACTTCCAGTACCTATCAAAGTTATATCTCCATTCTCCGAAGACACTTTGGAATCAAATATAACTTGTATTCCATCATTAGCGCTGGTTCCGCCATCTCCGGCAATTCCTGTCAAGGTAATGGTTCCATTGCCCCTACTTTCTACAACGCTGTTAATAGCAATTGAAATACCATTTCGATCTATGTCACCCCTAGTTCCCGTACCTGTAATCGAAATATTGCCAGTCCCCGAATTTATAGTTGCCCCATTGATTATATCGACCTCACCAACATCTAAATTGGCAAAGGTTCCATGGTCAATTGTCACATTCCCCCCATTGGTTAAAATCTGCGAACCAGCGTTCATCAGAAACTGAGCATTTCCCGGATCACGCGAGTTGGCAATGGCATTTTCGTTATTAATCAGCGCACTAAAATTGCCACCGCCGAGTTCAATCGTGGCATTGAGGATAATACTACGTCCAGCTTGAAGTTCTAAATCATTAATACTGCCAGAAATAATATCCTCATCAACAGTAATATCGTTATTCGCTTGCAGAGTTACAGTACCCGTTAAGCCAGTAATCTGATCCGCATCAAATGTGACATCTTCACCTGGATTTTCCCCGAAGGCATCATTGAGGGCTACATTATCTATGCCTCCATCAGCAATCGTGATATTTTTGGGATCAAACAGAATATTTCCTGACGTACCATTCGCTGCCCCCACATCAGCAACACCTCGGAAAACTAGGTTTTCTTTCCCCGATATTTCCACAAACCCGCCATTACCAGAATTTTCGCCACCACGGGCGCTAATCGTACCGTAAGCGCGAGTTATTTGATCTGCCCAAGCAATGATCCGTCCCCCATCACCATCAGTTAAGGCATCAGCATGAATAGTCGAATCTTCGCTAACAAACGTGATATCAGCATTGGGAATTATCCCTTCACCCTGATAATCTCCTCCAATCAGCACAGTACCACCGCCATTTGTACCAGACGCATCAATATTGGCAGCAAAAAGTCCAACTTTATTACCAATTACATTCACTTCACCGCCAGTTTTGGGAATGGGGTGTGGGGAAGAAGTAGAGACATCAATCGTACCAGAGACAATCGCTACTCCCGTCTCATTCGGTACAATTACCCCAGAGTCTGTTAGCTGAACCTCTCCGGCTGGAGTAACCTCAACTCCTGTCTCCAGATTCTCCTGGGAACCCGTCAACAACTCGGCTAAATTCCCAGGAGTAATCGGCAGCACTAGCCCCGCACTATCTCTTGGGGGTTCAATCTCTAAACGTAGTAATTGCCCTTCTTGAGAAATCTCGACTCGGTTAGAACCAGGCACTGCCGCTATAGTAATCGTGCCGTCTGGTGCGGTGAGTGTCCCTGTATTAATTACACTGCCAGCGAATAAGTTTAAACTGTTACCCTCTGAAACGGCTAAATCGCCAGCATTGATAATACTCCCCGGTTGCGCTAAATCAAAGGCAAATTGACTAGGATTACCAACTAACTGCTGATAATCATTGGCACCGAAAGCATTAAACCACTTATTATCGCCAAAACCAATACCCGTAGCTGTCGTAGCGGTAAAGTCTGCTGGGACATTTAAACTGGCATTTTGCCCAAAAACAATCCCTGCCGGATTCATCAAGTATAAATTCGGGTTCCCTCCCGTTACCTGAATCAATCCATTAATAATCGAGGGATTACCCCCAACCACTCGCCCTAAAATATTTTGGATTTGGGGATGGGAGATAAAGTTAGCGATTTGGTTTTCCGAGAGTCCAAATTGCTCAAAACTCTGGAAGAGGTTCTCACCATCTCCAGAGAGAGTACCCCCCTGTATATTGAACTGGTTCCCCTGCTGGTCAATAATTGTTCCAATGGCATCATTGGCAGAGGTGATAGGTTCGGCGATGGTTGGAGAACCTGGAATCAGTGCGGCAATGGTACAAAGAGTAGTTTGAGTGAGGGAAGTAATAATTGATACCCAACTCAAGCGCCATCGGTCAGATGTCATGGGCTTAATCCCTGAGCAGATGCGCTAAATTCTACCCTAGTGTTTCTGTTTTTTTTCTTCGCGTAAGAAAACTATAAAAAATAAATTACCCCGTAGGACAGGCAAGAAGCCTGTCAAGAGCATCAAAGGCAGGCTAAATCCTGAACAGCCCAAAACTCACCGGAGCCATTGTTAAAGATTGCCCCGCCTGAATCTGTTGAGGAAGGGTAGCTCCCGAACCCAACCATTCCTGATCAGCAGAATCGAGAATATTTTGCCAATTGCCTTGAGGAATTTGGGGTGAAACGGTGACAGGTTCTTTTGCAAAATTCATCATATAAAACACTTGGCTGTCTTCAGCCGTGCGATGAACCATTAAAACCTTTTCGTTGGGCAAGCTAGATACATTCAAAGCTTGCTTATTTAAACTAGCTAATGCCGGGATTTCTTTCCGTAGCTGAATTAACCGTTTGTACCAGCGTCGCAAAACCTGATGATTGCCTTGCTCAGACTCCTGCCATCGCAACTTAGACTCCATAAAAACCTCCATCCCTTGGGGATCTGGCACTTCTTGCTGCCACCCAAAAGCTTCAAACTCCCTCGCTCTCCCTTTACGAACTCCTTCAATTAAATCAGGGTCGCCGTGACTAACAAAATATTGAAACGGTGCTTCTTCCCCATATTCTTCCCCCATAAATAGCAACGGGACGTAAGGAGAAAGTAACACTGCACCCGCCGCTAATTTCAACCCCTCAAAGTCAATCAGTGTTGATAATCGATCGCCTGCTAAACGATTGCCAATTTGATCGTGATTCTGCGCAAAAATCACGAATTGTTCACCAGGACGGTCTTTAGACGAGTTACCATGATTACGCTGGCGGTAGTGCGAGTACTGCCCACTGTAAACATAACCTTCTCGAAACGCTTTTTCTAAATGCTCAATGCTGCCGAAATCCAGGTAATATCCCGATTCTTCCCCCGTCAGCAGAGTATGTAATGCATGATGGAAGTCATCACTCCATTGAGAATGAATCCCAAACCCTCCTAATTCTGGGGGTCGAATCACTCGCACGTCATTCAAGTCACTTTCAGCAATCAAATAGCGTTGACTGGAAGCCGTTTCATTAAACGTATCCACCGCCTCGGCTAACTCTTGTAACAAAGGTTTTGCGCTTTGGTCATAAATGGCATGGACTGCATCCAAGCGCAACCCGTCAATATGATACTCGTCTAACCAATACAGGACGTTCTGGATAAAGAAATTGCGAACCTCATTACTGTAGGCATCATCCAGATTAATGGCACTACCCCAAAGCGTATGATATCGATCTGTAAAATAGGGTCCGTAGTCCCATAGATAATTTCCTTCAGGTCCCAAATGGTTATAAACCACATCTAGAATGACCGCGATTCCCGCTTGGTGAGCGGCATCCACCAGTTTTTTTAACCCCTCTACTCCCCCATAGGAGTGCTGGACGCCAAACAGATAAACGCCATCATACCCCCAGTTGCGATCGCCCGGAAATTGAGCAACGGGCATAATTTCAATGGCATTCACCCCCAAATCCTGAAGGTAACTGAGGCGAGGAATCATCGCTTCAAAGGTTCCCTCTGGGGTAAACGTCCCGACGTGCAGTTCGTAAATAATCAGTTCTGACAAGGGAATCCCCTGCCAGGATGCATCATTCCACGAAAATTGGCGTGCCACCACCTGAGAAGGTCCATGGACTCCTTGCGGTTGACAGCTAGAGACAGGATCAGGACGGTCAGTAGACCCATCAAGCTGGTAGAAGTATAAAGCACCCGGTTCTACTGCCGCCGTTCCCTGCCAGTATCCCCATTCATCTTTTTCTAGGGGAATAAGTTGCTCTTGGGGCGCGGTAATATGTACGGCTATTTTTTCCCGCAAGGGTGCCCAAACCGTAAATTGACACTTGCCATCACCCAGATAGTGGCTACCGATTTTCATAGTATTTCTCCGTAAAAGTGAGCTGGAATGGGAGGGAG
>NZ_JADEWY010000138.1 GCF_015207375.1 Coleofasciculus sp. LEGE 07092 | reverse complement strand
AGGTGGCGTGGGTTTATCGGGAATTGCAGAACCTCCGCCCCCACCTCCCCCCATCGATACTTCACCCCCACCGCCAGCGCCTTCTGCCAACGATGCCATTGCAGCATCCCGCTCAGAAGACTCTAACTCCACCTGCTCATTGGCAGCCGCCACCTCTGCCAGTTCAGCATCTTCTTCACCTTGACCCCCTGCCGTTTCATCTGCGGCTTCAGTCGCACCACCACCTGACTCCATCGCAGGGGCTGTGGCTGCAGTTTCAGCTCCCTCTACTGCTGGGGTGGCTGCTGGTGCTGCTGTTTGGGCTTCTGGAGTCGGGCTAATCTCTGGCTGAACTTCTGCTGCTGAGGTGGCTTGAGTTGCAGGCTGAGATTGAGGTACAGGCGGCTGGGCTATGGATTCTGTACTAACCTTCTCCCCTAGTTTCTCCTCACTTAAGGACTCAGGAACTTCAGTCTGTGCTGTCTCAGGTGTGGCGACTGTTGAGGGTTGAGAGACAGATTGTTCAGCCTTACTATTGACATTTGATGGTTTTTGTGTATCTATCGGATTGGAAGTAACTTGAGAAGTGGGAGTTGTGCTTTGCTGGCGATCGCTTGGTGTAACATTTAGGTTCTTTGCCTTCAGGGATGTAGTTTCTTCCGTTTCCTCTGGTAGCTTCTGCTGATCCTTGTTCGAGCTAATATAGGATGAGCTTTCACCTAGCTTTTGCGCCTCAACCGTTTTGGCGGCTTGCCCCCCTGCTGACGACTGTTGTGGCGCTTTGTCGAAGGTTGCTTCAGAGGTATACTCTCCTAGTTGCTTGGCTTCAAGGAATTCTGGTGTTGCTTGCTGCTCTTGGGGTTGTGTTTGCTGCTCCTTATTGGAGATAACTTCAAGGGTTTTCTCAGGAAGTTTCTTAGCTTCAAAAGCTTCACGTTCCTCTTCTTCTTGCTCAGACTGATTCTCCTGTTGACTTGTAACTAAAGACGATTGCTGTTCTATCCCCTTCCTCTGCACAGCCTTTTCCTCAGCTTCCGCTAACGGCTGCTTTTGTAATTCTTCCTCCTCAGTAATTTCCTTTCGCTGAAGAGTCTGATTTTGACCAACTGGCTCAACTTGAAGTTGATTCAACCGATTCAATACAGTATTAACAACGGGTGTCCTCTGTAGCTGATACTGATATTGGTTGTCCAACCTACCAAAGTTAACCTGTCTTTGTATTGATGATGGCGGTGTGCCTGGAGGATGGACGGGGATTTCTAAGAAATTGTTACAAAAATAGGGTTTTTGTTCAGGTTTAGCTTGTAATTCTGGTTTTTCCGCTTTATTATGGGTTTTATCTGTCTCGGTCTTAGGTATTACCTCATCTCCACCATCCGGCATTTTCTGGCGCTGAATGCTACCATCTGAGTTCGGTTCCTCGGATGCTTCTTCCTCAGATAGTTCCTGTCGCTGGATAGGCTCTTGCTGAAGTTCTGGTGAATTTACCTGAGTTTCTATTACATTGGCTCTTGGCGTTACCTGCTGCTGATACGGATGCGATAAGCCATTAAAGGTTAACTTACTCTGAATCGGTGGTGGCGGGGGTGGTGTACCTGGGGCATTAATGGGAATATTGGCGGCATTGTAACCAAAACGGGCGGCTCTTTCGAGTTGCTCTTGGATGGATGCCGTTTCCTGTTGAGCTGAGGAGGGTTTTGGGGCGGGGAAAGGTCGCCTCTGGAGGGGATTCGGCACTGGCGTCGAATTGGACTGGAAGGAAGCTTTTTTCCAGATTGGCTTTTGAGAAGACATCGCCAGCGCCTCTAACTCATTTCTAATCTCCCTATCTTATAAGTTTAATGGGGTCAAGACACTCAAGGTTTACAGAAGATTTATTAATTTTTGTTGAAAAGTGCGATCGCACAACTAACGAGCAACTTTAATATTCCCTATTCTCACTCCCTACTCCCTTTCTCAACATTACGGTTTAGAACCCAACTGGATATGAACTCGATGGAGAACGATCCCAAAGAACCTTATAGTAAGAGGAGCGGCGAATTCTTAAAAAACTCTTGTGAAAGCGATTACTCTCCTCGGCTCCACGGGCTCCATCGGCACTCAGACTCTCGATATTCTGACTCAGTATCCCCACCAATTCCGGTTAGTGGGATTGGCAGCACGGCGTAATGTTGAGGTGTTGGCGGCTCAGATTCGGCAGTTTCGACCGGAAATTGTCGCTATCTGTGATGAAACGAAATTGCCAGACCTGAAAGAAGCGATCGCTGACCTTGACCCTCAACCTATTCTAGTAGCAGGGGAAGCAGGGGTGGTAGAAGTTGCCCGTTACGGGGATGCAGAAGCGGTGGTAACGGGTATTGTAGGGTGTGCGGGGTTGCTACCTACAATTGCGGCGATTGAAGCGGGTAAAGATATTGCTTTAGCAAATAAGGAAACGCTGATTGCTGGGGGACCTGTAGTTAATCCTCTTATCGAGAAACATGGGGTTAAACTGTTACCCGCTGATTCCGAACATTCTGCTATCTTTCAATGTCTTCAGGGAGTGCCAGAGGGAGGGTTGCGGCGAATTATTCTCACGGCGTCTGGGGGTGCATTCCGGGATTTGCCTGTGGAAAAGTTAGCCCAAGTGAAAGTGGCAGATGCACTGAAGCATCCTAACTGGTCGATGGGACAGAAGATTACGGTAGATTCTGCTACCTTAATGAATAAGGGATTGGAAGTAATTGAGGCTCACTTCCTCTTCGGTATGAATTACGATAACATCGATATCGTTATCCATCCCCAAAGTATTATTCACTCGTTAATTGAGTTGCAAGATACATCAGTGTTGGCGCAGTTGGGGTGGCCCGATATGCGCTTACCGCTACTTTATGCCTTGTCGTGGCCCAATCGCATTTATACCGATTGGGAGCCTTTAGATTTAGTGAAAGCTGGGAATTTAACCTTCAAGGAACCCGACCATCACAAGTATCCTTGTATGCAATTAGCCTATGCAGCCGGTCGCGCTGGGGGTTCGATGCCTGCGGTATTGAATGCGGCAAATGAGCAGGCGGTGGCGCTATTTTTGGAGGAGAAAATCCAATATTTAGATATTGCCCGTTGTATTGAATATGTTTGCGATCGCCACCAAGCAGATAACTGTGCGAATCCGTCGTTAGATGATATTCTGGCGGCAGATAAATGGGCAAGACAAGAAGTTTTAGCGGTAAGTAAATTACTGGGTCAAAACAATCGCTTTATTTCATCAACCTCTACAGAGAAAACAAAAGCTAAAGACTTGCACAACCAGGGAGTTGATAAGGCTGACAAAAAAGATTACAAGGGCGCACTCGATAAATTTACTCAAGCACTAGACATCAATCCTAATAATGCTGATAGTTACGTTTCTCGAGGTGTTGTTCACTTAAAACTAGGAAATGTTCAAAAAGCCGTTGTAGATTACAATCAAGCAATTTCGATTGACCCTAATAATTCTAAAGCCTACTACAATCGCGGAAATGCCCGTCGCCGACTTGGAGATAATCGAGGAGCGATCGCCGATTATAACCAAGCGCTCCAAATTGCGCCAAACTATTCCGCAGTTTATCACAACCGAGGTCGTACTTATGCCGATTTAGGAGATACCCAGAAAGCCGTGGCAGATTTGGATTTAGCGGCTAACCTATTTCTTGAACAAGGAGATATTGAGAACTATAAGAACTCAATAAATTCTTTAGATTATTTCAGAAAGTACACCATGCCCTAACAATTCAGCGTTGGAGTTTTCTACAACTGTAGATGCTTTTTTCGGCTTCCTAAAGGATAGTCTGCCTGTGCAGGCTGATGAAAATCAAGAAATGTTTCACCAGGGAAGATAGGTTTTGTCTGTATAGCCCCAGATTTCCAGGTAGCGGGTTATCCTAACTGTAACTGCAAAAGTGCATCAGCTAAATACTCGTACTGCTGCTGGCAGTTATACAACTGAGCCGACATTCGCATGATTAACTTAAAAGGCGTACTCCAATAATTGATCGGCACTTCAATATTAAATCGCTCAAACAAAATATCCTGTAATACGGGCACTCCCCGCAGTTGTTCACCTTCATATTTACACAACACATCCGGTAACGGTACAACCGCCATTGAACCAATCATCTCCTCCGGACAAGGCGGCAATACTCCTAACTTTTCACATAGCAACTGCCTCGCTGCCAGTGCCTGCGAGTGATTTTTCGCCATCAACTCCAACCATCCCCCCGGTAACAGCGAACCCAAAAACGCGATCGCTTCTGGTACACATAGATAAGCGCTTGGATCATCACTTCCCATCCAATCAAATTCCAGTTGGAAGCGCGACTTGTCTGTGCGGTGAGAATTAGCACCGTGACTAATTGTTAACGGACGAATTTCCGATTGCTTGTGGCGCTGCACGTAGAGAAACGCTGCACCTTTGGGCGCACATAACCATTTATGGCAGTTGCCAGTATAGTAAGTTGCCCCAATCTCGTGCAGGTTAAGCGGTAACATTCCCGGTGCGTGAGCACCATCAACTAGGGTATCTACCCCCCTTTGGGTTAGCTGACTCACCAGTTGCTGAATGGGTAAGACTAATGCCGTTTGGCTGGTAACGTGATCTAAAAGTGCCAGTCGGGTTTTAGGGGAAACCTTTGCCAATACTGCATTAATGACTTCATCAGGAGAGTGTAGGGGAAACGGCACTTGCGCTACCACTACCGTTGCGCCAGTACGACTGGCTACAAAGTTGAGGGCATTACGGCAGGCGTTGTATTCTAGATTGGTGGTTAGTAATTCATCCCCCGGCTGAAACGAGAGCGATCGCAACACCGCATTCACCCCTGTGGTAGCATTGGGAACAAATACTAATTCTTCCGAATCGGCACCCACAAAAGCCGCTACCTGACTCCGGGCTTTATCCAATAACGGCTCAAATTCCCGCATAAAAAACCGAAGGGGTTGCTGTTCCAGTTGCTTTCGCCATTGCTGCTGCGCGTCTAGCACTGGCAGGGGAACCGCACCAAAGGCACCATGATTGAGAAAGGTAACACGTTGATCGAGTGACCAAAATTCTACCCAAGAACTGGGTGCAACGCTGTCCATGGGTTATGAAGTCCGATTTTTGCCATTTTTAGGAGTGTCTGGCGATGTTTTAGCCGTTGGCTCAGGCTCTGCCTTATCCACTGTACCAGGGATGCGATCGCTCTCTGTCTCAACGCTTGCTAATGCGGGTTCTAGAACAGTCCAAGCCTCTTGAGCTACGGGTAGAAACTTATCACGAGTGGCTTTCGCTTCGGCAAATTTAATTAATGTCTTCGCAAAATGCTTATCCGTCGCCTGCTGCATTTGTTCGGGGGTTAGGGGTTCGGGACGAAATAATGCTTCAATTAAAGGACGCAATTCTAACGCTTGCTGCTGTACTTCCTCTAAGCTGACTCTCAAACTCGCTAAATTAGCGATCGCTTTTACCGCTTGGATAATCTCAGGTTCATCCTCCTCAGATTCATCGGTTGGGGGGGGTTCAACCAAAACCAAATCTTCAATACTCAACCCATCGGCAAAACTATCGACGCTCAGACTAGTATCTTCTGGATCATCCATGCGGCGTTGAATTTCTTCAATTGCCTTTTTGCGGGTGCGTTCGCTGTCGCTTCTGCCGCTGACTTCGACGAAAAAACCCACTTCTTTTAAATCATTCGTCGTATACCGGAGTGTGGCTTTTGGCATGATATTTGGGTAGAGGGTAATCGCCTAAATTATAGGGTAATCATTTTCAACTAAAATGGCGTTCTACACAAATAAGGGAGCGATGGCACTCTCGCTCCCTTGCTATTCCCGTAATGGATAAATACCCTGATCGCTTAGTCCGGTTCTAGACTATCGATTAATGGGGTACTATTCTAAAATGGTCTTAATAGGCTTTTTTCATACCATGCTCAACTGACTGCTCAAAATTTGCTGAATTTTTGGCTGAAAGTATTCTTCTATATGGTTCTGAAGCCGTTCAAGGGCTGTCAACAACCGCCGCCTGTCTGGTAGAGATAAGTCTCTCATGAGCTCCTCTGCTTCTTCTAGAATGCGCTCTTGAGCTTCTGGAATCAGATTTATCCAGTTCGTCGGCATTACATTGCGCTCTACGATAGTTAGCTTCCAGTGATATTCAGGCATCTGCTACTCTTCTGTAACGTTCCACTAGCTTTACTTCAAGACTGGGTTCGTTATTTCCGGATAGTTTTTTTAATCAATTAGGGGGATACAACGAGCTGCCCGTCTTGAGGTTACAGTTAGTGTTCCCTTCAAATCAGTGCCAGTAACAAGAGCAGGCTCCAAAATTGGAATTTTACGAGAAGGGATGACGAGCCGTTATTTCCTGGAAGCCAACAAGATACCCCCCACTGTCAATTTCTGAACCTGGGATATTCCTGAGACGTGAGAGAGTAGAGAGCCAAGTTTTTTTGGCAATACCGTTATCGCTCTTCCATCACTCTCATGAAAGAATAAGAAGGTAGTGAGCCACTAACAAGTTCACCGGATCGGTTTTGGAGGTGCTTTTAAGTGGGTTTCAAGGGCTGCCAGTTTGAGCCAATTTCCAGCACTCTTGCGCTATTGCCCAATCTTCTTGTGTCTTCACCACAAGCACCCGAACAGGTGAATCTGGGGTGGCAACATCTTCATCAGCAGGGGAATCGTTATTTTTCTCGTAGTTGAGTTTCAACCCCAGAAATTCAAACGCTCCACAGGCACCAGCCCTTACAGGTGCAGCATTTTCGCCAACGCCGCCAGAAAAGACCAAAGCGTCCAATCCTCCCAGAGACGCCAGCATAGCGCCGATGTGCGATCGCAAACTGTGAATATAAATATCAAACGCCAACTGAGCGCGATCATGTCCCTCTGCCATCAACTTACTGATTTGGCGCATATCGCCGCTGATACCAGAAATCCCCTTTAATCCCGACTGCTTGTTGAGAATATGGTTCAATTTTTCCGCGTCGCTACCTTGCCGCAGCAGGTGAATTAAAATACTGGGATCAACGGAACCGGAACGACTGCCCATCATCAAGCCTTCCAGGGGAGTATAACCCATCGTCGTATCCACACAAACCCCGTGGCGAACGGCTGCCAAGGAGCAACCATTCCCCAAATGACAGGTAATCAGTCGCAGGGATTTTACCTCTTTTCCCAACAACTGGGCGGCACGGGACGCCACATACTGATGACTGATACCGTGGAAACCGTAGCGGCGAATTCCCTTCTCCAGCCATTCATAGGGACCGGGGTAAACCGCAGCAGCTAGGGGCAACTGACTGTGAAACGCTGTGTCAAACACCGCCACTTGCGGCACGTCTCCCAGACTATTTTCAATCGCCTCAATGCCTTCTAAGTTCACTGGGTTGTGTTCAGGGGCAAGGGCAGACAAACGGTTAATGGCTGATTTTACCTCCGGCGTGATTGGTGTTGCCTCGCGGTACTCTTGACCCCCATGAACCACGCGATGTCCAACGATGTCAATTTCACTAAGCTGGCTAATGACTTGGGTACTGCCGCGCCAGAGGGTATTGAGCATTTGAGCGATCGCTTTTTGTCGCTCCTCTACTGGCAATTCTTCCTCCAGAGATGCTCCTGTGGCTGTTTCAACTTGCAAAAGTGCTGCATTGGATTTCCCCGTCCAGTCAATTTTGGCTTCCCATAAGGGGGCTATCGGCGAGTTAGGTAAGGCTTCACCTAGCTCGTATAAGCAACTTTTCTGGCTGCTCGATCCTGCATTCAGTATCAAGATCTTCATAGAACTACCTGAATTCTGTTAATTTTATTCAACTTAGCGAGTTTCTTACTCCTTTATCCCTTCTGCCGCTGAAATCGCTTTAGGGTTTGATACATCTCCGGAAGACGATTGTAAATGGCAGATACTTTAAGAAACACTTTGTGAGGAACTGCCGGAGTTCCACTTACAATTGCTCCGGGTTCAACATCATTATGAATCCCCGTTTTGGCAGTAGCGATCGCACCCTCTCCTATTTTCGCCTGATTAGCCACCCCTACTTGACCTGCAAGAATCACGCGATTGCCAACTTTTACACCTCCTGCCAAACCTACTTGCGCTGCTATAGCGCAGTTCTCTCCTACTTGGCAGCCATGACCGATTTGTACTAAATTATCAATCTTGGTATTTCGACCAATCCGGGTTTCTCCCACGGCGGGGCGGTCAATCGTACTGTTGCAACCCACTTCCACACCATCTTCAAGTACCGTACAGCCAGACTGTTCCATTTTCAACCAACCTTCCGGCGTCGGCACAAAGCCAAACCCTTCTCCACCGATAACGACACCACTGTGAATCACGCAATCGGCACCAATGCGGGTGCGCTCGTGGATAGTACAGTTGGCGTGCAACACCGTGCGATCGCCAATGTGTACGTCTGGATAAATTACCACATTTGCATGAATGCAGACGCGATCGCCAATTTTTACTCCTGCCTGCACGACTGCATGAGCACCAATATAGACATCCTTCCCTAACTGAGCATCTGGATGAATAACAGCAGTAGGGTGGATTTCTGGTGCAGGTTGCCAGGGTTTATAGAATAGAGCGATCGCTTGAGCAAACACCAATCGTGGTTCAGATGCCCCAATCCAGGCAATGCCCCTTTCATTGGCTTGTGCTTGTAACCTTTCATCCAAGGGCAAAATTAAGGCAGAAGCCCCTGTTTTACCAACCCAAACAGCAAACTTAGCTCCCTCAATGTAACTGAGGGTGTTGCTGGCAGCTTCATCAATAGGGGCAATACCGCTAATTTTTGGGTCAAGTTCCGGTTTAATGCTCAGACTACTGCACGTTACTGCATTACCCAACATTTCTACAATGTCGCTGAAGTTTAATTCCATAAAATTACTTTTTTGTCAATAGAAAGTAAAAGTTAAGTATCGCCTCGACCTATTCCTGCATCTGATAATAATAATTTGACTTCTGTCTCCTGTCTTCTTGACCGTTATTTTCCCATCGCCTGACCCGCTAACCAACCAGTTGTCCAGGCACTTTGAAAGTTAAACCCACCTGTAATACCGTCAATATCCAGGACTTCCCCAGCAAAGTAAAGACCTGGAACCAGACGGCTTTCCATTGTCTTAAAATTCACTTCTTTTAAATTAACGCCACCACAGGTCACAAATTCTTCCTTAAAGACGCCTTTGCCCTTAATTAGATAACGTCCTTGAGTCAGTTCTTGAATCAATTGATTTAGCGCTTTATTCGATAACTCCGCCCAACGAACTTGTTCTCCAATACCGACACTAGTGACTAAACTCTGCCAAAGGCGCTTGGGTAAGGGAATCGGGGAATTAGTTGCAACTTGGCGTCGCGGGGATTGGGACTTAACTGACAGCAGCAGTTGGCGTAAGCTTTCCTGGTTATATTGAGGAAGCCAATTTACGAGTAGGGGTGTCTGATAATGATGGTCGTGTAGAAATCTAGCACCCCAAGCAGAAAGTTTAAGGACTACAGGACCACTTAGCCCCCAATGGGTAATTAGCAAAGGTCCTGTTTGTTCCTTGAGAGTTTTCCCCGCGTCTGGTAATCGCAAACAAACCTCATCAACACTAACCCCGGCTAAGTCTTGCAAGCGAGGGTCTGAGATATTAAAGGTAAATAGGGAAGGAACGGGGGGTTCGATGTGATGACCTAATTGTTTAGCGATCGCATAACCGATGGGATTACTACCTGTAGCGAGAAGAATGCGATCGCACTCTAGTATCTCGCCATTTTTTAACCCAATCTGAAAAGGGAGTGGGGAGTGGGGAGTAGGGAGTAGGGAGATAGATTTTACTGATTTACCTGTGCGGATTTGAACTCCTGTGGCTGTTGCGGTGTCAAACAGGCAATCGACGATGGTTTGAGAATTATCGGTAACGGGAAACATTCGTCCGTCTGCCTCGGTTTTAAGATGGATGCCATGAGACTCAAACCAAGCGATCATATCTTTGGGTTGAAAACGAGTTAAAGCACCCCGCAGGGCTTTGCCACCCCTGGGGTATGCTTGTACCAAAAGGGCAGGGTCAAAACAGGCATGGGTGACATTACAACGTCCACCGCCAGAGATGCGCACTTTAGCTAAGGGCTTTGTAGAGGCTTCTAGTAATGTGACTTGAGTGTGGGGATGGGCTCTCGCACAGGTGAGTGCGCCAAAGAAACCAGCAGCACCACCACCAATGACTGCAATTTTAAGAGGCAAAATGCAATACTAACTACTTCTATTACGATTCTACGGGTTCAAAATCAGATTTGCCTGCCCCACAGACTGGACAAACCCAATCCTCTGGAATTTCCTCAAATGGTGTCCCTGGATCGATGCCACTATCTGGATCGCCTTCTTCTGGGTCGTATTCGTAGCCGCAAACCACACAAACATAACTTTTCATCGGCGTCTTCTCCTTATCAGGGTCAGTATATCCCTCTTTTGTCACTCTCAGAATTAAAAACTAAGAAATAAGGCAGATTAACCCTGAGAGAGAATTAATTAAATCTATTTTAGAAAAACACTCTCGCTGCGATTGTGAAGATCACGAAGTAGAGACTCAAATTGCTTTCGATATTGAACGCGATCGCTACCTCTGCAAGCATCTCTTCACAGGGTAATTATAGGAAGCGTTGAATCAGGGCAAGATTTGCCTGTCGCTGTTGGGATCTCGCCGCCATGTCAGTCAGTTCGCCTTTAACAATTGTGCGATCGCTCTTTCCTCATGCCATACTGAAAGCCTATGAATTTTGGGTTTCGACCCTCAGCCCAACCTACGGGAGAGACGCGATCACACTGAATTAGAAAACGATTTTTGTAGATGATTTT
The DNA here is from genome assembly GCF_015207375.1 of Coleofasciculus sp. LEGE 07092. GTDB lineage: Bacteria > Cyanobacteriota > Cyanobacteriia > Cyanobacteriales > Coleofasciculaceae > LEGE-07092. The sequence goes on along the minus strand of NZ_JADEWY010000138.1, from coordinate 5,441 downwards.
AGATAGAGCGATCGCTTACCATAGAGCTAAGATTACACCGATTAGCGTTCAGGATAACAATACATGGTAACTCCCCTCCAAATAGATCCAACTCTGCTTCGAGAAGCCCTGGCTTTGAGTAACCATCCAACAGCCACTGCATTGATTGAAGCCGCTTTACGCGAGTACATCCAACGTCGTAAACAACTGAAAGTATTGGAGTTGTTCGGTACTATTGACTATGAAGAAGAGTATAAATATAAGCAACAGCGACAAAGAATATAATGGTTATGGATAAAATTTTGACTAGAAAAAAGGTTGGGATTGTGTAATCCCAACCTTCTATCTCAAAGCTAATAGCTTTAACGAATTTTTGCTTTTTGTTTTTTACTCTTCTGCTTTAGCTTTCTTAAAAGCATAGTCACGAGACTTTCCTTCGTCACTGCTACAACCTTTGTATTCTTTACCACTCTCGTTATCGCGAACAGTCGTTTTGTATTCTTTTGGACCAAATCCCAATAGGGTATCACGGCTCTCAGTTTTTGAGTCGTAACGTGGTGTCTTTTTAGGCATGACTCAATCCTCTATATTTGGGAGTTACAAGTGAGTTACAAGTACAATGTTACTGACAGATTAAGGCTTATGTCTAGGCAAAGAATGTTCAATTTTGCTGAAAAATATTCCTAAATCTCACTGTTTTTAATCTAGTTTTGTACAAGGATGTACGACAATGTGCTAAAAATCGGAAAAATGTGAGCTATAATATAGTAAATTTCCCCTCTCCCAGCCAGATGAATCTTAAGGAAGTGTTACAACTCGCTGATGAGATAGTATTTACCAAAACGGGTCAACACCTTGATGATTTACAAGCAGCAGTACTACAGGGAACTCTGCAACGTGAAACATACAAGCAAGTAGCTAAAGAGTTTGACTGTTCTGAAAGTCGCGTTAGGGAAGTGGGAGCGCAATTATGGCAGATCCTTTCAGAGGAGTTAGGGGAAGAAGTTCATAAAACAAATTTTCGAGCAGCAATGGAGAGGTTGCAAGTTTCCATTGTTTCGCATTTTGCACAAGACTCTGTGCAAATAGGTTGCGTTCATTTTTGTAGAGAAACTTCACACCCTCCAGATATACCAAATTCAAATAATCAGGAAACATCTCACTCAAAACAACATCACGATTTAAGCGAAATGCCAGAGTTGGGTACTGTCTACGATTCGCCTACCGGCGATAGCTTCGCTTCACGCACACCCCAACTGGAAACCCTCAAAACCTGGATTTTAGAAGAACACTGTCGCCTAATAGCACTCACAGGTATCAACGGTATCGGCAAAACCACCTTAGCTGTGCAACTCGTACAACACATTAAAGATGAGTTTGAGTATGTAATTTGGTGCAGTCTAGAGACATCCCCTACCCTTACAGAACTTCAAGATAAACTGCTCCAGTTTTTCTCTCAGCCAGAAAAGGCAGATTCATCTGCAACTAACCAAAAACTCTTACCCCTAATTAAATATTTACAAAAATATCGCTGTTTAGTCGTATTAGATGACATTCACAACCTTTTCAGTAGCGGCGAATTGGCAGGAAAGTATAAACCAGGATACGAAGACTATCGCTCCTGTTTCAAACAGATAGAAAAGTTATCCCATCAAAGTTGCTTTCTGCTAATCGGTTGGGAACAACCCAGAGAACTGAATCAAGTCAAAACCCAAAATACTCCCATTCGCACCTTACAGCTCACTGGTTTAGATATTGCAGCCGGACGGGAAATACTGAGAGATTATGGATTAGCAGAAATCGACAACTGGGAAGCGCTTATCCACAGCTACCAAGGCAACCCGTTGTGGTTAAAGAGCGTTGCCACTCTGATTCAAGAGTTGGGAGGAGGCGTAACTGAGTTATTACCCGATGATACCCTCTTGTTGCCAGAAGATTTGAAAGATATTTTACAGCAGCAGTGCGATCGCTTATCCGAAATCGAAAAACAAGTTATCTCGCTGCTCGCTAAAGAAAGTGAACCAGTCAACCTAGCGCAATTGCTAGAAAAAGGTATAATTCCACCATCAGATTTACTCAACGCCCTGCAATCTTTATCACGGCGTTGCTTGATAGAACAACAAGCGAATTGTTACACTCTGCCACCTGTACTCAGGCAATGTCACTACAGATCTGGCGCAAATTGTCAAACATAATCCTAAAAGGAAGATGAGGAGAATAAGTGAGATTCTTCCCCACCTTCATTGCCCTAAATACCCCCTAAAACCCCAGCTTCTCCAACACTGAGCGCGTTGAAACAATATGCTTGCTCAAACCCAACTCTTTCGGTGGAACTCCTAGTGCTAGAGCAACCAACTGGGGTAAATGCAGCACAGGCAATCCCAGCTTGAGTCCGGTGGCGTTCTCTACTTCCGGTTGGCGGGAGTCGAGGTTAAGGTGGCACAAAGGGCAAGGTGTCACCATACAATCAGCACCCCCGTCAATTGCTTCCTTGATGTGCTTCCCTGCCATCTGGAACGCTTGCGCTGTGGCGTAGCTAGAAAGGGGCCAGCCGCAGCACTGAATCCGACCTGGGTAATAGATAGGTGTCGCCCCTACTGCCCGAAAGACGTTTTCCATCGCTTCCGGTTTAAACGGATTATCATAGGGCATTACTTTCTGTGCTCTCAACAAGTAACAGCCGTAGAAGGCGGCACACTTTAGCCCAGATAGCTTCCGAGTTACCCGTTCTTGCAAGGCTTCCAGCCCGTAATCGGTAACGAGCGCCCACAGTAAATGCTTGACTTCGGTGCTACCTTGATAGGGAGAACAGCTCTGTTTCTGGAGCAAGCCGTTAATTTGCTCAATATAGGCAGGATCGCTCTCTTGGAATTCCTTTAACCGCTCATCAACTTGACCGATTACTCCCTGACAGGTACTGCAATGAGTCAGCAGGGGTAGGTTAAGTTTTTCGGCGAGGGCGATATTACGGGCATTTACCGTATCTTCCAGCAGTCGGGAATCTTCTTTAAACGTGCCGGAACCGCAACAGGAGGCTTTTTTGAGTTCAACAAGTTCAATTCCCAGTGCCTGAGTCAGTGCCGCTGTGGACTGGTAAAGTTCCCGACAAGCTCCTAGGGCAACGCAGCCAGGAAAATAAGCATATTTTAAAGTTTGAGATGGCATAGCAGTTCAGTATGGGTTCTCAGGTGATTAAATCTTTCCCTCGCTCATCCTAACGAGTAGAACTGGTGAGTCCCGCTATCTCTTCAGAATATATTTTGAATACTCTACCCTAGATCTATAGCGTTTCTCACTTACATGAGGTGCAGTCCCATTCCCTACTCCCTACTCCCTATTCCCGACTCCCCAACAACGGCAGGCACTTCCCACTACTGAGCAACTCCCCAAAGGTTTGAGCTGACAACGGCGGACTAAACCAATAGCCCTGGATTTCATCACACTGATGCCCTTGTAAAAAAGCTAACTGGCTAGAAGTCTCCACCCCTTCGGCAACGACCTTCAGATTTAAACTGCGAGCCATTTGTAAAATAGCACTCGTAATCGCAGCATTTTTAGAATCTTCTGTTACTTGGCAGACAAAGGAACGGTCAATCTTCAACACATCAAAGGGAAATTGCCTCAGATAGCTCAACGAGGAATAGCCTGTACCAAAATCATCAATGGATATCCGGATGCCCAGTGTCTTTAACGCTTGCAATGTTGCGATCGCAGTTTCAGGATCTTGCATCAGCGTACTTTCGGTGAGTTCCAACTCTAAATAGCTCGGATCAAGTTCGCTGTCTCTGAGAATTTCTACAACTAAACGGTCTAAATGGGGTTGATTAAACTGATGCCCTGATAAATTAACCGCAACCCGCAACGGATAATAACCAGCTATTTGCCAAATTCGGGCTTGAGCGCACGCAGTTCTTAGTACCCATTCACCTAGGGGTACAATTAAGCCTGTTTTTTCCGCAACGGGAATAAACTCTGTCGGAGACACAGAACCCCGCTCCGAATGATGCCAGCGTACCAAGGCTTCTGCTCCTTCAATCTGTCCGGTAAGCAGATTGACTTTAGGCTGGTAATAGACTTGGAATTCTTCCCGCTCCAAGGCTTGACGCAGTTGTTGTTCGAGTAATAGCGCTTCTTGAGATTTGGCACCAATTGCAGCGATATAAAATTGATAGGGTTGCTTTCCCGACTGCTTGGCATCCTCTCTGGCAGCACTGGCGTGCTTGATTAGGGTATTCAAGTCACCACCATCGCGCCCAAACAAGGCAATACCAATCTGAGCCGTGAGCTGGATTTCATAGACACCTAGGCGGAAGGGTGACGAAAAGATATCTAGGAGAGCTTCGGTAATGGCTGTCACGTCTTGAGTGCGATCGCTCATTGCTAGGAGAATCACAAACTGCTCGGCTCCCACTTGAGCAACAGTATCGTGTTGGTTGAGGCAACTCAGCAACCGTTCGGCTACAGCTTGCAGCAACAAGTCACCACTCGCAGGTCCTAAGGTATGGTTAAGTTGGTTGAGTTGATCTAAACCGAGAGACAGAATCGGAATGGGTTTAGACTCAGCTTCGGTTTCAGCCACAAGGTGATTAAACCGCTCTTGCAATAAAAAGCGATTGGGAAGGTTAGTCAATTGGTCATAACGCAGTAGATAGCTCATCAAGGCTTCTGTCTGCTTCAGTTCCAAAGTATGCCGCCGCGTTAGCAATACCCGTTTTTGCAGTCGAGTCGCGATCGCTTCGAGGACTTCAGCTCTGGTAAAGGGTTTGGTGAGGTAATCATCCGCTCCCAAATTCATTGCCTGACGCACCTCGGCGCGATCGGCTTTAGCCGTCAGGAAAATAAAGGGAACGGTGGCAGTAACAGGGTTTTGTTGCAGAGTTTTCAACACCTGATACCCATCCAGTCCCGGCATTAAAATATCACAAATAATTAAATCAGGCTGCTCTTGGAATGCTAGCTGTACTCCACTATTCCCATTATCAGCATCGATAGCCTCGAATCCCTCCGCTACCATAAGTTTGAGCAGGTTAATTCGGATCGAACGTTCGTCTTCAATCACCAAAATTTTTGCCATAGCTGTGTTTAATTGGATACCTCACCCACTAAGAAGGCAATGGGTCAAATTAAAAAGGGTCAAGGAGTAATAATTCTTCCTTTTCCCTTTTAAAATTCTGTAGTCAGTAGAATAAAAAAGCAGGGTTGCCAGTCTAAATCGAACAAGTCATTGCTATCTATGTTAGCGTAGTTTTTCATTGTTTTGCACTAAAATTAATCGTATTTTTTAGTAAAATAGTATGAGTTTGTTTTCTAGGGGTTGGCATATCTTTTAGTAAAAAACAACAGAAATGGTGAGAGTTTATTAACTCTTATATTCTCTAATTAACCTTTATTAAAATTTCCCAAACTCTATCCGGTTATACTCCAGCCACCTTGGAATACTCCGAGTATATTCTCTCCTCCAT
>NZ_JADEWY010000137.1 GCF_015207375.1 Coleofasciculus sp. LEGE 07092 | reverse complement strand
CGTATGTTCACAAATCCTATAGACTGGCTATATTTATGCAGGATTTGCCTGGTTTTGCTACAAACCGTTAGAAAAACTGATATGAGTGCCTTTGTTGAAACGTTTATATCAGAGTCAGGGTGAAGCGTTAGTGCATCGGCAGTTATAGTCTGCCAAATCCTAATCCCTATTGCATGCGTGTGAGGAAGCCAAGTGTCAGCTCGAAAAACTTATGAATCATCCCATCCGGGAAAGAAAAAAGCTTACCCGGTGAAGAAAAAACGTGTTAAGAAAAAGTCAGGACGTTGGCTCTGGCTGTGGTTGGGCTTTACTGGTTTGGCAATGCTGTCAGCAACAGCAGGAGCAATGCTTGCAGTATCACTGGCGAGTATGCCCCTATTGCAAAGTCAACTCAGCCCTGAAGAAGCCGCAATATTTGGCAAAGGTGGAAGCATCGCCCGCAGCAGTATGCGACTGCCGGAACTGACGCGACCGGTCAATATTTTAATTTTAGGCACTAAGGTTCTCACCTCTGACCTCAATCAACAACCTGATGAAGATCCGGGATACCACGCTCTCGTCAATTCCTTTGACGGTCTTTCGGATACGATGCTTTTAGTGCGGTTTGATCCAGAGGCTCGTAAGTTAGCCGTTCTCTCAGTTCCTCGTGATACTAAAACCTATGTTGAAGGCGTGGGTTTGACTAAAATCAATGCTGCCAATTATCACGGTGGACCAGCACTAACAGCGAAAGCAACCAGTGAATTGCTCGAAGGTGTTGGTATCGACCGTTACATCCGGGTCAATGTTCAAGGAATAGAGAAGTTAGTCGATGCTTTGGGGGGTGTCACTGTCTATGTCCCCAAAGATATGAAGTACAAAGATGACTCCCAGCACCTCTACATCGACCTCAAAGAAGGCAGACAGCACCTCAATGGCAATCAGGCAATGCAGTTTTTGCGGTTTCGCTACGACAAGTATGGTGATGTGGGTCGGGTGCAGCGGCAGCAAATGCTGATGAGAGCGTTGATGGAACAAGCGCTAAACCCCACCACACTGGCGCGAATGCCAAAAATTCTCTCGGTGATTCAATCTCACCTTGACACCAACTTAAGTGTAGAAGAGCTCGTTGCTCTGGTCGGTTTTGGTGCTCAGACCAAGCGCTCAGACGTACAAATGCTAATGGTGCCAGGTCGCTTTAGCAGCGATGGTCATAATGAAGTGAGTTACTGGTTGCCCAACCATCGCCAAATTGAGCAAATGATGGCTCAACACTTCGACCAAGGCTATAGCGACCAATCGGATCTAGACCCAGGATACCTGCGAGTGGCGATTCAAGATAGTACAGGTGAACCAGAAGCCGTTCAAGCTTTAGTCAATACCCTTCAAGAGGCTGGCTACCGAAATGTTTATGTTGATGAGTCGTGGAAAGAACCGTTGCGAGTCACGCGCATTGTTGCCCAACAGGGAGACGACACCAGCGCTGCTGCTATCCGCGCCGATTTAGGATTTGGGGAAGTGCGGGTTGAAAGTACTGGCTCTCTGGGATCTGATGTCACGATTCAGTTAGGTCAAGACTGGTTGAAACGGCAACCGTCTGCTGACGAGGAAGAGGGATTTTTCAGTTTCTAAGAGACTTCCAGAACAACCGTCTGGATAACACCCTAGGGGCTAAGGCAATACCTTAGCCCTTATTTTTATAGCAGTGGACACATATCTTAGGACAAACTCTGGTAGAGACGTTCCGCCGGAACGTCTCTACTAAATTCATATATGTCCTAACCGTCTTGGCAGTTGCTATAGGCATCGTCCCTAACTTCTCCATCTTTACCCAATTAGTCTTGATCCCCATCAAGCTTTATTGTCAAGCTTTCATGACATTTTGATCCCAGCCCTGCCTGTAAATTCGTTGATCCCCAGAAAATCGGTGGATCAGCCCCCTTGACCCGACCCAATACTTTTCGTTACATAAATGGATAAAGGCGATCCCGAAGAAATGCTGATTTTTAGTATTTCTGTGATAATCGGCGGCTGGCTCGATCCCAGATCTCTGGATGAAGGATAACCACCCGCAGCGATTGATCGAGAGGCACCTGCCTACTTGCATTGCCAACGGGTGAGTTACATAACTTCAAAGGCAACAAATTTCAGTCACTGGATGATGTGCCAAGGCAACCTAACCTTTGAATTCATCAGGAGTAATAGTCCTGCCGTCCTAACAATTGGAGAGCATACTCATGGCAAAAGAACGCCCACCTCTAGAAGAAATGACATTACGGCAACTGCGCCGGGTTGCCAGTGAATATGGCATCTCTCGTTATAGCCGGATGCGGAAAGCGCAGTTGCTGGCAGAAATTCAAAAAGTTCAGCGTACAAAAATCTCTATCAGTCCATCTCGTACAGTGGAGGCACAACCAGAAGTGGAAGCATCTAAGTTTGAATTAGGTCAAGATGATCGCACCGGCGGAACCCTTGCCTCCGTAGATGAGGGGTTAGCCGATTTACCAGGTGGCTACGGTGACAGTCGGGTCGTTTTAATGCCCCGCGATCCCCAATGGGCTTATACCTACTGGGATATCCCCAACGAACACAAAGAAGAACAGCGCCGTCAAGGAGGACAACAGTTAGCACTGCGGATTTACGATGTCACTGACATCAGCATTGATTACCAAAGTCCCCACAGCATTCAGGAATATCCTTGTGATGAACTGGCACGGGAATGGTATCTGCCCATCCCCGTGAGCGATCGCGATTACACCGTTGATATTGGCTACCGTTGCGCAGACGGACGGTGGCTGGTGCTAGCTCGCTCCAAACCGGTTCGCGTTCCCCCCGTTTATCCCAGTGACTGGATTGAAGACCAGTTTATTACCGTTGATTGGGAAGAAGAGCTGTGCGGCAAAACCGTCTACGAGCTAGTTCCCCCCAGCAAGCGTATGCCTACTGCTAGTGGTAGTGCTAGTGCCGAGAACCCCATCTACGACGAAATCTTCGGTATGGCGAAATCTGCCGAAGCCCAGCGTGTTGCCGGTTCTCTGTTCGGCTCTATGCAGCACGTTCCGGGTTCGATGGCTCCCTCCCAATCCATCAGCTCCTACGTCTTCCCCTCCGGCGTTGGTATGTGGGCTGTACCAACGATGTCCGGTTTAACGATGTCCGGCGTTGGTATGTCTGGTGCCGGTTTTGGCGCATCTATGGCACCGATTCGTCCGCGCCAGTTCTGGTTGGTAGCGGATGCTGAGTTGATCGTTTACGGTGCCACCGAACCAGATGCTACGGTTACAGTTGGCGGACGCCCCATCAAGCTCAACCCCGATGGTACATTCCGCTTCCAGATGTCCTTCCAAGATGGTCTCATAGACTACCCCATCGTGGCAGTAGCTGCCGACGGCGAACAAAGTCGCTCGATCCACATGGAATTCACTCGTGAAACGCCATCCCGGAACACCAATACTAAAGAAGAAGCCGTGACAGAATGGTTTGCTTAAATTCTCAAGGATGATCCTAACTTGATACGGCATACTTCACTTATATAGACAGTATCCCCCGATAGCAAACGGGGGATTTTTTTCTCGATTCTTTATCTTGCGGTCTTCATCAAAATAACAATGGGAACACTTTATGTGGTTGGAACACCAATCGGGAATCTGGAGGACATGACTTTCCGAGCTGTGCGGATTTTGCAATCGGTGGATCTGATCGCAGCAGAGGATACGCGCCACACGGGAAAGCTATTGGCACATTTTCAGATTAAAACACCCCAAGTGAGTTACCATGAACACAATCGTTTCCAACGCCTGCCAGAGTTGCTGAATCAGCTTAGTGAAGAGAAAGCGATCGCTCTTGTTACTGATGCCGGAATGCCGGGAATCTCTGACCCTGGTTATGAATTAGTCAACGCTTGTATTGAGGCAGAGATACTCGTTATACCCATACCAGGAGCAACTGCTGGGATTACAGCATTGAGTGCTTCAGGACTCCCGACAGACCGCTTTGTGTTTGAAGGCTTTTTACCTGCCAGTGGTCAAGATCGACAACAGCGTTTAGAATTTCTAGCAGCAGAAGCTCGAACCCTGATTTTTTACGAGTCTCCTCACCGCTTGCGGCAAACGTTACAACACCTGGCAGATAAATTGGGAGCCTATCGTCACATCGTTTTAGCACGAGAGTTAACTAAGTTGCATGAAGAGTTTTGGCGGGGAACGATTAAAGAAGCGATCGCTCACTATAACGAACGGGAATCCAAGGGCGAATTTACCCTTGTTGTAGCTGGCGAACAACCAGGGGTGCCAGTACTCTCAGAAGACACCCTGAAAGAAGAATTAATAGAGATAATGGCGAGGGGAGTATCCCGATCGCAAGCTGCCCGTCAGTTAGCTCAACTCACTAAGCTTCCTAGGCGTCAGCTTTATCAATTAGCTTTAGCGCTTCCGGCTCCACGGCGAGCCGCAGAAGAGACTCCCGAGGAAAGCTAAATTGAATGGCACAGACTTATTTTGTCTATGGGGCAGTTTGAGGACGGAATATGGATTATCAAGATTCCTTGATAAATAGATAAACCTCATCCCGCTGATAACTCAGTTGAAATTCCGGTGTATTTTTAAGGCGTTCCAACAAACTAGTGGCAACTTGCAGACTACTCCCCCAGCCAGGATGACGCATATTGAGCAATACATAGTCAAACTCAGCTAAATCAGCAGACTCCGAACCCGCGATTGCCAGCTTGACAATAGGGCGGTGGGTTAAATGGGGAGCAACTTGTGCTGGCACTAAAACACTACCTTTCGTTTCAATCTGTGCCACTGCTTCCCTAGTAGCGTACCAAGTATCTACAGATTCCAGATATCTTGAACCAAAATAACCGAACTTCCCTAAAGCAACAAATGCTACTAACGACCATAAGATGATTCCCCGTTTGTTTTGCAACCATCCCTGACTCGCTGCTAGTGTTGAAATGACAGCTAGTAACAGAAAAGGTAAAACAGGTAAAGAGTATTGGTGAGTTAAATCTTTTTGAGGTTGGTAGTCCGTGATTAGGTTCATCAATAATGTAGGAATGGCACCCACTAACGGTGCTAAGTGCTGCAGTGAAATTCCCCAAATTAGTGGCGATACTAATAAAATTAAATATTCCAGGTTAGGTAAAGTGAAGATGTTGCCGAGTACCAATCCTGGTTTTAACAGTAAGTTCTTAGCTATCTCCAGAACGGAGTCACCTAAAAAAGCATAACGCCCAACCGCTGCCGCTTCTTGTCCGCTAAACCTAGGAATGATAACCTGAGAAGCAATCAGGAACCAGGCAATACCTGCAACTAAAGCGATCGCTCCACACCAACGCTTTTTTTCAAACAGCAGCAGCCAAACTCCCATTGCCGCTACAGTCAATCCCAGGACTGCCTTACAGCCCAAGATAAAGAGGATAGCCACAGAAAACCACCCAATTCGCTCCAATCGCGCTGCCAAAATCGCCGCTAAAAGTGCCGGTAACGCCATGACTTCTGGATGGAAGTCAAACAAATTGATATTAAAAATGAGTGGGTAGAGCAAGTATACCACTGCCATTGCCGTTGCTTGTTGCTCCTTCAACCCCGCCTGACGCGCTAGATGAAAGGTAGGTAAGGCACCCAACGCCAAAGCGATCGCTTGCACAGCAAACAGCCAGTGAACATCGGCATAAATTTTGTACAGCAAGCTGAGGGGATAGAGAATCCAGGCTCCATGATCACCAAGAATGTGAAACCCAATTAAAGAACAAATCGGGGGTTCACCTTGGCTAATTAAGTAAATCCCTTGGTCAAAAATCCCCAAATCGAATGCCGCAGATTGAAATAAAGCGTGTCGTAGACTACTGCACCCAAATAGAATCAAGGCACTTGCAGCGATCGCTAAACCAACAGTACCCACCTGTAGCCGTTGTTTTCTCATTCTTTAATGAATAGTGTTAGCTTATCGGAAAGAAGCCCCACTAGGGGAATTTAGCTGCTCATAGATTGATTCGAGCAGTTTTTCAAAGACGACTTGTTTAAACTCCTGGTTGTTCATTACTTCCGTAAAGATTTGCTCATTCCCCTCTATACGTTCGAGGAAGAGGTTTTCGAGTTGTTGGTCGAGGACGGGGGCGAAGTTTTCTTTGGTGTTCACCAGGGCAGCTTGCTTGAGGTTGTCATTCGCGATCGCGCTTTCGGTGATTTGCTCAAAGAAAAGTTGGTCAGCGAGGGTAAAATCTGTGCCAAAGCGTTCGTTGAGGGAGTCGATGAGTTGAGAAAGAGGAACATTTTTATCCGGTTGGCGTGTTCCAGTTGCGGTTGCTCCTTTGAGGGGTTCGGCTTCGCCTTCTTTTAAGTCAATTTTGCCCTCACTAATTTTTTCGAGGCGGTAGAATTTCATTTCAATATCTCCCGATAAATCTACTTGAGGCGCATTGGCACTACGGGGCAGTTTTTTGAGGAGAAAACGACCATAGGCATAGAGTTTTTCCAAGTCAGAATCTTGATAAGGGAGAATTTGAGCAAGGAAAAGGTACAAATTCCGAAAGCTGGTAAGTTGGCTTCTAAATTGTTCTCTCTCTGCCTCCTCTAAGGCTTTGTAGCGGTCAACAACGGGGTCGAGAAGAGAATTTAACTTTTTGTGTTCCCCTCCCGTGAGGGAGGTTTTGGGGCGAAACCAGATGTCACACCACTCGTTAACATTCTCTTCGTGAAAGAGTCGCCATTCATAGAGTTGAAAGGCAAGATCATTCAGTTGTTGAGGGTCAGAGGTTTGCCCAACGGGGGTTTCTTCGTAGTAGGGTTTAAAGGCTTTGTAGATGTCTTCGGGTTGGTTGACAAAATCTAAAACGAAGGTATCTTCTTTGCCTGGGGTGGTGCGGTTGAGGCGGGAGAGGGTTTGCACGGCTTGGACTCCGGCGAGGCGTTTATCGACAAACAGGGTATGGAGTAAGGGTTGGTCAAAGCCGGTTTGAAATTTATTGGCGACTAATAGGACTTGATAAGCGTCACTGGCAAACTTTTCGGGAATTTCGCCGGACTTGATGCCCCCATTCATGCTCACTTCGGTGAAAGTTTCATTCGGAAAGTCATCGAGAGATAGTGAACCGGAGAAAGCAACGAGGGATTTAATGTCGGTGTAACCTTTGTCTTTAATATACTGATCAAAAGCCAGTTTGTATTTAACCGCGTGTTCGCGCGATCGCGTCACCACCATCGCTTTTGCCCGACCTCCGATTTTATGGCGGGTATGGTTACGGAAATGCTCAATGATGATTTCGACTTTCTGGGCGATATTGTGGGGATGGAGTTCCACGAAACGGGCGATTTCCCGCGCTGCTTGACGACGGGGGAGGTCGGGGTTAGTTTCTGAGAGGCGTACTAACTCGTAATAGCGTTCGTAGTAGGTGTAGTTTGCCAATACGTCTTTAATAAAGCCTTCCTCAATGGCTTGGCGCATGGTGTAGAGATGAAAAGGGGCTTGTCCGGTTTCCCCTGGTTCATCGAAGAGTAAGAGGGTGCGTTGTTTGGGGGTGGCGGTAAAGGCGAAGTAACTGAGGTTGGGTTGTTTGGTGCGGGTGAGTTGTGCGCGTAACAGTTCCTGTTGGGCTGCGTCGCTGAGGTTATCATCGGGTTCATCGTCGAGGAGTTGGTGGGCGATCGCGGCTTCAATGCCATCTTTATTGAGGATTTTACGGAGTTCTGTTGCGGTTTCTCCGCTTTGGGAACTGTGTGCCTCATCGACGATAATGGCGAAGCGTTTATCTTGGGTGGTGAGGGTGACGGTTGTGCCTTTTTTCTCTAGGGTTTGGATTGCCTGGGAAATGAAGGGGAATTTCTGAATCGTGGAGATGATGACGGGGACTCCTGCACTCAAGGCTTTAGCGAGTTGTTTGGTGTTTTCATCAATCTTGTGGACGACTCCGGTTTTGTGGTCGAACTGGTAAATGGTGTCTTGAAGTTGGCGGTCTAATACTTTGCGATCGGTGATAACAATGACAGTATCAAAGATTTTGTCATCTTGGTCATTGTGGAGGTTGGCGAGGCGATGTGCCAGCCAGGCGATGGAGTTAGATTTCCCTGATCCGGCTGAATGTTGGATCAGGTAGTTATGTCCTGACTGATGCTGTTTGGTGTGGGCGATGAGTTTCCGCACGACATCGAGTTGATGGTAACGGGGGAAAATCAGGGTTTCTTTAGTTTGGTATTTGATGCCGGTGGTGGTGGGGATTTGGATTTCTTTGGTTTCTAGGTGGAGGAAACGGGCAAGGATTTCGAGGATGCTATCGCGTTGGAGGGCTTCTTGCCAAAGGTAACTGGTGCGGTATTCCCCCAGAACAGGGGGATTTCCGGCGGCGTGGTTATCGCCTTTGTTGAAGGGGAGAAAGTAGGTTTTTGCCCCAGCGAGTTTGGTAGTCATCCAGACTTCATCGGTATCGACGGCGAAGTGAACTAAGCAGCGTTCTTTGAAGCGAAATAGGGGGTCTTTTGGGTCTCTTTCGGTTTGGTATTGGTCAATGGCGTTGCGGTAGGTTTGCCCGGTGAGTTGGTTTTTCAGTTCCAGGGTGGCGATGGGTAAGCCGTTGAGACTGAGGGTAATATCGGGTTTACGTCCTTTTTTAATTCCGGTTTTAATTGTGACTTGGCGGGTAACGGTGAGGCGATTTTTACTGTAGAGGGCGATGGTTTCCGGGTTCATCCCGGTATTGGGTTGGAAGTAGGCGACTTTGAAGGTTTTGCCGTAGCATTTGAAGCCGTTACGGAGGACATCGAGCATTCCCCTACTCTTGAGTTCTTTGGTGAGGCTGGTGATGAGGGTTTTTTGGGCTTCTCCGGGGCTGGTGCGACTAAATTTTTCCCATTGTTGGGGTTGGGTGGTTTGGATAAAGTTGATAATCTCATTGTGGAAAAGGGCGGTGTCTTTTTTGTATTCTTCTGGATTCCCTCGGTGGTAGCCGTAGTGGTTGAGGAGTTCCCGTTCGATGATGTTTTCAAAGTCTTTTTCTTGGTGCATGGTCAATTACTGGTTCTCCGTGAGTTCTTGCAGTAACTGTTCTGGGGTGAGAATGCGTAAATCTTTTTCAGGGAAATCAGTCGGGTTGCGGGTCACAATTCCTTCTAACTGAGTTTGGAGGGCAGCATAATACTGTATATCGTCTTCAAAGTCTTTGTAATGTTCGGTAAGAGCCGCTTTAACAGTATTGGCATCGACGGTAGCGATTGGGCAGAGTTGGACAAGTCGGGCTAAAAATTGAAGTGCCCAATCTTTGCCCCTAGATTTTCTGAGGATGTAGAAAAGGTCAGTAAAAGTAGATGCACTAACATAGCCTTCAAGGTACTTCTGTTCGATGAGAATAAAGATTTGGTCAGCGAGTCTACTAAAGGGTTCACGCTTAAGGGCATAGTCAAGAATGATATTGGTATCGAGCAGAACTTTCACAGGTTATATTTTTCGGCTAAGTATTCGGCTTTAGCTTGGTCAGAGTCAAAGTCTGGGGGGACGGCTTCAACTTGATCTAAGAGGTCTTTAAAGGTTTGGCTTTGATATTCATAGGGCTGGGCTTCTACAATATCTCCGATGATTTTACCGCTATCCTTTGGCTCGGCAAAGGCTGGGCGTTTACTTTTTTTAATGGGGGAGATGATAGCAAGGGGTTGATTATTTTGGGTAATGGTGAGGGGTTCACCTGTTTGGATGGCTTGGGTGAGTAAGGTTTGGAGAGATTCGGGGAGGTCGGATAGGGTGATTTGAGTCATGGTTGTAGTTAAGTAACTTACAGGGTTAAATAAGCGAAGACATCAGGGATAGAAAGTTGCCAATCTGATAGGGAACTTAGGACGGGAAGTTGGTCTTGTCCTTCTTTCATTTTGGGTTGTTGACTTGGCTTAAAGGTGATAATCATTTTTTCTTTTGGATCAATTAACCATCCTAGTTCTGTTCCATGATCTAGACAGAATAAAATATTATTAATGACACGGGTGGGACTTTGTTCGGGAGACAAGATTTCAATTGTCCAATCTGGTGCAATGTCAAAGGTGTTTTCAATTTCTCCATTTTCATCAAGGGGAATTCTTGCCCAATTAAATACTACAATATCTGGAACAATGGATCGCTCTCCAAAGGTACAGCGTAACTCTGTAAACGCTAATGCCAAACGTTTAGGCTCTGCAATGTGATTGATTTCCGCAGAAAAGCGAGTTTGTAGGCGACTATGTTTCCCTTTTGGCATTGGTTTTTGATGAATTTTCCCGTTAATGTATTCGCTGGCGGGTTTAGTTTCTGGAAGTTGCAAGAATTCGGCTAAAGAGAGTTTGGTTTTGGATTGAGTTGAAGTCATAGGATTTTATAAGGTAAACTTCTCTTTTAAATGAATAGCGGTACTATTGTAGGACTTGGCGCACGTCGATTTTGCCTGTTACGGCGTTGGTGATTAGGGCGGTGCGATATTCTTTTAGGAGGTCAATGGCTTGTTTTATTTTTGCTTTCTGTTGGTCGATCTCTGCTGTTATTTTGTCTAAATACTTGGCTATAACTGTCTGTTCCTCTGGTGATATCCAAGATGTCTTTAAAGGATGGATTAAATTCCGGTTTAATGTTGGATTAGCTGATCCAGTATCCCAATTTTCTAAATCCATTGAAAGTAATTTGTAGTATATAAATCGAGGATTATTATCATAAAATTCAATTACCCAGAGCGTTGTATCGTGGGGCCAGTAATCAACATCGACGTAATGAACGTTTCCAACTGTTCCTTTCCTACCTACTAGAACGCCAGGTGCTTTTGAATAGGCTATATTGTGATAAGAAGCGATTCCACCTGAAGATACTACAGGTACTACTCCTTCTGTTTGATCTTCTTGCCTAATATCAATACCTCTTTGAAGAACAAAAGCTCTTTTAATTCGTATAACCTCCCAATGTGCAGGGATATCACCTAGCCACTCGATGCCAGAATCTTTCATGGGGACGGTTGGATCGAGTCCTTTGGTGACTGCGTGGCTGATGAGGGCGGTGCGTTTTTCGTCGAGTTTTTTGAGGAGGGCTTCTTTTTTGGCGATGAGGGCATCTATTTGGCTGGTTTTGTGGTCGAGGAATTGTGCGATCGTGTTCTGTTCTTCCAGTGGCGGAATCGGCAAGAATTGTTCTTTGATGTTTTCTGCATGAACATTTTGATTTGCTCCACCGTGAAGAGTGCTTATTAAGTTTTTTTTAAAGTAATCAGAAGCAAAGTAAAATCTTAGATATTCAGGAGAATTATCTTTAAATCTAAAAGAAATCAGGTAAGAAGCGAAAATAGCACGCTCTGGATTTCTAACAAGTCCAAATCTTCCTATTGTTCCACTTCTGGCAAATAAGAAATCACCATCTTTGATTTCAAAAGCTCGTTCATCTTTTACATCAATCTCTACAAACGGCATTTTCTCAAAAGAGATATTTGCGAAATCATCAATATCAGTAATTCTCGCTAACTTTACTCCCTCATTTACATAGCTTTGATTAGTATAAAAACCTTGTTTATGCGATTGAGTAATTCGCTTTACTTGATAAACCTCCCAATGCTCAGGAATCTCCCCCAACCACTCAACACCAGAATCCTTGTACCGTTCATAACCCTGATACTTTCCCATTATTTGCCCTCCCAATTCTCTCTTTCCTTAGCCAAAGTCAACACTTGAACATAGAGAAGAGCTGAAATTCTTGTTCCCTGTTTCCGCAATTGATCGAGAACTTCAGTAACATTATCTAACAAACCTCGACGCTTTGCTAACAGCAGAATGCCCATCGTCCCAATTAAGGGTAACTTCCTGGCTAAAGCAACTTTTCTAGCTGCTTTTTCATCTATCAATAACTGACTTGCTTCCATTTCCTCCGCTAAAGCGATGGCTTCAGACTCTCCTAAATCTAGCTTTGATGACTTCTGTAAATCCTCAACAAGTTGTTTATTTTTTACCTCTATCACTTCTAGCCAAGACAAATTTTCGACTAATTGAGTTGCTGGATGCTCCCCCATTTGTAATTCGTCAAATACTCCCTGAGGAATGATTACCTGATTAAAAAGCTGTGGTAATAAATCCAGATACCCTACTTTCGCCAACTCACTAATCGGGGTTGTATCAGAAACAATAATCATTCAAGATTCCTGTTGCTGTAACATTAATTCTGCCTGTTCAACTTCTCGGGCTAACTCTTCCAAATCTTGAGAATCATCAAAAAGGGAAATACCCCATTGTTTCATCATTTCAATAACTTCCAAACGAGAAACCCCTAGAATTTTCCCTGCCCGACTACTGGTAATCTCTCCTGCTTCTAATAAAATCATTACATAGCCTTCCTTGGCTTTTTGTAAAGCCTTTTGCTGCACCTCAGCCGGAAGTTCGATATTTTCTAACTGTTCATCTGAAATGATTAAAGCCATTAATTTACCTCCCAATTCCAAACCTCAAAATCATCCTCTGCACAGCAACCCTATAAATTGACCCAATCTAAACCACTTCCCCCAACATCGCCATAATGTCCCCTTCCAAAGACTTGATATCCTCCTCAATCGCTTCCAAAGAACGAGGAGGCTGATAGACATAGAAATGCCGATTCAACGGAATCTCATACCCCACCTTCGTTTTATCAAAATCAATCCACGCATCCGGCACATGGGGTAACACCTCCGCCTCCAGATACGCCAAACAATGGTCTTTAACTAACCCATTTAACGCATCCAAACCCGTTTTCCCGTCATACTCCAACGGTAACGGTAAAGGAATAGTCTCCGGTAAAGGCACAATCTCCGTATCTCGTAAACTGGTATCCGGTTCAGGGTTTCCCTTGCTATCCCGACAGATTTCAGCTTCGGAGTCAGTTTCTCCCAAAGCTGCTAAAATCGCCTTTTTCACTGGATTTTTAAGCTTTAACCCGGCTTGTTTTAAGACCTTTTCCATGTCCTTAACAAACACCTCACGGGACAAATAGAGTTTATTTGCCTCCATGCAATACAGGGCAGCGATAATCTCATCTTGCAGATTTTGCCCCATCTCAATGTCAAGCTGTTGCGCCTTCAAATCCTTGCGCTTCTTACTCGTCGCCAACTCCTCAAAGGCTGTTTGTTCCCACAGTCGCGCCAAGCGTTCCTCACTCACTTGAAAATTCAGCCGTAAAGGACGCTCTACGGTAATCTTGAGGAAACCAAACTCCCGATTATCAAAAATCTTAGAACAAACCCGTTCTTCAGTTTCCCCGTTAGTCTGCACCTGACTTGTACCATTCTGTTCATAATCCCCATAGAGATGCACCAATTCCGCGATATGCTCAGGGGATAACTCATTCCGCTTATTCCCCAGACTCTTTTTCATCTTCTGGTAATGGTGCGTCCCATCAATCAACTGTACTTTTCCTTTACGCTGGGGTGCTTTCTTATTCGTCACCAACCAGATATAAGTAAAAATTCCCGTGTTATAAAACATCTGATCTGGTAACGCCACCACTGCATCGAGCCAGTCATTCTCAATAATCCAACGACGAATATTACTCTCCCCACTCCCCGCATCCCCGGTAAATAACGGTGAACCATTAAACACAATGGCAATGCGTGACCCATCTCCCCCCTCCTCTAGTGCAGGGTGCTTCTTAGAAATCATGTGTTGTAGAAACAACAACGACCCATCATTAATGCGGGGTAAACCTGCCCCAAAGCGACCCTTAAACCCCAGAGTTTCATATTCAGCATCAATGAAATCTTTCTCCGGTTTCCACTCCACCCCAAAGGGCGGATTAGCAAACATATAGTGAAACTGTTTATCACTATGACCATCGTGGGGAAGAAAGTTGTTACTCTTTTGCTTGGCGTCTTTAAGTCCTAATGTATCCCCATAGACAAGATTGTTAATCGGTTCATCTTTAATCAGCAGATCAGAACAACAAATCGCGTAGGATTCGGGATTATATTCCTGCCCAAATAGTCCCAAATTCGCTTCGGTATTTTGCCGTTTAATATATTCCTCCGCCACCGACAGCATTCCCCCCGTCCCCGCCGTGGGGTCATACACGGTGCGGTAAATCCCTTTTTTGAACACATCCTCTTCTTCACAGAACACCAAATTCACCATCAAGCGAATCACTTCACGGGGGGTAAAATGGTCTCCCGCTTCTTCGTTAGCTTGTTCGTTGAACTTCCTCACCAACTCCTCAAACAGATACCCCATTTGCAGGTTCGAGAGGTGCGCCGGAGATAAATCCACTTCAGGATTTGCGATCGCCTGCATCACTTCATAGAGGCGATTGGCGTCATCGAGTTTCTGAATCTGCTTATCGAATTCAAACTTATCGAAGATGTCCCGCGCCAGGGGAGAAAAGCCATTGATATAGGCGCGGAGATTATCGGCTAATCCTTCAGAATCCCCCAAAAGCTTCTTAAACGTAAATTCACTGAGGTTATATAAAGGCTGTTGACGATTCCCCCCGATGGCGACTTTCGCGATCGCCTTTTCAAATGCCTCCCCCTCTAGGACTTTCTCATACTTAGCCTTAGCTCCTAGAACCGCTTCCTTAGTAGGTTCTAGGACAGAATCGAGGCGACGCAGCACAATCATCGGTAACATCACTTGACGATACTGAGGGGGACGGTAAGGACCTCGGAGCTTATCGGCTATACTCCAGATTAAGCCGACTAACTCTTGATGATTGGCGCTTTGCACAGTGGTCGTCATAGGAATTTTGAGTAAGACTAAGTGACGTGCTAATTGTTTTTTGCGATCGCTAAAACAACAGTACCCACCTGTAGCCGTTGTTTTCCCATTCTTTAATTTCCGTTACAAAAGACTTACCCAAAGTTACCCAACACTAGACTTTTCTATACTAGATAACTTGTACTAGGGAGTTACTTGGCGCTTACTTCCTGCTTCATCCAGAACTGTCGGCAGCACTCTGTCCACAGGCTAACACTGTCTAACTGACAGCTTTTTCCAAATTAATGGATGCGTTCAAATCGCGGTCTATTTCCAGACCACAGCAATCACACTTGAACACTCGCTCACTCAAGCTGAGTGTTTCTTTTTTCGTTCCACAGTTTGAGCAAGTTTTGCTGCTAGAGAACCATCGGTCAATTACAACCAATTCAGAGCCATACAGCTCACATTTATACTCAAGCTGACGACGGAATTCATAAAAACCCATATCTGCAATTGCTTTAGCCAACTTGTGATTAGCTAACATTCCTGACACGTTTAAATCCTCAATACCTATCTTGCCGTGGTTTTTGGCTAAATAGGTCGTAAGTTTATGTAATGTGTCCTTGCGGATGTTAGCAATCTTTCTGTGCAGCCTTGCTATCTGAATTTGAGCTTTTTTCCAATTGCTAGAACCTTTGACCTTATAGCGATTGAGCCATTGCAACCGAGAAAGTTTTTTTTCATATTTACGATAGCTTTTAGCACCTTCAAACACTTCACCCGTTGACAATGTAGCAAGCGCCTTGATACCAAGGTCAACACCCACGACGGGTACTAATTTTGACTCATTGGTTAGTGCAACTTCAATCTTCCAGCTAACAAACCATTTATCGGCTATACGGCTTATCGTGTAAGATTTAGGCTTTTGGTCAACTGGTAAACGCTCATAAGTCTTGAGCCAGCCAATCACAGGCACTTTTATCCGATAGTGGTCAACAGCCAGTGAACCATCAACGGTAAAGCTATCAGCACGTCCTTTCTTTTTAAATCGTGGTGGTTGCTTGATTTTCTTGAATGCTTGTTTCCAAGCTTCTGAAAGCTGTCTCAAGGCATACTGTGGAGCGCATTTACTCACATCGTAATACCAGGGACACTCAGGCTTGACCATTGCCACTAACCACTTATGAAGATCAACCGCAGTCGGAAACTTAATTTTGTCCTGTGGATTAGCTTGATTGTGGTCAAGGATGTTTTTGATTAACGCTAGTCCCCAGTTCCAAGCGTGACGGGCAACTCCTACGTGTTTAGCTAACTGTGTCCGTTGTTGGTTATTGAGCTTTAGCTCTGTCTTAAATCCTAGCAACATTCAACCGACCTCTCAAATGTTATACTCATATTATATGCGACTATAACAGAGAAACCAGGATGGCTAGAAAAAAAATTTACAACGAACCGAAACGTAGATTTACCATGACTTTGACTGAAACGGCGATCCAATGGCTAGAAGCTGAACAAAAGCAGATAGGAGCTAATAGTCTCAGTGACGTAATAGAGCGTATGGCGCGAAAAGCCACCCAAAAAGTCTAGTAATGGGTAGTTTTGTCTAACAAATTAGTTACAGCTTATAACCC
>NZ_JADEWY010000136.1 GCF_015207375.1 Coleofasciculus sp. LEGE 07092 | reverse complement strand
GCTCATCACACCCCCACCATCAATTCCCAACTTTTCAACCTACCCGTATCCGTTGGCGAATGATCAACCACCCACAACTGCCAAACCCCTGCGGCTGACTGCTCCAACAGTTGCTTGAGAGCGGGTGTATTATCTGCTGAATAGGTTGCTTGTAGCTGAGTCTTAACACCAAGGGTGCGATTTTGCAACAGTACAGTTTGACCGCTTGGCGATTTCAAACTTACCTCAACATCGCCCAAAAACTCGTGTTCAATACTGACAGTCACCTGAATCTCTCGCACCGCCACCGATTCATTGACTCGAATCGCACTGGCAACCCCATTAGGATTATTATCAGGAATGGCAAGATTAGCATCATTGCGTCCCTTAAGCATTCGAGAAACTCCTGCTGGCTGCATCTTCTGCTGTTCAGCAGCTTGTACCGCTTTAAAGGCATTCACCTTGCCATAACCAAACCACTGAGAATGCCCGTTCGTATCGTAAGTTCCCAGTCGCATCCCCAACTGAGGGTCAGCATCTCGATCTACAATTTTATCTGCTGTATCTTGCAGAATGCGCTTAACGTCCTGTGCTGTCAAGTCAGGGTTAACAGAAAGAACCAGTGCCGCAACACCTGCGACTACCGGAGTCGCGCTAGATGTGCCACCAAACCCCCGCACAAAATCACCCGATTCATACCCCGCAGCTCCGACTAAATCAGCCGTAAAAACTCCCAATCCAGGGGTTGGCGAATTGATATTGGGTGCTGTACTAATAAAACCCGTCTTTTCAAACCACATTCCTGGCGGCGCATTGTTACTGGGAGCGCAAATCGAGATATTTGTCCCCCAGTTGCTATACACTGATTTTTTACTGAGGCTGGTACAGGCAGATACGGCGATGACATCAGGATGAATGGCAAAACCACTCAACCAGTCAGTTGGTCCTCGCAGCAAGTTATTGAGCCAGCTTCGCTCAAAAACCGTGCCGCTGACGGGGCGATTAGCATTTCCAGCCGCAAAAACCACAACACAACCCTTGCCCCCACGTCCCTCAGTAGCCGCACGGGTTAGGGCAGCTCGTTGGCGCAGGGAAAGGGGAAAATAGACTGTTGCTGCCCCCCAACTACAGGAAACCACGCTGGCATTATTTTTGATTGCCCAGTCAAAGAGTTCTTCAATACTCGAATCATCCAGAAAACCACTGGTACGAATGGGCATTAGCGCACAACCAGGGGCGACACCAACAATCCCAACACCGTTTTCTTCGGCAACTGCAACCCCAGCGCAAGCCGTTCCGTGGCTTTCTTCGGAACTAGCAGGCAGGGGCAGGAAGTCTTTGTCTTTGAAGTCTTTGGGGGCAACAATTTTCCCCGTTCCCTGAAAATCTGGGTGATTCAGGTCAATCGCGTCATCGGCTACCGCTACAACCACAGACCGATTACCCCTGGTAATATCCCAGGCTTTCTCTACATTAATATGAGAACCTGCTGTTAGGCTAGATCCGCCACCATGGTTGAGATACCACTGCTGGGGATAAAAGGGATCGCTCGGATGGTAACTCGGTTGTTGCGGGATAGCAATCTCCGGTTCAGCCATTAAAACTTCCTCTCGTCCCATCAGTCGGTTGGCAATTTTGACAGGATTTTCCGTGGCGTTAGGGGTAAGGCGAAAGACAAAGGTATTGGGAATACCGACAACCGACTGTACCAACTCTAAGCCAAAATCTGCCGCGATCGCTGCTACTATCCCTTCATCAGTTTCTGGGATAAATTGCACCGTTAATTGATCGGTCACGTAAACCAATGTCCCAGGATTATTCTTGAGCTGGTAAACATGACTGGCAAAGGCAACTGTCTTTTGCTCCCGTGCCCCTTGCATGGCATGATCTTGCTGTTCAGGAGCAACCGTAAATTCGACAAGCTGGGTGCCGGAAATGTGTCGATAGCACTGAATGGGTAAGGCTTCTTCCAATTTTTGTGCCGTCGCTTCAGAGTTTGGGCGTACTGTAAAGCGATCGCGTACCTTTAAAAGTAATAATTCCTGACCCCCTCTCTGTAGGATTGTGCCTACACTTTCTTCTGGAACGCTGCCTGTTTGAGGAAAATCATCGGGTGCGGGTTCAAAGAGGTGAGTCATGGGTTATAATTCTTAATCCTTTGAACAATAACGCAGTTGTTGAGCAACCCTATCCGGAATTCTAATACTATCTCCAAACACAGTCAGGAAACTTTCTGCCTGTGGCTAGAGTCTAACCACGCGAGACTTCCGAAATTTGGCGATCCCAACTAATGCCACCCAATCAGGTTTGGCAATGGTAAGATACCCGAAGTTCAGATTCTCTAGTTTGTCTTTCACTCCCCTACTCTTACGATGGTCTCTTCTGGAACAATGCGCCCCTTTACCTTTACCTGTCTTGTTGCTTTACCCCTCACGGCTGCCTTGGCAGTACTGCCACCCGTACACGCTCAAGATATTGAATTTCCAGAAGATGCTGGCGAGATGCAGCTAGACCCCACAGACCCCAATAACTTGCGACCCTTGACCCAAGAAGGCAGCATTCTGAGCTTACAAGGTGGACAACGGTTAATGGAAGAGGCAGGGCAGGCGATTCAGGCGCAAAACTACGGGTTAGCAGCCCAAAAACTCCAACAGGCGCGTCAGGTTTTCAACCAGTTGTCTAATTTTTACCAGCAGCTTGCTTCCAGTTTCTCGGGAATCGACAATCGGATTTTCGATGCCCAACGACAGAAAGCTTTGGAAACAGCGGAAATCCGAGATGAAGCCACCTATCAGCTCGCCCTGGTACATAGGGCACAAGATCAACCAGAACTGGCTGTTCCTTTATTAATTCAAATCGTTCGCTCTCAGAATCCCACCCGCGACCTTGGCAAGAAAGCTTACCAGCAGCTTTTTGAATTGGGCTTTGTTGATGCCCCTTATCCCCGACCCCGTGACAGCGAACCCACTTCCTCTGTAACTCCTCAACGTTAAATTAGTTGTAAGTTCCGTTAAAGCTAAAGAAAAAAGGGAGTTCTAATGATTAGTCTAGAGCAAGTTGAGGCAATGATTAAGGCAGAGCTACCGGACGCTCAGGTGCAGGTACAAGATTTAACCGGGGGTGGCGACCACTTGCAAGCGATTGTCGTTTCCTCCCAGTTTGAAGGCAAGGGCTTAGTGAAACAGCACCAGCTCGTTTATGGAGCACTGCGACAGGCAATGGCAACAGAAGCCATCCATGCCCTCGCATTGAAAACTTACACCCCTGAAGCTTGGAAAGCTCTTGATAGAGAGGCTGTTTGAGCGGCAAGTGTAGAACTCATTCCAACCGTCGCTAAACTAGAGCTATAGGAAACTGCATGAGGACGTTACGAGCAAAACCATGACGCCAGAACTCAAAGAACGGATTGACCAGTTACTAAACGAGAACAAAATTGTAGTGTTTATGAAGGGGTCTAAATTAATGCCCCAGTGTGGTTTTTCCAATAATGTCGTCCAGATTCTGAATACTCTGGGTGTTCCTTACACAACTGTAGATGTTCTAGAGGATTACGAAGTTCGTCAGGGAATTAAAAACTATTCCAACTGGCCCACCATTCCTCAAGTCTACGTTAACGGCGAATTCATCGGCGGCTCAGATGTGATGATTGAGCTGTATCAGAAGGGCGAATTACAGGAGATGGTTGAAGTGGCACTGGCTTCTTAGTTTGCCAATTTGATTGGGGCAACCTTGTCAGTTATAAAGCCTGCTTGAGCAGGCTTTATTTGTTTGACGTTTTTTTGAAGCGGCTAGTAGTAGTCTGCTTCAGGTTGCGGTAGCGGTACGGCTTCAAAGTTTGATGGGTCCCGGAGATACCGGGTTGCGTCTTCCTCTAGACGGTGAATGAGGTATACTTCTAGGGCGTTACTGTGCCGAAGAGCATCGAGATAGCCATCAACATACAGCCGCAGTTCATCAAAGCGATAACCCCGGTTCCACATAAAAACCAGAGCATCCGTAAGCTGCTGATAGTAGCGTATCGTTCGAGTATCTTGAAGCATGATCGAAAGAGTTTTGAATTCGATATTTTTAAGTTTTGAGTTGCACCCTGTCAATCAATATTGGCACTGACAACGAGCAACTACAGCTAGCCCCCTACTACCATTGTGCCTCATACCCACCACTCGTGATGTGTTTTTTTAAGTAACATCTACTTAATTTAACCTCTTGGGATCACTATGCATAATTATCACAAAACAAGCAATAAGTCAATCCACTAAACGATTTTCCATAGCAAATCGAACAATTTCTGCTCGGTTACTGGTTTCTGTTTTCCTGAGAAGACTGCTAACATATTTTTCAACAGTCCGAGAACTTAAATGTAACTGATTTCCAATTTCACCGTTCGATAAACCCTTAGTCAGTAAATCTAAAACTTGTTGTTCTCGTTTAGTTAGATGGAGAGCATCAGATTGAGTCTGTACTGTTTCCGAATGCATTGGGTTGAGTTTTGGGACGGATTCCCCCACGGCTGTCGGGAGGGGAGTTTGCACTGCCTCCGTAGAAGAAAATCGCAATTCCGTTTGCACAATCTGCGATCGCTCCAATAGATTGCGAATCACCGCGCCCAGTTCTTTCATTTCAAAGGGTTTGGGAAGATACAAGTCACACCCCAACTGATAACCCCTGATCCGCTCCTCAGTACTGCTGCGTTCGGTTAAAAAAATCACAGGTAACAGGCGAAAGGCAGGCTTTTGACGAACTTTTTGCACCAGTGCGTAGCCATCCATTTTCGGCATATTGATATCAGTCACAATCAGGTGAGGATGATACGTGTCGATCAGAGACAGTGCCTCTTGACCATCCTCAGCCGTGACGACTGAGTAGCCTGACATCTCCAGGTAATCGCTAACAGAAAGGCGAGTACCTAGGTTGTCATCTGCAACCAGGATTGTCAATGGCATAGGGTCGTGTGAATAAAAGCCAATCTATTTTTAAGCTAGGTCAAATTTGTTGCCATGCACTAAACCAAAAAACACTTTTTTGGTAACCTTTTAAGGGAGGAAAGCCTCCATAGAGTCCAAAACACGAAACCCATTAGCTTTGGGATGCTTTGAACAACTAGCCGTCATCTTACCGAAAGCAGCTCTTGCCTACTGACCGAACTCAGCTCTTGCCAGCTCGACAATTTCAACCGTAACCACATCCAAGTCGGCATCACGAGCGAGTTGCTCAATGCGTTGTCGAGCTTGGGCGCGAACGAAATAGGGAATATTTCTCAGCTTGGCTTTAGCTTCAGACGTCCATTCCAGGGCGTCCGTCAAATCAGAGCTGCTCATAATAGTGAGACGGGAACGTTAATAATGAATTAGGTGGACAAGGGCTTTCCACCTCGATCTTAATCCATCTAGACCTCCGGGGTACTGCGACTATAAGCGTTAGCTTGGGTTGTAAGCGGATAGGAAGGTAATTCCGGTTGAGGGTACAGTTATCGTCAAGAGTAGCTCCTTTCTTCTCAAGAGAACAATTATGGTTTTCCAAAAAATTCTGGTGGCGCTCGATCTCTCCCCCCAATCTCCCAAGGTATTTGAACAAGCGTTAGAAATAGCCCAAAACGAACACAGCCAACTCATGCTGTTCCACTGCCTAAGCTGGGACGTGGAAGGAGAAGCCGGTCTTTTCATGGGAACCGTAGGCGGTGCAGACTTGTATGGAAGCTTGTTGGGACAACGGCAAAAGCATCTTCAAGACGAAGTTAAAACCGTCCGAGAGTGGTTGCAAACCTACCAGCAGCAAGCAACATCAATGGGTATTGCGACCGAATTTGATTGTCGAATTGGAGATCTCGGACCTCAAATTTGCGCCCTAGCTCATACCTGGCAGACCGATTTAATTGTTATCGGTCGTAGAGGGTATAAGGGTTTATCTGAAATCTGGTTGGGCAGTGTTAGCAACTATGTGATTCATCACGCTCCCTGCTCGGTTTTAATCGTTCAAGGGGTGACACCACCTGTTGAGCAAGTCGAGAGCCAGTCTAAGAGAATCTGATTGACTTGCTCAGGGCATTCATCGTGAGGGCAGTGACCCGCATTTTCTAACTCCACTAACTCCAATTTAGGGTTCAGTGCAGCAAACTGCCCCGCCAAATAGGGAGGAATCATCCGGTCTTTACACCCCCAGATTAAAAGCAGGGGAATATCCAAGGTGGGCAAAACTGATTTGACACGGGGACCAAATTCAGTTGAAGTCATTGCCTTAAACAAAGCGCTAAACGTCGCCGCAGCTCCTTTGTCCCGAGCGGGTTCGGTCAAGATTTCCACCAACTCCGCCGTAACCGCCTCTGGGTTGGCATAAGCCAGTCCTGCCCATTTCCGAACAATGGGTGGATGTCGAACCAGGTAAAAAAGGCTTTTAAGAATGGCGGGTGAGGCAACAAGACCTTCAATCGTTGACATGATAGGTCGTAGCCACAGGGGAATCGCCTCCTCTCGTTGGGAAAAATCGGGTAAGCTAATCATCACCATCCCGCTTACCATTTCAGGATGTGCCGCTGCTGCTGACAAACAAACGAGGGAACCAATCGAATTGCCCACCAATACCATTGGCTGCTGGATAAAAGTTTGCCAAAACTCATAAACTTGGTCTACCCAGAGATCAATTTTGTAGTCTGCCTGCGCCTTGCGTGATGCACCGAACCCCAGCATATCCAAAGCATAGACCGGGTAATGCTGGCTTAACACCTCCAAATTTTGACGCCAATGCCCGATTGAGGTTCCAAACCCGTGCAGCAGTAAGATTGGGGGTGTTAACTCTCGATGGGTTGGCAGTGGGCGAAAATAAGTATAGCGGGTTTGCCAGCCCCGCCAAACCCAATCCCGTTGATTACCAATTCGCTGCTGCCAATGCACGGATTTGGTCACAAAACGCCTCGACTTCAACAACGTTTACAAACTCCATTCTAAGAGACTCAGTACGGGGGACTTAGAAAGACGAGAGACAAGGGAGAATCATTCCTGTCAGAATAGGTCACGAAGTTACGTTAACAACCTAGACAGAAACTGGATAAGACTCGGTAAAATGGCAAGTAAAATCAGCGTACTCCTTAGCTAAACCTACCGGTACTACAGAACCAGTAAACGCCTGTGAGTGATAAAAGACGCCAACGCGATTTACCTCAAATTAACGAAAGAATCAGATTCCCTGAAATTCGAGTCATTGATATGGATGGGACACAACTGGGGATAATCTCACCTCAAGACGCTTTGCGCATCGCCGAGGAAAAGGAGTTGGATCTGGTCTTAGTCAGTGATAAGGCAGATCCGCCCGTGTGTCGCATTATGGACTACGGCAAATACAAATTTGAACAGGAGAAAAAAGCCCGTGAAGCTAGAAAAAAGCAACACACCGCTGATGTCAAAGAAGTAAAGATGCGCTACAAAATTGAGGATCATGACTATTATGTGCGCGTCAATGCCGCTGAACGCTTTCTCAAATCTGGAGACAAGGTGAAAGCAACAATTACCTTCCGAGGTCGAGAAATTCAACACAGTGACCTAGCAGAAGACTTGCTTAAGCGTATGGCAACAGATTTGCAGAAAGTGGCAGAAGTGCAGCAAGCCCCCAAACGAGAAGGTCGTAATATGATGATGCTACTTTCTCCCAAAAAATAAGCCTCGGAGTCATTAGTTAGGGTTCAGTAGTGCAAGACTAATGACGAATGACTAATGATTTAAGGATCAAACGCCCCATGAAAGTGCTTCCTCGTACTCGCGTCCAAGGTGAATGGGTACGGAAAATTCTACAGTGGGTGAATCTTCGCCCCGAAGAAGGTGAGCGAACAGGCTTGATGTTCGCGTTCTACACCGCAACCTCAATTGGGCTGCTTTGGTTTGAGTACAGTGCAACAGCCCTGTTCTTAGACAAATACGGAGCCAAATGGTTGCCGGTGATTTATATCGCTAGTGCCTTAATGTGTTCTGGTTTGGGAGTGTTGTATTCCTGGCTACAACGCATTTTACCCATGCGAGGCGTCTTAGTAGCGATCGCACTCCTGGCAGCTATACCCCTGTTGATTCTTCGCTTGGGCTTAGGAGTTGGGTATTTAGACGGTTTGATTGCCTTTGGCACTGTCTTCCTTTTGCGGTTGTGGATGGACGCCGTAGAAGTTCTCAACGACCTCAACTCGCAAGTTGCTGCCAATCAACTGTTCAATATCCGGGAAATTAAGCGCACCTACCCGCTTATCTCATCGGGACTCTTAGTCGCTGATGTGATCTCAGGCTTTTCCTTACCGTTTCTTCTATTTGCCGTTGGGCTAAACAACGTAATTATCGTTGCGGGTGTGATGATGCTGGTAGGAGCCGGCGCGTTATTTTATCTAACTCAGCGCTACAGCCAAGCCTTTCCCGACTCACCGACGCGATATTGGGACGATGATGAGCCAGAATTCGCCGTTCGCCGTACCACAGGTCCCCTGCAACGCTATATCATTCCCTTATTTGCCTTTTTTATCCTGGGCGAAGCCCTCTACCTGTTGGTAGAATTCCAGTACCTCGGTCAGTTAGAGGTAAACCTAGATACTGCTGACATCGCCGGTTTTCTAGGCTTATTTAGCGGAGTAGTCGGGCTATTTGAACTCACGTCCCAATGGTTCCTCTCTAGCCGCGTCATCGACCAAGTTGGTGTTTTTGTCGCCGCCATGGTACTGCCAGCCGCCTTATCCATTTTGGGCTTGCTTACCCTCAGCGGCTTGCTAGATGTTCTGATTCAGTTTTTCGGTCACGCCATTCCTTTCCCAGATTGGGTGACGGGACTGTTTGTGGGTCTAATCTTACTGCGGTTCATTGATGAGCTATTGCGTTACACGTTAATTGCAGGGATTGAACCCTTCCTTTTCCAGCCCATAGCAGAAGCAATTCGCAACTCCACGCAAACGACTGTACAAGGAATTGCTGAACCCATCACAACCGGGATCAGTGGCATTGGTATTTTGGCAACGATTGGACTGTTACATTGGGCATTTCCAGCTCAGTCAGAAGCTTGGATTGTGCAATGGCAAAGTCAAGTGTTTATCTTTGCGATCGTGCTTTTCTCTTTGATCTGGCTGTTGAGTGCTTGGTTAATGCGCTCTAGCTATGTCAGTTTACTGGTTCAAAGTGCTGAACAAGGACGTTTGGGTTTCTCTGATGTAGACTTAAAGGCATTCAAGCGGGTAGTGGTGGAAGCCTTGGAACAGCCCGGTACAGAAGCCGATAAGCGCTCTTGCATTCAATTACTTTCTCAAATAGACCCAATGAATGTCGGTGAAGTCCTCGCGCCGTTGTTGCCCCGACTGTCTCCAGCATTACAGTCATTGAGTCTGGACGTGATGTTAGACGATCCCAATCCCAGCTATCTCAGTGATATCCAAGTTCTGATTGATCACAAGCCGCCCCCCGACGTTCTGGCTTTAGCGCTGCGCTATGTCTGGCTGAGTCAGCCCGAACTAGATATTCAAATCATCAAGCCCTATCTACAGGCGGCAGTTGATCCCACTGTCAGAGGGACGGCAGCCGCCTTAATCCTGCGTCGCGGAACGCCTAGTGAGAAAGCCGAGGCAACCAATGCGCTGCGGCGAATGCTCACTTCAAAACGGGAACGAGAACGGGTGATGGGTACGCGGGCTTTGGGAGAAGCCGAATACTTGCAAGCGCTGAGGTTGTACATCCCCAATCTTTTACAGGATGAGTCGCTGCGGGTGCGTTGCGCCCTACTGGAGGTGATTGCGGCTACTCATTTGCAAGAGTACTATCCGTCGCTGGTTAAGGGACTTTACTATAAATCGACCAGGGAGGCGGCTCGTAGCGCCTTGGTACGCTTGGGGAACGAAGGGATTCCCTTATTGTTGGAATTGGCAGAAGACATCCATAAGCCCGATTTGGTAAGGCTGCAAGCATGGATGGCGTTAGGTGAGATCAATACACCTGAAGCCTTACACCAGCTTGTGCAACAGCTTATGACTAGTTGGGGTACAACCCGCCGTAATATTGTGCGGATTTTGGTTAAGATTCCTAATGAAGCTGGGATTGATATCGTTCTCGACCAGTTTGGACGTAGTGGAATTGAGACGTTAATTGATCAAGAATTCCTGTTGTTAGGTCAGATTTATGGGGCGCTGCTAGATCTGACGCCGGAAACGATTTCTGGACAGGAGGCAGATTTGCTGCGACGGGCGCTACAGGATCTACAAACGGATGTGATTGATCGCTGTTTTTGGTTGATGAAGTTTCTGTATCCAGTGAGCGCGATTCAAGCCGCAGCGTTTAACCTGGAGTCAGAATCGCGGTCGAATATTGCGATGGGATTGGAAATATTGGATAATACCATTGATATTCCCTATAAACGAGCGTTTTTGGGAATGTTGGATCGGCGTTCTCTTACTGATAAACTGGACTGTTTGGTGGAATTGGTGCCTTATCAGCCGATGAATCCGAGCGATCGCTTGCGTCGATTGCTGGAATTGCGCCACTTTCTGTCAGACTGGACTTTAGCCTGTTGTTTTCATTTAGCAAAAGCAGCCCACGTTAGTTTGACCCCAGAAGGAACACTAGTCTGTCTGCGTCATCCTACAGGTTTTGTTCGGGAAGCGGTTTTAGCTTATCTAAAAGCCGCATCACCCCGTGCTTGCATTGAACTACTGCCGATGCTGAAAAATGATTCAGATCGTCTGGTTTCTGCTGTTGCTCAACAGATGATTAGAGAGTTTGGTCTGGTGAGCTAATTTTTGGGTGTGCAGTTAGCAATCTGTCCTTTACACTTAGATAGACCGATGCATCGAGTCCATGCACGCTTACTATTTCCTTACCAGTTGGATCGGGATACGGTAAACTTGAGTTTCTTCGAGTCACTAAGCGCGAATGGCAAGCAGCTAACCGCTAACCCATGTTAACCAGCGTTGAGCGTCTATTATTTGTCAGGGGTGTCCCCATTTTCCAGGAACTGCGGGATGACTTTCTGGTACGTGTTGCTTCCGTGATGGACGAACTGTCCTTTCCTCCCAATCACACCATCGTTACTCAAGGAGAAGAAGGGCGATCGCTCTATATTGTTGTCTCGGGTTTAGTACGAGTTCATATTGGCGATCGGGATTTGGCACAGCTTAAGCCGGGAGCCTGTTTTGGCGAGATGTCTCTGTTTGATGCTGAACCCCGTTCAGCATCAGTTACGACATTAGAAACCTGTGAGTGTCTGATGCTTACCCAACTCCAGCTTTACGACGCCATTGATGAGACACCGGGAATTGCTATTAATATCATCCGCCTGCTTTCCCGACGGATTCGAGAATTGAATAACAAGTTGAATGCTTACGAGATTAAGAGTCCAGCACCGGACTTTACTAGAGCGAGTACTAATTTAGCAGGTTAGAATACTATTCTGCTAGGGTTCCCAAGTGGACTAACTGGGGTTCGTGAACTTCTAAAAAGGAAAAGTTAGGGGATTTAAGAGTATTTCCTT
Organism: Coleofasciculus sp. LEGE 07092; assembly: GCF_015207375.1. Lineage (GTDB taxonomy): Bacteria > Cyanobacteriota > Cyanobacteriia > Cyanobacteriales > Coleofasciculaceae > LEGE-07092. The sequence continues at coordinate 4,805 of NZ_JADEWY010000136.1, read as the reverse complement.
TCCTCTTGTCATGCTTCACTTTCCTCCTTGTGCTTATCAAACGCTTGACGAACTAAAGCCATCACATCATCGAGTTGTTCCAGCAAAGAAAAACCAACTTCTACATCTCCATTTCCCCAACGTCCTACATTCGTCACGTCCCGACATAACCCTTTCGGGTCGTCAATTTCATCAAACTTCATGTTGATCGACAAGCGCAGGCGACTTTTTTGAGGCACGATGTCCACAAAATTTGTTGTCGTTTTATAGGCAATGTAGAATTTTTTAAACTCCTCTCGCACTGAAGCATCGAGATTTAAAATGCGCTTACGCAGCGCTTCAAATAACTCCAAAACTTCCCCTTGTAAATACTCGGCATGACGGCTGCGATACGTTTCTGCCGGAGTCGGGAAAACCTCGTGCAGGACTTGCTGCACGTTCAAGTTTTGACTATCTATTTGGACGGCAGGAACAGCCCAAACCTTCACCGCCCAACCCGCCAATACTTCCGCTCGATTCTTGATTTCTGTTTCATTCCAGCCGTCAAGCTTGGCTAACATCCGGTTGAGCCGTAGAGGACTGTCAGCGAAGCCATCCTTGATATCTCGCTTTTCCCAAAAAGGGCGATCGCTATATTCGGAGTTGTAGCCTGTTAAAGTTAAATTGCCAATTGTGTGCAAATACTTCCCCTGAATTTCCTGCCAAGACTCCCCCAAATCTGCCTGCCACTGAGCCGACAGCTTGGGATTTTGGGGCATGATATGTTCAATGGTGTAGTCTTCTGGATTAACCAGCTCTTTTGTGCGATCATGATTTTCTAACTTCCGCAGTAAATAATTGCGGTTGCGGAAGCTATAGATATCTTTGACGAGAAACTCCCGGCGGAATTCTTCATCATCCGGAAATCGCTTGTAGGCATCCTTGCGCACAAAGGCTAGTTGCACACTTTCAAGATAGTTTTCCCGGTCAATTTCCCGACTGAAATTGGCAAACGTTTTATTCATCGAGTTAGTGGGAATACCACAAATGGCGCGGCGAAAAACGTAGCTTTCCACCAACCTCAAAATACTGACAAATTCCTCCCGCATCAGCAAATTTTGGCTGTAGTCTTCGTAAATTCCCAGTAAAAACGGATAGGCGACATCAACCTTGAGCGTATTGATATCGGCAAGCGCTTGCTTAATCTTTGAGTCAGTTTCCTGCTCAAACGCCAGTTTGACATAATGTTTGGAGTAGTGATAGACATCGGTGATAATGTCATGAATCGATGTCCCCGCTTGTTTTTGGACGTAGTTTTTGAAGCTACTGTAGACATCCCGAATATTAGGAATCGCGCCAGATTTGGATTTAAGTGTCAGGTAGTCTCGCATGAAGCGGTCAAACAGACTCGATTTGCTACCCCGGTCGAAGTTTTGCTCCATCGGATACCAGTAATTGTTGTAGATTTGCTCCTGTTCCTTTGGCGGCAATCCCATTAAGACGTAGTTGCGAATTAGGTCAGCTTGGGAAAGGTCAAGTCCTGTGGAATTGAGGCTTTCAAAGATGAGTTGAGGATTGTCGCGATCGCGTTCTAGGGCAATATTGACGATGATGAGCTTGCTAATCCCCCGATAGAGACTATTGAGGTCAATTTCTAGCTTACGAATCTGGTTCTCAAAATACTGATAATTTTCGACAATCTGCTTGGATGCCAATTGAGGCAACTCTCGCTCCTCAATCAGCCGGATAAATGTCTCTCGGTCACTCTGAGTAAGCAATAATTTGTACCGTTCTTCCCCTTCTTCTTGAGTATTAAACAGATAATAACTTTCGATTTTTTTTCGATTGGTTTCCAGCTTCTCTCCGGATGCTTCAATTGCCTTACCCAATGCAGATAAGAGTAGACAAAGAGTTGTTAGCCGCTGCTGTCCATCAATAACCAAGAGTTGAGGTACAGCAGCGACTTGGTACAAACCTCCCTCGATATAGACAATTGAGCCAACAAAATGTCCTGATATCTCTTCATCCTCAGCAACTCGAACAATATCGTGCCATAACTGCTGACATTGCTTCAGCGTCCAGCTATAGGTACGTTGGTAGATGGGAATGACAAATTGATTGGGCTGTTGGAGAAACTTTAGGCAGTTAACTTCGGTTGCTTTCATCGGTTTAATTATTTACCCTTAGCGATAAAATACTTTTCCAGCAAATTCTTAAAAGAAGATGGGGAGAATAATTTTTAACTAAAATTTCGTCTAATTTGAGCAATAGCAGAATTAAACCCCTCACTATGAATCCAACCCACATAACCGCTATAAACCATTCTGTCGTTACTATCGGCTAAGAAAACGTGATCAACTCCCAAGGGATTTTTCCAAGTTCTCACCGCTGTCCCATCCCTGAGGCGAATAATCGGCGTAGACTGTTTGAAATCTCGATGATGTGCCGGAGTCATACCGGGGACACGTTCTAAAATAGCGATCGCTTCTTGAGTAACATCCGTTAAGTAAGCGTTCACCACCGTTGCACAACCGCACCCATCCGTTACCGTCGCTTTCAACCTATCCTTAATATCCCCATCAAATAGCGACAGTGAATCAATCTCCTCAATCAGCTTCCCATGGGGTTCAATCTGCCGTCGCTGACAGTAAACTGCCGTTAGTAAATCCTCAAGCCCCACCTCTGCTAACGCATCAGTAATTAATCCCGCCAATCCTAATACCGCAATTCCCCCCAACATTCCAGCAGGTCCACCCAAGAAAGCTAAAGCAGCGGTGATAGCAGCAGCCCCCGTTAACCCCGTAGCTGCCATGGTAACCACCAAAATGACACCCGGTAATCCCAAAGCCGCAATTTTTTTGACGACTTCATCCATTAGTTTTGACCTCAATTCCGATGGAAGTAAACATTTATGCCTTCTCCATCGAGCCTAACTCACCCTTCGGGTGCATTGCACAGGGTAAGTCTACGGATTTTTGTCAGTCAACCAGGGGGAGATAGAGAGACAATCACCAAGGATCGTTCTCTATATACCTCCCCTGTTCTGCCACTCCCCACCCTTTCAAAATTATGAAAATCGACCGTTAACGTAATAATCCCTCGTTCCCTTCGCACTCAGGGCTTCTCCTAATCGATTCAGTGCATGAACGTAAGCGGCAGTGCGCATAGAAATGGCAAGTTCCTGGGAAAGTGACCAGATTTGCTGAGTTTCTTCAACTATTTTATGCTTCAGCCGTTGGTTAACCTCTTCGATAGTCCAGTACAGTCCACTGCGGTTTTGTACCCACTCAAAGTAGCTCACTGTAACGCCGCCAGCATTGACTAAAATATCAGGAAAAACATAAATTCCCTTGGATTCCAAAACGTTGTCAGCTCCAGAGGTAATTGGTCCATTGGCTACTTCAAATATGTACTTAGCTTGGATGTCATTGACGTTTTCTGAAGTAATCTGATTTTCCAATGCAGCGGGAATAAGAACATCAACATCTAAAGCCAGCAATTCCTGATTGGTCAACAGTTCATGTTCGACACTATTGCAAACGCTGCCTTCACAATAGACCTCTTGAACTCCTTTGCTGGAGGTTTTATAGTGGCGAATGTTGGGAATATCCAACCCTTTTTTAGCATAAACTCCGCCTTGAGAATCGCTGACTGCCACAACTTTATAACCCGCTGTGGCAAGCAATTCTGCCAGTACAGCCCCCACCTTTCCAAATCCCTGAATAGCTACGGTAGTATCATGGGGGAATCGGTCAAATTTGGGTAGGATAGCGGCGATCGCAAAAAAAGCACCCATAGCTGTAGCTCCATCGCGCCCGATACTTCCACCCATGGTTGTCGGTTTACCCGTAACTACGGCTGGCGTAATTTGACGGCGGATGATACTGTATTGATCCATCATCCAACCCATAATCATGGCGTTGGTGTAAACGTCAGGAGCGAGAATGTCAACATCAGGTCCGATAAAGTCAGCGATCGCATCAATATAGCCACGACTGAGGCGTTCTAATTCCAGTTTTGATAAAGTTTTGGGATTGACAGTAACGCCACCTTTAGCACCACCAAAGGGTAGATTTAAAACAGCACATTTAAACGTCATCCAAAAAGCTAAGGATTGAACTTCATCCAGTGAAACATTGGGATGATAGCGCACACCGCCTTTTCCGGGTCCCCTGGTATCATCATATCGGACTCGATAGCCTTGAAAAATTTTTAATGAGCCATCATCCATCCGCACTGGAATGGAAACACTCAAACTCAATTTGGGATACTTTAACCGTTCAATCGCATCCTCAGAAATGGAGACATATTTCATTGCCGCTTGCAATCGTGTACTTGCATCAGCTAAGAGTGAAAGTGAATTAGACATCTCAGTAACTTTTCCTAATGTAATTCAGTAACCGAACGTAATCGAATCCCAAGCTTTGTAGATGGGACTCATTCAAACTCTAAAATCGAACAAGAATGATAGCGCGTTGCTCCGTCTTGCTTTAGCGAGGGTGCTAAAGAGCAAGAGTTGCTCCAGCGCATAGCGCAGAGAAGCCCCCTTCACTGGCAGAAGAGTGAATCACCCCAGCGCTAGTTTTGTATTGAGTTGTTTAGTTTATGCCATGAAAAGCTTGACTCCAAAGCGATTCCTCGCCTCTGAATCCGGCTGAATAATGATCTGTTCTCCCAAAGGGAGAGCAAAAAAGGCTCGGTATAAAACGTCCTTACTACAATTATTTCACGGAATCTAACTAGATCGCCGTAAAAACGTATATTTTGTTACCTTTTAACATCGGCTTCCAATTTGGAGGAAGCCTGACGAGGAAGTGAGGGAGATGGGGGGATGGGGAGGATGGGGA
>NZ_JADEWY010000135.1 GCF_015207375.1 Coleofasciculus sp. LEGE 07092 | reverse complement strand
GTGCGGGGGTGCAGAGGTGCGGGGGAGCTGGGGAAATATTTAGCGGATCAGTTATTTCCGTCACGCTGCACTCAGGCTGTAATCAGGCTTGAGGGCTAATCATCTGTTCTGGTCGTACGAATTGGTCAAACTCTTGACCTGTAAGGAAACCTAATTCAATACAAGCTTGTCGGAGTGTCTTGCGTTCTTCATAAGCCTTCTTCGCAACTTTGGCAGCGCGATCATAACCAATATGAGGGTTGAGTGCTGTCACTAGCATCAGGGAGTTTGTAAGGAAATACTCGATCTGCTCTCGATTCGGCTGAATACCGACGACTAAATGATCGGTAAATAATGAGCACGCATCGGATAACAACCGGATTGAATGCAATAGGTTGTGAATCATCACGGGTTTGAAAACGTTGAGTTCAAAGTTACCCTGAGAACCAGCAAGAGCGATCGCTGTGTCATTGCCAATTACCTGCACACATACCATTGTCATCGCTTCACACTGAGTCGGGTTAACCTTACCCGGCATAATTGAAGAACCGGGTTCATTGGCAGGTAAGATTAACTCTCCTAAACCACAACGGGGACCAGAACCAAGCCAGCGCAAGTCATTGGCAATCTTCATTAATGAGCAAGCCAGGGTTTTGAGCGTACCACTAGCTTGAATGATCGCATCATGGGCAGCTAAAGCCGCGAACTTGTTTGAGGCACTCACAAAGGGCAAGTCGCTAAATTCTGCTACCTTATCTGCTACCCGCACTGCAAACTCTGGATGGCTATTGAGTCCCGTACCTACAGCCGTTCCCCCAATGGCTAACTCATATAAATCAGGCAATGCCCCTTGGATTCGTGCTAGGTTTTTATCGAGTTGGGAGACATAACCCGAAAATTCTTGTCCCAACGTTAGGGGAACTGCATCCATTAGGTGAGTGCGACCAATCTTGACGATATCCTGAAATTCCTCTGTTTTAGCAGCTAATCCCTCCCGCAGTTTTATCACCATCGGCATGAGTCGATGGTTAATCTCCTCTGCCGCTGCAATATGCATTGCTGTGGGAAAGGTATCATTGGAAGACTGGGACATATTAACGTTATCGTTGGGATGAATTGGGTCTTTACTTCCCAGAACTCCCCCGGCTAATTCAATGGCGCGATTGGCGATAACCTCGTTAGCATTCATATTGGTTTGGGTGCCGCTGCCGGTTTGCCAGACGCGCAAGGGAAAATGCTCGTCAAGTTTACCGGAGATCACCTCATCGGTTGCCTGAATAATCAGGCTAGCTTTGCCTTCTGGCAGTTTTCCTACATCTCGATTGACTGTAGCTGCTGCTTTTTTGAGGATGCCCAGTGCCCGAATCATTTCCCTAGGCATCGTGTCATTCGCGATCGCAAAGTGAATCAGGGAACGCTGGGTTTGAGCACCCCAATAGCGATCGCTGGGGACTTCAATCGCGCCCATACTATCGGTTTCAGTGCGTGTAGCGTCTGGGGATGTAACCATGAATTGCACTCCTGTTCGAGTCTGTCGAGGGTTAGACCATTTTGGATGTAACGGGTGAGGCGTCCACATCTTACCCGCAGTCAATCAGCCCAAAGGCTGCATAGGTTAAAATCCTGGCACTACAGAGTAACGCTTATACACTTTCCCAAGGTTCCCACCCAGTTCCTCGATAGCCAAACTCAAATAATTCTGGGTGCAAAATCTCTGCTAAAATTTCCACGGAATCGACCAATCGCGGTCCGGGACGGTTGAAGTATGCATTCCCATCTGTGATATAAACCCTACCATTGCACACCGCTTGCAAATTTGACCACTCTGGACGCAGCGTCAGGGGTTGAGTTTCTTGGCGAGTACGCTCTAAATCGAAACCACAAGGCATGATAATAATAACTTGGGGGTCAGTTTTAACCAAAGCATCCCATTCTAGATAAGGGGAATGCTTGCCCAACGCTCCCAATAAGGAATAACCGCCAGCACTATCGACTAACTCTGGAATCCAGTTGCCGCTTGCCATCAAGGGGTCTGTCCACTCAATCGCTGCCACCGTGGGGCGATCGCTTATTGACAATTTTTGGGTCTTTTGCCGACACGCTTCAATACGAGACTGCAACTGACTCAACACAGGTTCTGATTCTACCCCTAGAGAGTTTGCCACCCGTTCAATATCTGCCCAAACTTCAGCTAAGTGATTGGGTTGCAAGGAAATGATGTCAGGATGACTGCGAATCAGTTCACCCACTGCTTTCTTGACTTCTGGAAAACTAACCGCACAAACATCGCACTGATCTTGGGTGACAATGTGGGTAGGTTGCAGTTGTTCGAGGATGTCGGTTTTGATGGCGTAAATGCTGAGAGCACTTTGCACCAGACTGCGAACATCTGTATCAATTTGGGCACTGGGTTTTTCCGAATTCAATCGTGCCTCAGTGCAAGCCGGTCTGTCTTGAATTTCTGGGGGATAATCGCATTCGTGCGATCGCCCCACAATCGCATCCGTTAACCCCAATGCTGCTACAATCTCCGTGGCACTGGGAAGCAAAGAAACAATTCTCAGGTCAGTCATGTTCAAGTGGCTTCCTGAATAAGTTGCACACACTCTTCAGGGTAGTTGATTATCGAGCCGAAAGACCAGGTTAGCATCATTGATTTGATTAAGGTTGAGCTATTACCACAGAATAGAGGTAAGCTCATCCATCCCCACTCTTTATTCCCCATTCCCTACTCCCCATCTCCCTACTATGATTAACAAACCGAAGTTTAAAAATTACTTTCATGTTGAAATTCTAGATAAAGAAGTTTTTTTACTATCTGAAAATGACTATTTCTTACTCAGCGGTCATCTTTACGAACAAGTAGCCCCCTTAATAGATGGACAGCATACCGTTGATGATATTATCGAGCGGTTGCAAGGACAGGCATCTGCGGCTGAGGTTTACTACGCTTTAATGGTCATGGAGCAAAACGGCTATATTATTGAAGCGAATGATGAACTATCATCGAGTACAGCAGCATTTTATGAGAATTTGAATAGTAATAGCCAAGAAAGTTTATCTCGATTAAAATCAACAAATATCTCTGTTAAAAATTGCAGTCAAATCCCCACAATAGAGTTAACCAATATCCTACTATCCCTCCAAATTGAAATTCAGGAAGAGGGAGATATTGAAGTTGTATTAACTGATGATTATTTAGAGGAGAGTTTAGCCAATCTCAATCAAAAATCATTGCATCTCAACCGTCCATGGATGCTAGTGAAACCCGCGGGAAGAACAATTTGGATAGGTCCGATATTTTATCCTGGAAAAACTGGATGTTGGGAATGTTTAGCTCAACGGCTGCGAACAAACCGTCCTGTTGAAACCTATATTCAGAAACAGTTAGGCAGTTCAAAGCCTATCTCTACTTCAATAGCCTCCCTGCCTTCAACGTTGCAAACGGGACTGACTTTAGCGGCAACCGAACTTCTTAAATGGATTATTCAGGGAGAAAACCAAGAACTTGAAGGGATTGTAGTAACATTAGATGCGATATCTCTCAAGACAGAAAATCACATCTTGGTTCGGCGTCCCCAATGCCCTTGTTGCGGGAATATAGATACTTATAATAAAGAAGCTTTACCGATTTCTATAGGAAGCCGGAAGAAAACCTTTACCACTGATGGGGGACATCGGAGTTTATCCCCGGAAGAAACTCTGAAAAATTACGACCATCATATCAGTCCGATTACGGGAGTTGTCCATAGCTTAAAGCCAAAACAACAGGCTGAGGATAGTGTAATTCACAGTTACTATTCTGGGCATAATTTTGCCATGATGTTTGATCGGTTGTACTTTTTGCGGCAAACGGTACGCGGCAAGAGTGGTGGGAAGGGGAAAACAGATATTCAAGCAAAGGCAAGCGCCCTTTGTGAAGCATTAGAGAGATATTCGGGTATTTTTCAAGGGGATGAAATCAGGCAGAAGGAGAGTTACAGAAGAATGGGGGATGCGGCAATTCATCCTAGTACTTGTATGAATTTTAGTGAAACTCAATATAAAAATCGTGAAGCATGGAACGCGAAATCGCTTCTCAATCAGAAAGTGCCAGAACCCTTTGACGAGGAACGGGAGATTGAATGGACACCCGTTTGGTCGTTAACCTATCACGATTTTAAGTATCTTCCGACTGCATTTTGCTACTACGGCTATCCCAGAGAGGAAAATCCGTACTGTTGGGCAAATTCTAATGGGGCAGCGGCGGGAAATACGAAGGAAGAAGCCATTTTGCAAGGGTTTATGGAGTTGGTTGAACGGGATGGGGTGGCGTTGTGGTGGTACAATCGAGTGAAGCGTCCGGCGGTAGATTTAGCGAGTTTTGATGAGCCGTATTTGCAAGCGGTTATTGAGTATTATCGCAGGATTCATCGGGATATCTGGGTTTTGGATCTCACCACGGATCTCACGATTCCCACGTTTGTTGCTATCTCTAGGCGAACGGATAGAGAAGTAGAAGATATCGTCTTCGGGTTTGGAGCGCATTTTGACGCGAAAATTGCGATTTTGCGGGCAATTACTGAATTGAATCAAATCTTACCCGCTGTTTTAACGATGGATGCTAACGGTAGTACTCAATACCGCTTTGATGATCCTGTAGCAAAGGCGTGGTGGCAGACTGCAACACTAAACAATCAGCCTTATCTGGCTCCTGATGCTAACATTAAACCGAAGGTCTATAGCGATTATGCTCAGATGTGGAGTGATGACTTGCGCGATGATGTGATGACGTGTGTGCAGATTGCTGAAGGGCAGGGTATGGAGGTGCTAGTTTTGGATCAGACTCGTCCTGATATTGGATTAAATGTAGTTAAGGTTATCGCGCCGGGAATGCGTCACTTTTGGAAGCGCTTGGCACCTGGACGGCTGTATGAGGTTCCGGTAAAATTAGGCTGGTTATCAGAACCGTTGCCAGAACATCAGCTTAATCCCTTTCCGATGTTTCTTTAATTAATAGTTTTGTCGTTTTGTCAAGGTGGGCTATACCCCCTATCTCTTTATTAATAAGGGAATTTTAAAATAAGAAGGCTTGATTCTATTGGTTCGGCTTATGCAAAATCCATTTATTCTATCTTTTAAAAATAACATTTCTGTCATTGAAGAATCAAGCGATCGCATAATCATTCAATCACCTCGTATCAAGGGGAATATTCCACAGTACACCCTAACTATTGAGCCGATATCACCTGGACTGTTAGCTGCTATCAAAACGCTTGCCGCTGAAGGTGCAACGGAGGAAAATCTCAGCGATTTAGTCCTTCAGAGCGATGGAGTTTCAGAACTTCCACAGTTTTACTATTACCTCGAACAGTTTATCAAGTGGGGTATGCTTTGCCATACCGTTCTTTGTGAAGGTTTGCCCTTAGCCACTCGGATTCCTATTTACCCGTTGCAGAAGTTCCAGTTGCAAGAAGCAGCAATTGAGCGAAGCTATGCTATATCGCGTTTTGCCTATTGCCACAAAATTGATGAACAGCTAGTACTAGAATCTCCTTTATCTCAGGTAGCGATTATTTTAAAGGGTTGGAAAGGGGCGGCACTGGTTGCTGAACTGGCAAAACCGCAAACCTGTAAGGAACTCTGCACGAAAATACCAGGTATTTCCCAAGAGACAGTACGGCAGTTTTTCAGCCTGTTGTTGAGTAGTGAAATGCTAGGGGAAGTTAGCGAAGAGGGTAAGCTGAAAGAAGAAGAAAGGGAGGCGTTGGTTTCTTGGGAATTTCACGATTTGCTATTTCATGCGAGGAGTCGAAGAGGACGGCATAGTAATCCAGCGGGGAAAACGTTTCGATTCGTAGACAAGATTCCCCAGCCTCCCATGGTGAAACCGAAAGTGTCTGATAACATCATCGAACTTTACCAGCCAGATATCGAGAAACTCAAACAGGACGATTATCCTTTCACCCGGGTTTTGGAAGAGAGGCAGTCAGTTAGACGTTATAGCGATAAACCGATGACTGACAAACAGTTAGGTGAGTTTATTTACCGCTGCGCGAGAAATAAACGAATAGTGGCTAAGGATTATGGGGAATGTACTCATAGACCTTATGCTAATAGTGGTGGTCGTTATGAGTTAGAACTTTATGCGATCGTCAATACCTGTGAAAATCTTGATTCGGGAATTTACCGCTATTGTCCCGAAGCGCATCAGCTTACGCACCTGAGTAGCAGAAACAGTCAGGTAGAAGTGCTTTTAGAAGATGCATATCTGGCAAATGGCAAATCCTGTATGCCGCAGGTGCTGCTTATCTTTGCTGCACGTTTCCCTAGGATTGCTTGGGTTTATGAATCCATTGCCTATTCTCTCATCCTCAAGGATGTAGGTTCCTTGCAACAGACGATGTACCTGGTAGCCACTGCCATGAATCTGGCACCTTGTGCAATTGGCGCTGGAAATTCTGATTTATTTGCGGCGGCGGTGGGGACAGATTATTATGCGGAAACTTCGGTAGGGGAATTCATCTTGGGGAGCCAACCCATAAATTAGCCTTATAATGCTATCTAGGCTACTTTGATGTTAGAGAAACTGTTGTAGAGTTTTACAAAACGTTATATTGTCTGGCACAATGGGTAAATGTGAGAAGCGAAAACTAGCTAGCCTCACAGATTAACCCATTGAGGGTGACGGGAATCAATTTGAGATGCTTGTTATCCGTGTTTGATGGACTGCCACTTTAACTTAACCCATTCTTGTAATTAAGAGGAAATCGAAATGCCTTTGTTAACAAAAGATAGTACCGAAGCACAAAAAGTTTTGTCCAAAATTGTCGCTAAGAGCTGGTTAGATGAGGATTTTAACTCCCAATTCCGCTTGAATCCCAATGCTGTTCTGGAAGAAAATGGGCTAACTCTTCCCAGTGGTGTAGAATTCAGCGTGAATGACCATACTTTGGTGGGGATTGTGACAGACAAAGTTCCCGGTCAGGAAGGTAACGTCGTTTACGAAATGTCGTTGCCTGATAAGCCAGAAGGATTGGCGGAAAAACCGATACAGTCTTGGACTAGTGGAGATAACTCTGATTATCCTGTTTCTGACTGCGAGGAAGGAAGTTGTCGATACACTCTTTGATATTTACAACTGCCTTTTTAAGTAGCGCTTTTCTGTAAAGACTGCACCTGTAAGTGTCAGTTCATCCGCTTTATATTCCTTCTACACTAGGATGGGCAATGCCCACACTACTACTTGCAAGTTTACCTCAAACCATCAGAGTATATGGGCTTCGGCATTTCGTTATATGTTATATTTAGTCCATTTGCACTTGGGAATAAGCCCTAAAATCATAGTTTTGCTAAAGAGGATATTTCTAGCAATCCTGACAATTTACCTCATATTGAGCCTACCATCAAATGTTTATGGTGAAGAATATAACCTTCAATTTGAGCAGATAGGTGTTAACAAGGGACTGTCCCAAAGTTGCGTCCTTGCAATGCTTAATGACAGTCAAGGGTTTCTCTGGTTTGGTACTCAAGATGGACTCAATAAATATGACGGATATCGCTTTACAGTTTATAAATACAATGAACTAGACTTAAATTCAATATCCGATAACTTTATTTTGTCAATCTATGAAGATAAGTTCGGCACAATCTGGATTGGCACTGAGAGCGGGGGACTAAACAAATTTGACCGCCAAACAGAGAAGTTTACTCGGTATACCAATGACCCTGAAAATCCAAATAGTCTAGGAAGTAATACCGTCTGGTCAATCTATGAAGACAAATTGGGTACGCTCTGGGTTGGCACTGATAGTGGAGGACTCAATCAGTTTAGTCGGGAAACTAAGCAATTTACTCGTTACACCTATGATCAAAATAACCTTAATAGCTTGAGTAACAATACTGTCTTGTCAATCTATGAAGACAAATCGGGCACGCTATGGGTTGGCACTGGTGGTGGAGGACTTAATCAGTTTGATCGTCAAACACGGCAGTTTACTCACTATACACATAACCTTGATGATCCTAACAGCTTAAGTAGTGATACTGTCTTGTCGATTTATGAAGACCAAGAAGATACGCTCTGGATTGGCACGAATGGTGGAGGACTCAATCAGTTTGATCGCCAAACACGGCAGTTTACTCATTACCTACACGACCCCAATAATTCTAACAGTTTGAGCGATAATACTGTCAGTTCAATTGTTGAAGATCGATTAGGTAATCTCTGGCTAACAACCAGTAGCTGGTATGGAAATTTCTACGGCACAGCACTCGATAAATTTGATCCCAAAATCAACCAATTTACTCATTACACCCACGATTCAGATAACCCAAAAAGCTTGAGTGAAAACACAGTTGCTTCTATCTTGATAGACAATTCAGAAATATTGTGGATCGGAACAGGTTTCAGCGGTATTGATAAGCTTGATCTAAAAAAAAATAAATTTTTTATTTACCAACAAGAAATACCCAATTATAATAGCTTAATTGATAATCATATCGCATCAATTTACGAAGACATAAGTGGGGGACTCTGGATTGGAACTTTCAACCGAGGTCTGGACAAACTTGACCCTAAAAATGGAAAATTTACCCACTACACACATGAACCCGATAATCCTAACAGCATAAGTAGCAACAAAATCTGGTCAGTCAATGAAGATCAGTCTGGTGTACTTTGGATAGGTACAGGCGGTGGTGGACTAAACAAGTTTGATCAAAAAAATGGAAAATTTACGAACTATACTCATAAGCCAGATGAACTTTATAGTTTGAGTAATAATAATGTGAATTTCATTATTGAAGACAAATTCAGTAATTTATGGGTTAGCACATTCGGCGGTGGGCTTAATAAATTTGATCGCCAAACTAAAAAATTCACTCACTTCACCTATAATCCTAATGACCCTAAGAGCTTGAGTGATAACAGTACAACCTCACTATACGAAGATTATTTAAGTACCCTCTGGATTGGCACTTTCAATGGCGGACTCAACAAATTTGATCATCAAACTGAGGAGTTTACCCAGTACAAACACGACCCAAATAATCCCAATAGTTTGAGTTATGATCGGGTTTTATCAATATATGAATATCCAGAAGGTACGCTCTGGATTGGCACTTACGGAGGTGGACTTGATAAATTCGATATCGCCACCGAAACCTTTACCCATTACACAACAAGAGATGGTCTTCCCAACAACTCTGTTGTCGGCATTCTATCAGATGATAATGGAAACCTTTGGTTAAGCACTGGCAAAGGACTATCAAAATTTAACCCTAAAACCGAAACCTTTAGAAACTACGATGTCAACGATGGGCTTCAGGGCAATGAATTCGATGGAGTGAAAGCCTATGTCAAAACGAAAGATGGAGAAATGTTCTTCGGTGGACTCAATGGCTTCAATTCCTTCTATCCCGACCAAGTAAAAGACAATCCCCACATTCCCCCTATTGTTATCACTGATTTTAAAATTTTCGATAAAAGTGTAAAACTAGACACAGCAATTTCTGAAGCTAGCGACATCAAACTCTCCTACAAAGACGAATTCTTTAGCTTTGAATTCGCTGCCCTCGACTACACCAACCCAAAAAAAAACCAGTACGCCTACAAACTAGAAGGATTTGACAAAGATTGGATTTACTCAGGCATCCGACGCTACGCTAGTTACACCAACCTCGAACCCGGCACCTACACCTTCCGAGTCAAAGGTTCAAATAACGACGGTATCTGGAATGAAGAAGGCACATCCCTCAAAATAACCATTATTCCTCCCCCCTGGAAAACATTGTGGGCGTATAGTCTTTATATTATCACCTTTGTAAGTACAGTTTACGGATATGTAAGATGGAAAATTCGACTAAAAACTACAGAACACGCCCTAGTCAAGGAACGAGAAATAAACGAACTCCGTTCCCAATTTATGTCCTTGGTTTCCCACGAATTCCGTACACCCCTAACCACAATCCTATCCTCTGAGTATATGCTGCAACAGTACAGCAACCAATTGCCAGAAGAGAAAAAACGGAATCACCATCGACGGATTAAATTAGCAGTGGGGCAGATGACGCAACTCCTCGATGATGTGTTGATTGTCAATCAAGTCGAACTGGGCAAACTCAAATATACCCCTGATTCTATCGATTTGGTAGCATTTTGTCGCGAACTCGTAGACACATTTCAAGGGAATGCCCCCAAATACACCCTTATCTTTACCAACCAGTGCGACTGTGCCGACGCCCAAATGGATGAAAAACTCCTAAGGCATATTTTTACCAATTTGCTCTCCAATGCCATCAAATATTCTCCTGAAGGATGTAAGATTCATTTCGACCTGATGTGTACAGACTCAAACGCAGTTTTCCGCATTCAAGATAGCGGTATTGGCATTCCACCTGAAGATAGAAAACACCTCTTTGATTCCTTTCAACGTGCTAGCAATGTCAGTGGCATTCCAGGTACAGGACTGGGACTGTCTATTGTTAAAAAAAGTGTAGACTTACACGGCGGTGGAATTACTGTTGATAGTGTTGTTGGAGTAGGAACAACCTTCACCGTGACACTACCCTTGCAGAGAGAACTAGCTAATACCGATGGTGGTACTGGGTAATAAGCCATTCAAGCAATAAAAGAGACTCGCAAGTTCACCAAACTTTTACAGCAACTTCATCGTTACTCTACCCAAAACGGCTGTCCAGACTCCAAACTAGTTAAGTAAGGGAGCTTAAACGCAGTCCAACGTGGTCGTTATTCTCCTGTTTAGTGTTTAGGTTGTTTGGGAATCCCCCTAGTTAGGTCTGAGATGCCTGCCAAGGGGATTTTTTTTGTCAATTGCAGACGAAAGGAGACACAAGTATAGATAAGTGTACTCCCAGTACTGCAAGGGATACCTCTCCCCTAGCCCCTCATAGCATCAATTCACTGGCGATTCATCGGTTCGGCTGACGCTCACCGGCAGCCTCACACTGACTCGAAGAAGTGCAGATGTGGGGCTTCTCGCCGATTAAGCTAAATTCCAGTCAAAATAAACTAATCAGCAAACCGTAACTTAACGTTAACCTTCATGAATGCCAGCAAAGCCTCTATCCAGCGACTGGGTTGGTCACTAGAGGAGCGAGACCCCCGAACGATTGAATCATTGATGCCCATGTGGTCATGGTTTTACCATCATTACTTTCGAGTAAAAACCGATGGTTGGCACCATATTCCAGCTCAGACTAAAGTATTACTTGTTGGCTCCCACAATGGGGGACTAGCTGCCCCAGATATGTCGATGATGATGTATGACTGGTTTCGGCGGTTTGGCACAGAGCGTCTGGTCTATGGTTTAATGCATCCCCACGTTTGGAAAGTCTATCCAGAACTGGCGCAGCTAGCGGCTCAAGTTGGAGCGGTGATGGCTCATCCTAAAATGGCGATCGCTGCTTTCCGGAAAGGTGCTAGTGTCCTAGTGTATCCAGGAGGGGCGCAAGACTTGTTTCGTCCCTATCACCAGCGCCAGAAAATTCATTTTGCAGGACGTCAGGGATTTATCAAGCTAGCTCTTTGGGAAGGCGTGCCGATTGTGCCAGTCATTTCCCACGGAGCACACGATACTCTATTTGTTTTAGGTGATTGCTACGAACAGGCACGGCAACTGCACGAGTGGGGAATGCTGCCGTGGTTGTTTGGTATTGATCCACAAGTCTTTCCTATCTATCTAGGTCTACCTTGGGGATTGGCAATTGGACCTTTGCCCAATATTCCCTTACCTGTAACGATGCACACTCGTATTTGTACCCCAATTGTCTTTGAGCATTATGGTCGCACTGCCGCCAGTAATCGTGATTATGTCAATGCCTGCTATCAAAAAGTCTGCTCTCAGATGCAGTGCGAGCTAGACCGTTTAGTCGAGGATATTGAAGAAGGAAAAGAGGCTGGAAACCCAAACCCCAAGACAAATGACGAATGACCAATGACAACCGTCACCCATAAAGTTTAAACCCGTGCCGACCTACTCAATAAGTTGTTGTTTATCCTCTCATCCTGTGCTAATCTGAGTGTTTTCAATGGAGCAATGGCAAAACGGACTCAGATAAGTCTTCGCATAGACAGCAACTTGCTCGGGGCAATTCGCGCTAAGTGTGCTGCCGAAAACCTTACCCAGACTGAATTTATTACAAATGCCATCAAAGCTGCTTTAGATATTCCCCTTGCCCCGACTAATGTGGCAGAAATAGACACACGCATCTCTACCCAAATCGAACCGATTCGGGAGGAGTTAGCTCGCTTGAGAGCAGCGTTGGGGGAATTAGTAGCCTGAGGGTTGAAAATCAAACTCTCAGGCTACAACTTCAAAAGTTATCTGATCTGGAAACAATTTGCGCTCGCATTCTTGGCAATTTCCAAATTGGCAGGAACGCGCCTGCTTACAAGGCAGCGGAGAAAGTACTCAATGAGTTAATTAAAGAGTTAGGCAGTTATTAACACGACTTTGCTTAGGCATGGTATAGTAGTAGACTATTACCGATAGATTCAGTCGTACCTGTGATTGGGGCGACGAGTGCGCAAGTAGAAATTGATTTTCACTTGCTGGGGTCGTTATGTGTACAATACCCAGATAGACCGCTGACATCGTGAGGCGACGGTGAGCGGAGCTTAGAAAAAATCACAAAATTCTTGAAAGAAGATTAATAGAAGCTCTACAAAACTTGATACAAGCTTCACCCAATTCCTCGCGATCGCGTCTAGGATAAAGATCGCATCTACATCAGACGTTAAAAATTAATCCCCTAGTCTGTGCATATTTAGGCAGGGCGTTTCGTACAAAACAAGCAGTAAGGTTGGCTTTTCTGTACTCAGTACAAATCCACAGGAGTTTTTAAGTAATTAGCTCCATCGAAAAGCCTCCTTGTCAACCAGGGCTTATGACTTAGTTATTTCTGCATGGCTGATTGTTGAAGGTTACAATTCAGCCAAACTTTACTCCGGCAAATATCTTGACTAGACAATTTATGAAAGATCAAATGCAGCCAGCTATAGGGTATTCCCAAAAATGGTCGGAATGTCTTAGCGCCATGGCACCACCTATCTCGACTCATGAGCTAGCTACCCCTGACGACCTAATCAACCAGATTCTCTCTAGCACTAACCAACAATTTACAGGTCGATGGGATATCGAAAATTCCCAAAATCAATATTGGAGCCTTTATTTTTCTGACGGTTTAATCTGCGGTGGCAGTGGGATACATCCCGTTCGCAGTTGGTATCGTCAACTCTCTCGGCATTGCCCACAGCTAATTAGCGAGGCCGCTACTCAAACATTAAACTGTTTCCAGCAGTTGAACTATGACTCCTTAGCCGAACTGGTGAAACAGGGAAAACTTCCCCAGGCGCAGGTGGCAGTCATTATTGAAAGTTGCGTCACAGAGATCCTGTTCGATATTATTCAACAGTTGCAACAAAATCGCTATCGGTCAAAGTTACGACTCAGCTACAGTCAGATTCACCAAGACACCATCGATTCAGCCTTGGTGATGACATCTGCTGAACGAATTTGGCGGCAAGCTATGCAGTTTTGGGAAGCGTGGCAAAATGCCGGTTTAATTGATATTTCTCCAAACGTAGCCCCCAATATTTTACAAGTGGAGGAATTACAGCGACAAACTTCATTACTATCTGGTGGAAATCTAAGTGCTTTAGTAGATGGGATTCAGCTCTTTAAAGATTTAAAAGGATTTCAGCAGCAAAGTTCAGATACGTTCTACGATAACCTGATTACTTTTGCAGATGGTAATTGGACATTCAGGGATTTAGCGGTTAAATTAAACCGAAGTCTGTTGCTTTTAGCTCAACAAATTTTGCCTTACACCCACCAAGGCTTAATCGGACTCATTGAAGTTAAAGACTTGAGCTTTACGATTGAGCTACCTTTAACCTCTAGCCCTGAATATAAGAGAGTTACAACTCCAGCCAACTCAGTGCAACCTAAATCAACTTATCCCCTAATCGCTTGTATTGAGGATAGTCAAGTCGATATCTTGATTATGAATCAAGTTCTCACCCAGGCAGGTTATCAATTCATCAACATTCAGGATCAGGAAAAAGCTCTATCACAACTAATCTCCCATAAACCCGACTTGATTTTCTTAGATTTAGTCATGCCGATTGCCAATGGCTATGAAATCTGCGCTCAAATTCGCCGCGTTCCATTTTTCAAAGATAAACCTGTGGTTATTGTTACCGGCAAGGACGGTATCATAGACAGAGCGCGAGCCAAGATAGTCGGCGCATCAGATTTTATAACAAAACCAATCAGCCGGGAAAAGCTGCTGAACGTTTTACAGACCTATTTGCCGACTTTAATGCCTGCTCAGTCCCAAAAACAATAAATGTCTATTTCTCGGTCAGTCTCTTAAATAGATTTTCATCTTGTCGAAATTAATAAATACCTCGACAGACCTATCACACCAAGGTGATAATTACAACGAGCCGTCCTACTTTTATTGCTCTTGTCCCTAGACAACACCAAAAAAATAAAAGTCAAGCGTGACTTAGGATTTATGAACACTAGGCTGACAGTTGAAACGTTAGTTGTTATACTTTGAATCATAGGTTAGTCTCACTCCCAAGAGCAACGAGTCTTAGGGTAAAGACTAACACTATGAGAATGCAAAACTCTGTGATCGCGCTGGGTGTTAAGCGGTGCAACACATCTACCAATGCCTCCTTCCAGCCGTATTGAATTAATATAACAGAGACACGCCTAGTGAAGGCAGACTCGTTTCAGGGTAGTATCAAATATACCCGGTAATTTTTGGTCGAATTTGTTACTGCAAACCCAGTTTTTTAGTCCTTTGTTCCGGCACTGGGAATATAGCCAGTCTTTTTGCCTCAACGCATTTGAGCCAAACTCGCTGTGTTTATCTTGATATAAGCTCTGAGTTTTACAAAAAATAATGGTGATTGATGTAATTATTTCCGGTTCTAAAAACCCTGATTTATCGCTCATGCTTGCTCCTTCATCTGTTGGCTCAGTCGAATGGCCAATCGCCAGAAATGATGTCATATTTAGCACCGAAGAGCTGTTAAAGCGAATTCAAGATTGTGCTAACCAACAATTTACAGGTCAATTAGATGTATCTGTTTCAACTCCCCAACACCAGAAATGGAGGCTGTACTTTAGCTTAGGGAGTTTGATTGGTTGTGGTAGTGTTCGGCATCCGATCCGCCGTTGGTATCGTCAGCTTTCTCGGCATTGTCCCCACTTAATTGTCGATGCAATTGGGCAGGAAGGCGCAACCCTTCAATGTCGAAATTATGAATGCTTGGCTGCCCTCGTAAGAGAAGGAAAAGTAATGCTGGGACAAATGGCAGGACTTCTGGAAAGTCATGCCACCGAACTCCTGTTTGATATTATCCAAGCCGGGGAACTATTTGGCTATCGTTCAGGGTTAAAACTCACATACAGACAGATTCCAAACAACGTCATTGATTTTGGCTGGGTTGTGATTCGTGTTGATCAAGTTTGGCAGCAAGCCCTTGAGACATGGCAGGCTTGGCAGCAAGCCGGTTTAAGCGACTATTCACCCAACCAAGCTCCCGTCATCTTGCAAGCCGAAAAATTGCGTCAGCAGACTTCATCAATTGCCTATCAAAATCTCACAATCTTAGCCGATGGCAAGCAAGCCCTAAGAGATCTAGCCATCAAGTTAAAACAGAACCCTTTACCTCTAACCCATTCCCTTCTTCCTTACATCCGTAGTGGATTAATTGGCTTGATTGAAATTGAAGACTTAAGCATTACTGCTGAACTTCTCAAAACTACTGACAGCAAACAGGACTTGGATGAGGCAATAAAGAAGCAAGATAACGGCAAAGTTTCACTCAACCCCTCTATCCCCCTACCTTCCCCATCACCCGCTCTACAAACTGCTCCTCTAGTGGCTTATATCGATGACAGCCGTATTGATAGCCAGACGATGGGTAACGTTCTATCCAATGCTGGCTATCGCTACATCAATATTCAAGATTCGGTACAAGCTCTAGTGCAGCTACTCGAACACAAACCCAACCTCATCTTTTTAGATTTGGTCATGCCCGTAGCAAACGGCTATGAAATTTGCTCCCAAATTCGCCGAGTTTCAGTATTCAAAAATATACCTGTAATTATTCTCACAGGTAATGACGGAATTGTAGACCGAGTGCGAGCCAAGGTAGTGGGTGCTTCTGGCTTTTTAACTAAGCCAATTACTCAACAAAAAGTGTTGAGGGTTTTGTACAAGTACATACCAGTTACTAAGCCTTCTTAAGGCAGGGAGATGGGGAGCTGGGG